>JAFTPE010000019.1 GCA_017463425.1 Clostridia bacterium | reverse complement strand
ATGATGAATGGTGTACAATGGAGAGTGTATTGGCAGATAATGCAGAAGTCTTGGCACTTGCGAAAAGACATAATTCAAACTATATTCTTATTGATGACCAATACGAAATCAAGATTGATTTATAACGACAAATTCCAATTTATCGAGTTGATATTTTTTGTGGAAAATTTTCAAAAGTGTAGCACACTATACTTTCAAAAGAAAGCCGTGTGTTTTGCAAAGCAAAAAGTAAAGGATAGCAAAATTTTGCTATCCTTTTATAATGTCTAAAAAATCTCTATGAGTGACGCACCTATCGGAGTTTATTTTTTGGGCAAACTTTGATACAAACGCCGCAAACGCTGCCTCTGCCGACGTCTTGAAAATGTTCTTTCATATACCTCGAACATTTTTCGGGGTCAAAATTCCGTTCTCCGTCCGTGGTAGGAAGTTGTCCGAAGATTGCGCCGGCAGGACACGCTTTTTGGCAAATGGTGCACTCACCGCAACCGTTTTCAATCAAGGGCAATTCGCTTTGTAAAGGCAAATCGGTCAGCACGGTGGCAAGGCGGATTTTACTGCCGTATAAAGAGGAAAGAAACAATCCGCTTTTTCCCACAAATCCAAGTCCTGATAAAACGGCGGCGGTTTTATGCGACGTAACGCCGCGGTAGGGATTGTTTTTCCCGAGGCTCTGGCTTGCCGCAACGGGCAGGGCGGAATAGCCACAATCCTCTATTTTTCGCGCCAGCAAAAATGCGATTTTGTCAAGCAACGCATTGGCGGTGCGGTATTGTTGAAAATACACAAACGAAGGCGCGTTATCAATGGTTTTTAACACGGAGTCGGAAATTTTTACGGCAATGGAAACTGCGTAATGTAAATTTGGTTGGTTTTTGATAGGCGATTGCGTAAGGTCGCAAAATCCCACGAGATCTGCGCCCAGCGAACGGGCGTATTCTTTTAAAATAGATTGAAAAGACGACATAAAAACCTCTTTTTTACGACGAATGGGGTTGCCCGCATATGGGGGTAGCCCCATTCGAGCGACGTCAACGGTATTATATCATACCGTAAATAAAAAAGCAAGGAGAACGGAACGAGCGTTTGACAATTTGCATAAAAAGAGGTATAATAAGCGTATTATGAAAGTGGTTTTAATTGTATTGTCCGCAGTTGTATTGCTGATTGCGTTGACGGCGTTTATCTGTTTTTATATGGCGTTCTATTCTCCCAAACGGAAACCGCTAGGGAAAGACGAATATCAAATTCCCGACGGTGAAATTTACGAACCGTATCGCGACGTGATGGTAGGGTGGATGAAAGAAACGCGCTCTATGCCGTGCGAGAAATTGTCCGTTCGCAGTAACGATGGGTTGGTTTTGCGTGGAAAATATTACGAATACGAAAAAGGCGCGTCTGAGAAAAAATGGATTTATAAGGTAGCAGGGGCAGGACACGGACTTAGCTTTATGATGGACAAAGACGGGTATATTCGCGCCTTAAACGAGGCGGCGGGCGAATACGGAAAAAGCGTTGACATTTGCGAAAAATAGTGCTATGATAAAACAAACGGAATGAAAAGCGAGGCGATATGGAAATGAAAAAACTGTTGTTTATATTCAATCCGCAATCGGGTTCGGGCGAAATCTGCAAACGACTTGCCGAAGTTGTGGATATTTTCATCAAAGCGAATTACGACGTAGTGGTGTATTCTACGCAAGCTCCTGGTGATGGGAAGAAAAAAATTCTTGCCGAGGGAAAGGATTTTGACCGTATCGTCGTTGCCGGTGGCGACGGAACGTTAAACGAGTTGGTAAACGCCGTAATGTTGTTGCCCAAAAAGGTAACGGTGGGGTATATTCCCACAGGCACGGTAAACGATTTTGCAACCGCGCACAATTTACCTAAAAACAACGTTATTGCGGCGGCAAAAATCGCGGTGTCCGATTACGTCGTGGACGTGGACGTCGGTAAATTTGAGAACACGTATTTTTCATACGTGGCGGCGTTTGGCGTGGCGACCAACGTAGCCTATGACACCGACCAAAAAGCGAAAAAACGTTGGAAGTTTCTCGCTTATTTCGTCAACGTGGTAAGAAGCATCGTCGGACCGAAAAAATTGAAAAGGGCTTGTCGTAAAATGACGGTGGACACGGGCGAAACGGTATTAAAAGGAGAATTTATTTTCGGCGCGATATCCAATTCCCGTTCCATTG
Source organism: Clostridia bacterium (assembly GCA_017463425.1). Classification (GTDB taxonomy): domain Bacteria; phylum Bacillota; class Clostridia; order Christensenellales; family Borkfalkiaceae; genus Scatosoma. The sequence continues at coordinate 33,928 of JAFTPE010000019.1, read as the reverse complement.
GCGGTGTGAAAAATTTCACGGACAAAGAAGCGGTTTTGAACGACGGGTTGTTGGAGGGGTTGTTTATTCCTCGTCCCAAAACCTTAAAGGATTGGGATCAGTTGAAAAAAGGATTTCTTTCGCGTGATTTTGCCTCGTCGGGTTTGGCGTTCGTACGGGCGAAAAAATTTGAAATCCGTTGTGAGCCGACGGCTTGGACGTTGGACGGTGAAAACGGCGGTTCGCACGAACATATCGTTATCACAGCGTACAAACAATCGCTCAGCGTGGCGTTGTCCGACCCTGATAAAACGGAAAACGCATAAAAACGAATACGCATAAAACTACGCCCCGGAAGCATAAAACTTTCGGGGCGTAACACGTTTAAACGATAGAATTTTCAATCACACGGCAGGTTTCATTTCGCCTTTTAACAGGGTTTCTTTTTGATGTTGTAAGGTGTACAGATTGTAATAACTTCCCTTTCGTTTCAATAGGTCGAAATGGTCGCCTTCCTCAATAATTTTTCCGTGGGAAAGTACGATAATTTTATCCGCGTGTTGTATGGTGGACAAACGGTGCGCAACGATTAACATAGTGCCGATATTCATCATTTTTTCTAAGGATTTTTGAATGATTTGTTCGGTTTCCGTGTCGATATTTGCGGTTGCTTCGTCCAAAATCATCACTTTGGGTTTATGCACGATTGTTCGCGCAAAGGAAAGCAGTTGTCTTTGTCCTGCGGAGAAATTGTTGCCGCGTTCCAAAATTTCATAATCCAATCCTTCTTGCAATTTGGAGATAAACGAATCCGCGTGTACGTATTCGCACGCTTGCCACACTTCTTCGTCGCTGACATTTTCTTCGCGGAGTAGGATATTGTCCCGAATTGTACCCGAAAAGAGGAACACGTCTTGCAACATTTGTCCAAAGTGTTTTCGCAAAGAAGAAATTTTGATTTTTTTGATATCGATTCCGTCGATTAAAATTTGACCTTTTTGAATATCGTAATTGCGACAAATTAAAGATAAAATAGTGGTTTTTCCCGAACCCGTCGACCCGACGAACGCCACCGTTTGTTTCGCCTCGACGGTAAAAGAAACGTCCTTTAATACCCAATCTTCGTTTTCATAAGCAAACCAAACGTTTTTAAATTCGATTTTGCCTTTGACTTCGGTCAATTCCATTGCGCCGTCTTCGTCCACGACGATAGGCTGCATATCCATAATCGTGAAAATTTTTTCCGCGGAGGCAAACGCCGATTGCAACCAATTAAACTGTTCGGCAAGGCTTTGGATAGGGTTGAAGAATTTGGAGATATACATATAGAACGAAACGATAATTTCGCTGGTAATCGTCTGACCAAGGATTGCTTTTCCGTCCAACGCGCCTTTTGCGCCGAAGAAAAACAGACAAAGCACCGAAACGATATACAACATATATACCATAGGACGGAAAATACCGAATACGAAAATTTGTTGATGTTTGGCTTTGCCAAGGCTGGTATTCTTTTTTCTGAATTCTTCCAACTTCGTGTTTTCGCGGTTGAAAAATTGCGTGATTTTGATACCCGATAAATTTTCAGACAAAAAGGTATTGATATCCGTGGTGTTGTCTTTTACGCGGCGATACGCGCGTCTTGAAAATTTACGGAAGATGACCGTAAAGAAAATGACGAACGGCACGAAACATAAAATCATCAACGTCAAGGCGTAATTTAAACACAGCATTGCCACCAATACGCCCACGGTTACGAAACAGTTTTTGATAAGGTTGACGATAATGTTCGTAAACATCATAGAAACGCCGTTGGTGTCGTTGGTAACGCGGGTAACCAATTTCCCGACGGGGATATGATTGAGTTGTTCGTGGGACAGCGTTTCGATATGTTTGAATAAATCCATACGGATATTGGAAACGATTTTTTGTCCGATTTTTTGTAAAATAATCGCTTGCGCGTACGAACAAACCAAGGTAACGATTAAAATACTTGCGTACAACGCAATCATTAAAAACAAATCATTTAACTGAAATTCGCCTTTAATCATACCCTGAATTTTCCCAATCAAGAGAGGGGATACGATATCGTAGGAAATGGAAAACAGCATCAAGAGCAAAACGAACGCAAACCCTTTCCAATATGGCTTTGCATAGGCAAGCAAACGTTTCACGATTTCTTTGTCGGGTATGTTTCTGTCAAATCCGATGCTTTCTTTTTTATTTTTAATAAGTGCGTAGGAAAGAGCGAACACCAACGCGAACGCGCCCAAAATACCGCCCATAATAATCAGAGGATAATACTTTTCAAAAAACGTCATATCAATCTTTTTCCTCCTCCAATTTTTGCAATTCCGCCATCGTTTTGTATGCGGAACAAGAATTTAACAATTCTTGATGCGACCCCGCGGCAACGACCTGTCCGTCGTCGATAAAAATCACTTTGTCCATCTGTTCGACGGTGGAAATACGGTGCGCGATTAAAATGGTGGTTTTGCCTGCGCGCTCCGCGCGTAAATTATCCAAAAGAGTCCGTTCCGTTTTGGTGTCCACCGCAGAGAGTGAATCGTCCAAAATCAAAATCGGCGCGTCTACCATCAGCGCGCGCGCAATCGAAATGCGCTGTTTTTGCCCGCCCGATACGGTAACGCCTCGTTCGCCAAGCAGAGTGTCGTATTTGTCTGCAAATTCTTCGATATTGTCGCTGACTGCGGCAAGCTCCGCCGAGCGGCGAACACCTTCGGGGGATTTGTCGTCTACGGCGAACGCAATGTTGTTTGCAATGGTATCGCTGAACAAGAAATTGTCTTGCGGAACGTAAGCGATATAGTTTCTCAGCGACGAAATGGTAACGTCGTTGACGTCTTGTCCGTCTACGAATAAGCACCCGTCTGCAACGTTATAATTACGCAAAATCAAATCGACCAGAGTGGTTTTTCCTGCGCCCGTTTTTCCAATCAGTCCTACGTTTTCGCCTGCCTCAATGGTAAACGATACGTTTTTTAAGGCGTCAAATTCGCCCGTTGCATGGCGGAACGATAAATCCCTGAATTCGATTTTCCCTGCAACGCTTTCAATCGGTTTCGCATCGGCTTTGTCGCGCACGTCTTGTTTTGCCTCCAACAATTCGCCGATTCGATTCAAAGAGGCTTTTCCGCGCGAAGTCATTTCAATCAGTTCGGACACCGCCATTACAGGCCACACAATCGAATTGAAATAACCGATAAATTCCATCAACTGTCCTGCGTTTAATACGTCTTTATAAACGAGATAACCACCGTAACCGAGAATGATACAAATAACCGATTCTACAAACAGAGTAACGAAAATTCGAAGTAACGTGGAGATTTTCGTATAATCGACGTTTGCGGTTTCGTTTTTATCATTCAATTTTTTAAACGCCCACAATTCCTTACATTCTTTTACGAACGCCTTGATGACGGCGATACCCGAAAAACTTTCTTGGGAAAAATCGGACAAATCGGAAAACGCCTGTTGGCGTACGTCCCATTTCATCGTCATATACTTTCCGACGATAAGGGATACGGCGAGCAGAAACGCCATCGGGATAAGGGCAAACAGAGTCAACATTCCGTTCATTGTCCACATTTTAACGATTGCCAAACCGCCCAAAAACAGCGCGTCGGCAAGCATCATAGTACCCCAGCCCAAACATTCTTGTACGGTATCGATATCGTTGGTGAACAAGGACATTAAATTGCCGACTTTATTCACTTGATAATACGTTTGCGAAAGGTTTTTGCAATGATCGAACATTTTCAAACGCAAATCTGTTTCGATTTTAATCCCTGCGCCGAAAAAGCAGATTCTCCATAAAAATCTGCCGATTATCATAGCGCAGATAATCCACATCATAGGTTGGCAGATACGTTTCAACACAAAATCAAAATCAAATGCAACCATTACCCCATCTATCTCCACGACGCCTTCGTTTACGCCGTTGATGAGATAGTTATAAAGACGCGGAATTTCCAGTTGCGCGTAATCGACGGTAACGAGCGCGACCAGTCCGAATAAAAACATATATAGATATTTTAAATAATAGCGGTTGATATGCTTTCCAAACAGCATGATTTTTCCTCAAATAACAATGATATAATATTCAATATACAAATAATAGCATTATTCATAATAAAAGTCAAGGCGTTTTTTGGTGAAAATTTAGTGAAACCCTTGACATTGTCGACGAATTTATATATAATTTAACTACGTATAACGATTATGCAAAACGTTTAAAAGAAGGAGGAGCGAATGTTTACGTTTAAACAAGACGCATACGCGGACGTAAGAATAGAGGATAGATTTTCCACGAACGTTACGTTTATGAACGGTATGTTGAAAGAAATCAAAGAAAGTAAGGAAAAACGCGCGTTTATTCGTGTGTTTGACGGTAAAATGTGGTATTACGCGTCCACGACGGATATCGGTGATATCCAAAATAAATTGGACGGATTGTACGCGCAGGCAAAGAGCAATCCGAAAATTTTACGCAACCGAACGGTCAGCCGTTACCAAGTGAACGTAGAAGAAAAAATGGCGTTTTCCGATACTTCGGTAAGAAATATTCCTATTTCGGAAAAGAAAGCGTTGCTTGAAAAATATTTACCGATTTTGTCGTCGTCTCCGCTTATGGCTATGCCACAGGCAATATATCTCGACAGAAACAGCGTGTTTGAATTTTATTCCAGCAAAGGCGCGTCGATTAAATACGATTATCAAACTTGCGGAATCGTGCTTGCTTGTACACTCGCGGAGGGGGAAAAATTCTTCCAGGCGCATCATCAAATTGGGCATACGCGTTTTTCCGCTTTAAAAGGCAAAGGGAAGGAAATCAAGGCGGCGTTCGACGAACAAATCGAATGTATGAAAAACGAAGTGGCGATTACGCCGGGGGAATATCCCGTTATCCTTTCGCCAGAAGCGGCTGGGATTTTCGCGCACGAATCGTTCGGGCATAAATCGGAGGCAGACTTTATGCTCGCGGATGAGGGAATCCGCCGTGAGTGGCAAATTGGCAAGACGGTGGCTTCGCCCTTGCTTTCGATTGTGGACTGCGGTAAATCGCTTGGAAGCGGTTACGTGCCTTACGACGACGAGGGGACGAAAGCGCGTAAAAATTATCTAATCAAGAACGGGGTGTTGGCAGGCAGATTGCACAGCGGCGCAACGTCCGCGTATTTAAAAGAAAAAATGACGGGCAATGCGCGCGCGGTAAATTGTACGTTTGAACCTATCGTGCGTATGACCAATACGTATATCGAAAAGGGTGAATATACCAAAGAAGAATTGTTCGCTGGCGTGAAATTCGGATATTATATCAAGAGCGTGAAACACGGTTCGGGTATGAGTAAGTTCACGATTGCCCCGAACGTTGCGTATGAAATCGTAGATGGAAAAATTACGCGTCCCGTTAAAATAAGCGTTATCACGGGCGACGTATTCACAACGTTAGGGCTTATCGACGGGCTTTCGGACAAAGTAGAATTTATGAGTTTCGTTTCCGGCGGTTGCGGTAAGAACGAACAGTATCCTTTGCCCGTTGGGTTTGGCGGTCCGCACGTGCGTATCTCGAAAATGTTCGCGCAGTAAAGGAGGGGAATTATGCAAAAAGAATATTTGGTAAATGTCAGCAACGAAATCACGTTAAACGTTACGGACGGGAAAGTAGATTCCTATCGTGTAAAAGATGAAACGCAATCGACGGTACGCGTATACGATAACGATAAAATCGGCGTAGCGGGCGCGTTGGGCGACGCGGATTGGACGGCGCTCGAAAAACAGGCGAAAGAAAAATTAAACGACGGGATTCCGTATCCTTGCAAATTGAATAAGGGCGTGAAAAAGAGCGTTATTCGCGACAAAGCCGTCGTGGCGGAACAGGATTTGATTCGCACGACCAAGCGTTTGGCGAAAAAAGTGGCAAACGCTTGTCCTCGGTTTTTAATCAACGGCAAAACGCAAGCAATTCGCCGTAAAGGCAGTTATAAAAACTCGCAAGATACCGATTTGGCGTATGAAAACAATTCGTTTACCGTGTTTTTCCAAGTAAAGGATAAAGATTCGTCCAATATCGCGGACGCGTATTATCAAACCAACGTGTCCACTTACGGAAAAATAACGGAAAACAAAATCGTCAACGATATGAAAACTTTGCACGACGCGTTTTTCGGGGAAAAAGTAACGCTGCCCGACGGGAAATACCCCGTAATCGTTGCGCCCTATGACGTTTTAGGCAATGTAGTCAAAGATTTTATCGCCGAATATTATATTTCGGGCGGTTCGCTGTTCAGCGGTAAATTGGGTGAAAAAATCTTCAATGAAAACCTCAGCGTTTGTATCGATAGAAACCCCAAAACCAATCGCGCGGCGGCATTTTACGATTCCGAGGGCGAAATCGCGAAAGACTATCGCGCGCCCATTATTGAAAACGGAACGTTTAAAAACGTGTTAAACAATAAAAATACCTCGACAATGTTCAACTTACCGTTGTCGAAAACGTCGGCTGCGCCTTACGACGGAGTTCCGTCTATCGGTGTGCCTGGTCTGTATCTGAAACGTACCGCACCCGATTTGAAAACAATGTTAGGCGCGGAAAAAGCCGTGTATATTGCCATTACTTCGGGTGGCGATATGACGACGGAGGGCGTAGTGGGTATGCCCGTGCAGTTGGCATTTTTGGTGGAGAACGGGAAAATCACGGCTCGCCTTACGGACTTTTCCGCGAGTGGAAATATCAAGGAAATGTTGGGCGAAGATTTCGTCGGTGTCAGCGCAAAAGACGTGTTTGACGCAGTGGATAGCGAAGTGTTGGTAACGAAAATGAACGTTATCAACGGCTAATATATATAATATATAATGTGTAAAGCCTCCCTTGCATAAAGGGAGGCGATATTTTATCTTGCCGACCTCATTCTGTCATTGCGAACGAAGTGAAGCAATCTATAAGATTGCCGCAGCAACCGTATTGCCTCGCAATGACATTTAATTCCATAGCCCACCTGTCATACCGAGCGAACGAAGTGAGTCGAGCGTATCTCTTGTAAAATACTCCACCACGGGATTCCTACGGCGCGTTGCGCCTCTGAATGACAGCGTGGCGTTTTTGTCATTGCGATTTCACCATGTTATTGCGACCTCATTCTGTCATTGCGAACGAAGTGAAGCAATCTATAAGATTGCCTTGCAATGACAGTTAGTCCCGTCATACCGCGTGTATCTCTTGATTTTCTAAAAATATGATACAATCAATCGATTATTTCGATAGAAAAAGCGAAAATGTTTCAAGATTTTGTTGATTTGGGTTGACAAATATGCAGAAATATGATATAATTTGTTAAAAATGTGATAAAATCGCATAAAATTTCGGGGCATGCCCCGTTTTGGTGTAATTCTACACCAAAACGTAAATACTTAATAGTGGAATTAAAATTCTTTTCGATAAAAAAGAATTTTGGTTAAATATTAAAAATTATTATTGGAGGTTTTTTATGGCAAACAATTTCAAAGAGAAATTGAAAGAGCTGTTGTCGAACAAAAAAGTTGTTGCGATAACGGCATCGGCGCTTGGTGTTGTTATTGTTGGCGGTGTTGTACTTGGTGCAGTTCTCAACGGCAAAAACGGCGCAGGTGTGAATAGTAGCAATAGCAGCAGTAGCGGTCAAATCGAACAAGTTGACACTACGGGACACAAAGACCCGAAAGTGTATACGAATAACGATTATACGTCTCAAATGCCTAACGTTTGGAACGAAATTTTGACGAATGACGCTACCAATACTTCTTTAGCAGGGTATATGAACAGCTCGTTCTTCGAATTCGATTATAAGTTGGACGAAAACGGCGAAATCGTACCTGGTGGGTTTGAGATTGATTATTCGGCGGCAACGAAATTAGAAGACGTTACGGCAAGATATGAAGGCAAATACGGTATTACGGCGGAAGACGTAGCGGAAGGACATCATGCGTTTGCAATCACCCTTCGTAACGATTTGACGTGGGATGACGGCACGCCTATCAAAGCGGAAGATTTCGTATTCACGATGTCTCAACAGCTTTCTCCTAAGTATTTGTTTGAAACCGCTTCCAATTATTACAGCGGTAACTACATTATTCACAATTCGCAAGAATACGTAAAACAAGGTCAATCGGGTTGGTTTGCAGCGGATTCGCCTTATGCAGTATATTCTGAAGAACTTGACAGCAAGATTGTGTTCGCATTGGGTAATCCTACGGAAAACGAGGCTTACGGTGGCGCAGAATCTTCGGTTCGTGCGGCGGTTGGTTTCCCTGCATCTTATACGGCGGAAGCGGTAGTTGATTATTTTATTAATTCTTATGGATTGGAAGCAAGTGTTAGTGAAATTCTTGCAATGCAAGGAAAAACGTTTGCTGAAATTAAAGCTGATGCAACGTTGAAAGCGTCTTGGGATAAACTTATTGGTTGGTGGCAAACTGAACCCAATGAAGAATTGGATTTCTTCGTAACCGAATATACCTATCCCGAAATGTCTTTTGATGAAGTAGGCTATTTTGTAGGTGAAAACGAATACGAATTGGTTATGGTAACCGACAGCACGTTGGCTCCCATTGATGAAAATGGCGACTTGACGTACGAAGCGGCTTACTATTTGCAGAGCTTCCCCTTGGTTAAGAAATCTTTGTGGTTGGCTTGCGAAGACCAAACGAAGACCCCTTGGGTGAACACATATTGTTCGGCTAGCGTTGAAAATTCCGCAAGCTGGGGCCCTTACAAGTTGACGAATTATCAAACGGACGTAACCTACACCCTTTCCCGTAACGAAAAATGGTACGGTTATGGTATGGACGAATATAAGGGTCAATATCAAACGGATAGAATCGTTTGCGATAAGGTAAGCGAATGGTCTACCGCTTGGCAAATGTTCCAAAAAGGTGAAATCGACGGCGTTGGTATGGACGTTACGATTGCGGAAGAATACAGAAATTCCAGCCGCGCGTACTTCACGCCCGAAACGTATACCTATTGTTTGAATCTTCAATCGAGAGCAAACAAAACGGAAGACGGTAAAACGAACAAATTGTTGAATTATGAATCTTTCCGTAAAGCGATTTCCTTGATGCTTGACCGTGACGATTACTGTGCGAAGAACAATCCTTCTTCCTTGGCGGCACTCGGTTTGTTGAATAATATGTACTATTACGATGTTGAAAACGGTAAGACGTATCGTGAAAGCGTACAGGCGAAAGAGGCAATCCTCAACGCATACGGCGCAACCAAGACGGAAGACGGTTGGAAAGTTGGTGCGGTAGAATATACGGATATCGACGACGCTTTGGACGCAATGACGGGTTACAACATTACGCTCGCAAGAGAATTGATGACGCAGGCTTATAACGAAGCAAAAGAGGCAGGCGATTTCACGGACGATATGAAGGTTGTTCTTACCTACGGTATCGAACAGCAAAGCGAAAATACCGACCGTGTTAAGAATTGGTTCCAAGCGGCGTTTGACGCAGCTACGGTAGGTACGCCTTTGGAAGACAAGATTGAAATCGAATACTTCTACTTCTCGTCTGCAACTTGGTCGAAGCAATTCAGAGATGGCGAATACGATTTAATTTTCAGCGGATGGGGTAACGCACCGTTCAATCCTTACTACTTGTTGTGCGCTACGCAAATTGAAGGTGCAAACCGTTATGCGCAAGGTTGGGATCCTAAAGCGGTTAGTGTAACAGTTAATGTTCAAGGCGACGATACGCACGAAGGCGGTGAATATACGTTTAACCTTGCGGAATGGAGCGACGCTATTCAAGGCAAGGGCGAAGCAGGTAAATCTCTTCCCAACTTCTCGTTGTATCCTATCGAAGACAAGTTGGTAATTCTTGGCGAAATCGAAGCGACGGTTCTCAACGCTTACTATTCAGTTCCTGTATTCTCGAAATTCGCGGGAAGCCTTATGAGCTATAAGTGCGATTATATCTCTTATGAATACAATACCTTCGTTGGTTACGGCGGTACCCGTTATATGACGTATAATTATGATGATACGGAATGGGCTGCGTTCGTAGCTGAAAACGGTGGCACGTTGAACTATTTGTTTGGTCGTGATTGATTAAAGTAACGATTCAGACAGCGGAGATAAGGAAACTTATCTCCGCTGTTTGGGTTGTTGAAATGGGAGGATTTTATCACTATGTATATGTTAAAGTATATATTAAAACGAATCGGGTTGATGTTGATGACGTTTTCTATCATTATCGTTACCTGTTTCGTTCTGATTAAATTGTTGCCTATTCCTTTGGGCGAGGGATTGGGGGTTGATAAGCAGTTGATAGAAATGAAACTGCGCGAACGCGGTTATTACGACCCGATTCCCGTACAGTTGTGGAATTACGTGGTTAGAATCGTTACCGAGGGGGATTTCGGTATTGGTACGACGATGCCAGGCTATATAAATCAACCGATTTGGGACGGATTCGTTTCTCGTTTACCGCCTACGATTTTGATTAACGTTTATTCTTCGCTGATTGGTGTTCCCATTGGTTTGGGGCTTGGTATTTTGGCGGCGTTAAAAAAGAATAAGTGGCAAGACCAAGTGATTTCTACGGGCGTTATCGTAATGATATCGATTCCTTCCATTGTTTTTGCGTTTTTAATTCAGTACGTTTTATGTTTTAAACTCGGCTGGTTTCCTTTGCGTATGGAAAGCGGTACGGATTATTTTTCGTGGGAAATGTTCAAATCTATGCTTCCTGCGGTGTTCTCGTTGTGCTTTGGCTCGATTGCAGGATACGCGCGATATACGCGTGCCGAATTGACGGAAGTATTAACGGGAGAATTTATGTTGCTTGCAAGAACGAAAGGGTTGACGCGTGGGCAAGCAACGATTCGGCACGCATTGAGAAATGCAATGGTGCCTATTTTTCCTATGATTTTAGGGGAATTCGTTTCGGTATTAAGCGGCTCGATGATTATTGAAAATATTTTCGATATTCCTGGCGTTGGTGGATTGTATTTGAAATCCATTACGGTGTTGGATTACGATTTCTTTATGTTGCTTTCGGGGTTCTATACCCTTGTCGGTTTGGCGGCAGGTATTATTATCGATATCAGTTACGGGATTATAGATCCCAGAATTAGAATGGGGGCGAAATAATATGAGCGAATTGAAAAATATGGATATAATGAATATTCCTAAGGAAAAATTCAAGTTTTCGTCTGGGGATATTTCTCACGATAAAAAATTCGAGACAAAACCGCGTACCTATTTTCAGGACGCAATGTCCCGTTTTTGTAAAAATAAAGGCGCGATTGTTGGTGCGATCGTTATTCTTTTTCTGTTCTTATATGCAGCGTTCGGTTCGTTATTGACTCCTTACGCCGTGTCATATAACGATACGTACTTTATTCATACTCTGCCAAAGTGCGAATGGTTCGCAAACACCAATTTTTGGGACGGTTGCGAAGACAAGTCGCTGAATAAAGAAACGTTCGATTATTATTATTATATTGGCGAAGAATCAGGGCATAACGCGATTAAAAATCAAAAATACACGCAATCGGGTAAGTTGTATAACGTACGTTGGGATTCCTATCATTCGACGGGGTGTATTTATAAAAAAGTAGAAGCAGCCGAATACGAGAATATCCAAAAATATCAAAATGAAACAGGTATTCAGGTTATTTATCCCACTGTCGCGAAGAGAAACCGTCCTGCGTCAATTTACGTTGGGCAAAATATGATTGCCAATTATTGGTATAAAACAGAGGCTAAAAACGGCAGACTCCAAATCGTTTACGACGAAAACGGTGATATAATTCCTGTTTATAAATCTCACGAAGAAGGGAAAAAATCGAACGATAATTATAATTCCATTCGTATTGAAGGCGACGGGGAAAACGGTATGGTTTACGAATACGCGTTGCCAATCGATACGGGATATGAAATTCGTGTAAATTATTACGAATATTATATTTATTATCATAGCTACGTGTTGAAAGACGGAATTGAAAAGCCCTCGTTCTTGTTTGGTACGACAAATGGAGGACAAGATATTTTCACGTGTATGGCGTCGGGTGCATTCTTCTCGTTTGCGTTTGCAATCGCCGTAGCGGTAGTTAACCTTACCGTTGGTGCAATTTACGGGGCAATCGAAGGATATTACGGTGGAAAGCTCGACTTGGCGATGGAACGTTTTTCCGAGATTTTGGGTTCAATTCCTACCGTAATCGTTATTACGCTACTTCGGTTGCATATGGGGAATTCGGGACCGATTGTTATCCTATTCGTTGCGTTCTTTGCAACGGGGTGGATAGGAATGGCAGCTTCGACTCGTATGCAGTTTTATCGTTTTAAAAATCAAGAATACGTCTTGGCTGCTCGGACGCTTGGCGCAAAAGATAGAAGAATTATATGGAAACACGTTTTCCCTAACGCGCTCGGTACGTTGGTAACCAAGTGTGCCTTGATTATTCCGTCTATGATTTATTCGGAAGTTAATTTGAGTTATTTGGGGATTATCAGTTTGACGTCGGGGGATTTGACCAGTGTTGGTACGATACTCGCAAACGGACAAGGGTTGTTACGTTTGGGGATTCCTCACGTTGCAATGTTTCCTGCTGTGTTCTTGGCTTTGTTGTTGCTCAGCTTTAACTTGTTCGGTAACGGTTTGCGCGACGCGTTTAACCCTTCGCTGAGAGGCTCGGAGGATTGATATGATGGAAAAGAAATTAGAAGTTAAAAATTTGGTCGTTTCTTTCCGTACGCAGGCAGGTAAAGTGCAGGCGGTTCGTGATATTTCCTTTAACTTGTACAAAGGCGAAACCTTGGCAATCGTTGGCGAATCTGGCTCGGGTAAATCGGTTACGTCTAAGGCGGTCATTGGCATTTCCGCGGCAAACGCCATTATTGAAAGCGGTGAAATTTTGTACGACGGGCAGGATTTGGTGCGTATTCCCGAAGAGGAAATGCACAAACTCCGTGGCGACAAAATCGCTATGATTTTCCAAGACCCGTTATCCGCGCTTGACCCGATTATGCGTATCGGCAGACAGATTACGGAGGCTATGCTTTTGAAAAATAAAGCCAACCGTAAGGAAGGGCGCGCGGCGTTCAATAAAATGCTTGCGCAGCTTTCGGAAAAAATGACGGCGGCGTTGACGGAAAAGAAAACAATCGGCAGCGTCGAAGATGCGGAAAAAGCAACTGCATATTTGGAAAAAGTCAGCGAATATATTCGCACTTTTGACGGCTTTAATATCAAAGCGATTTCCTTGGAAAACGGTTATAACAACGCAAAAAATGCAGCGGAAGAACTCATTTCTATTATTGACGACTTTTTATTCCTCGCAGAAAAGAAACAGAAAGTGGACGGCGTTATAACGTTGAAATCGATTGTGCGTAAGCTGCAAGCTATGCAAGATAAATACTTCGTTGGCAAGTATACGGACGATTTAAACGCGTACCTGGTACGCATCAACGAGGCAATTTCCGAAGAAAAAGCCAAGACGACGCTTGGCGATACGATCAAAGGTTTGGTTGGTCGTAAAAAAGCGGTAGCTGAGGTTTCGCAAACGATTATTCAGCTTTGCGGAGAAATCAAAAACACCGTAACGGAAATGTTGGCGCAACCTGCGTATAATTTCTTCAGAATCGGTTATTATGTATACAAGAACCCTGAGGCAGACCTTAGTCAAATGCCCGCGGACGAAGCCAATGAAATGGCGTATAAATTCCTTATGGAAGATTATATGAACGATTTTATGGCTCTTGAAAAGGACGCGGTTGCATACGCGGCGGCGCAGGCTTTGGATAATAAAAAAGCGGCGGTGGCGGCTTTGGAAGAGGCAGTTGCGTTCTTTAAAAAGGGCGGTTTCGCGGCAAGCGACGCGGCTACCGCTTGTAAAAACGTTTCCAAAGCGGTGCTTGACGCGATAAATCCTTTGGACGTAGTGAAAGACAACGTGGCGTATACGTTTAGCGGCGCGTTGGATAGAGAAGTGGAGAAATATTTCTTCTATTTGAAGAACAATCCCAAGGAAGAGGCGCGGTTCGCTCGTCAAACTGCAAAACGCGAAGCGTTGCTCGCCAAAGGCAAAAAGGTGGATTGGAAAGTCGTTCCCAAATTCATTGTCGAACCTGAAAAGCAGATTGAGAGCATTGTTTCCGTATTGGATCGTGTTATCACGAAGTTCAAGGCAGATATTGAAAATGCGGACAGCGTAGACGTGGATAAGCGCTGTGTAGAACTCATTGATTATCTGAAAGAAAAAGCGTCGCAGGTCGTTTATAAATTGACCAAGCGTATTGCGAAAGAAAAGGCAATCAAATTGATGGAAGAGGTTGGTATTCCCGAACCCAGAATTCGTTACAATCAATACCCGTTTGAATTTTCGGGCGGTATGCGTCAGCGTATCGTTATCGCGATTGCGTTGTCGGCAAACCCCGATATCTTGATTTGCGACGAGCCTACAACGGCGCTCGACGTTACCATTCAGGCGCAGATTCTCGAACTTATCAATAAATTAAAGAAAGAACGTGATCTTTCCATTATCTTCATCACGCACGATTTGGGCGTTGTTGCAAATATGGCAGACAGAATCGCGGTTATGTACGCGGGTAAAATTGTCGAATACGGTACGGCGGACGATATTTTCTACGATCCCCGCCATCCGTATACGTGGGCGTTGCTGTCGTCTATGCCTGACTTGGATACCAACGAAAAATTGGACGCAATCCCCGGCACTCCGCCGAATATGATTTATCCTCCCGTTGGCGACGCGTTTGCGGAACGAAATAAATACGCAATGCAGATAGATTTTGAAATGCAACCGCCTATGTTTGAGGTTTCTCCTACGCATTACGCGGCGACTTGGCTGTTGCACCCCAATGCAGAAAAGGTGGAAATTCCCCCCATTATTACCGAACGCATTAAGCGTATGAACGAAAGAGGAGGCGAGAAATGATGAATAACAATGAAGTTTTATTGAAAGTTGATCATCTTTGCCAATATTTCCGTATGGGGCATAAAGATTTGAAAGCTGTGGACGACGTCAGCTTTGAGGTGAAAAAAGGCGAAGTGTTCGGGCTGGTCGGCGAATCGGGTTGCGGTAAAACGACAACCGGACGTTCGATTATCAAATTATACGACATTACGTCGGGAAATATCTATTTCAAAGGTCAAAGAGTGGGGGCAGGTACGCGTTCATATAAAGACGCGATAAAAACCGCGCAGAAAAAGGCGGCGGCGGATATCAAAACTCTTCGTCGTGAATTGAAAGAAAATCCCGACAAAGAAACCGAAATTAAAGCAAAAATTACGCAAATCAACGACGATTTGAATAAGATTGTCGAAGAAAACCGCGCGCTTATCCGCGCTGCGAATGCGGACAATAGAAACGTCGATAAAATGCATGCAGACGGTTTGTTACAATCGTTGGAAACGGAATACAAAGAAAAATTTGCTCAGGCAGAGGGCGACGAGGCGGCAACGAAAGCGTTAAAGAAAGAATACGCGTCCAGATGCCGTATCGCCAAAAAGAGCAAATTGATTACACAAATTCAGATGATTTTCCAAGACCCGATTGCGTCCTTAGACCCGCGTATGACCGTTCGTGATATTATTGCTGAAGGCTTGATTATTAACGGTATTCGCGATAAGGAATATATAAACCAAAAAGTGTATGAAATTTTGGAGGTCGTAGGTTTGGTACGCGAACACGCAGACCGTTACCCTCACGAATTTTCAGGCGGTCAACGTCAGCGTATCGGCATTGCAAGAGCAATCATTATGCAGCCGGAAATGATTATCGCAGACGAGCCGATTTCTGCGCTCGACGTGTCCATTCAGGCGCAAGTTATCAACCTTTTGAACGATTTAAGAGAACGTTTGGGGCTTACGATTTTGTTTATCGCGCACGACTTGTCGGTTGTGAAATATTTCTCGGACAGAATCGGCGTTATGTATTTTGGTAAAATGGTAGAGCTTGCCACTTCCGAAGAATTGTTTAAAAATCCCTTGCATCCGTATACAAAATCGTTGTTGTCGGCAATTCCTTTGCCCGACCCGCATTATGAAAAGCAACGTAAGAGAATTACTTACAATCCGATTGCGGAACACGATTATTCGGTGAATTTGCCCTCTTTGAGAGAGGTCGCGCCTGGGCATTTTGTGTATTGTAACGACGAAGAAGAGGAAAAATATAAACAACAGCTGCAATAAATTGAAAAAACAGGAACGGTAAAATATAGTGAATAATGATAAAAAAGCATTATTAAAAAAATATCTTATTTGTTTTTGCGTGGGGGCAGGGATTGTATTTTTTGTCTTTGCCATCAAGGGTTTCAATATCAACGTAACGGTGTTATGCGACGCGTTTACGACGGCAGGTTTGTTGATGATGCTCTTTTTCGGTTTGTTATTCGTCAGCAGTGAAGGCGTTTTCATTTCCCTTGGGTACATTTTCAAAAGAACGTTGCGGTTCTTTATTCCAATGTATAAAAAAGACGAAGAAACGTACGCGCAATATCGCGAAAGGAAGAGCGAAAACCTCAGCGGTAAAGGGGATAGCAGTATCTTTTTTACGGGCTTGTTTTTCTTCCTTGTCGGAATTGTTTTCTTGGTGATTTGGTATCAAACCAAAGGCGGATAATAAAACAAAACAGTAAATGGAAAAAAACCACACGGAGTGCAAGCCGTGTGGTTTTAGCGTTTTTGGCGCAGGAAGAGGGATTCTCTCCTGTGGCGGCGCGCCCAGCTCCGCCGTTATCAACGGCGTCCTTTGCCGTCAAGACGAGTGGTAATTGAGATATGCGAGGCAAAGCGTTTTGCTCTTGCAAAACGGCTCCTACCCTCGAATCCCTCTTAATATTCGATATACAAAACATAAAGGACGAGTTTTTCTCGTCCTTTATGTTTTTGGCGCAGGAAGAGGGATTCGAACCCCCGTGGGCTTTCACCCAAACGGTTTTCAAGACCGCCTCGTTATGACCGCTTCGATATTCCTGCGTATAGTTTATGAAATTGTGTTGTATATCCCAAACGGTTTGACTCTCGTGCCTCGCTATTCCGTCGCATAGCTCCTTACACGACACGCCTTTGCTATGACCGCTTTCGTATAATTGCTTAATTATTATACCCCACTTGAAGAAAATTGTCAATGATTTTTCCGCCAAATGAAGAAAATAGATTGTAAATAAAAAAGTCGCAAAAATTTCTTTTTGCGACTTCTATATTAAGCGTGCGTACGGCTAAGAAAAACGAATACGGAAGTTGCGTTTTTACATCACCGAAAAATTTTTACTTACATTATCTACATCGAAACTTAAAGGCGTCGAGACCTATTAAAAGCACGCATAATACCTTTTTTATTTATACATTTTATATATTATACCATATATAAAATGGTATGTCAACTAAAATAATGGATATAACCTTTTAATATTTTATTTGTTATCGTGTACAATATTATATAAGAGGTGAAAAGGTGTTTACAGAACAAGATTTTTCTAAAAGGTTATGCGAATTAAGAATGGCAAAAGGCATTTCGGCACGAAAAATGAGTATTGATATAGGACAAAATGTAAGCTATATCAACAGCATTGAAAACGGACACGGGTTGCCTTCAATGGCTACGTTCTTTTATATTTGCGATTATTTTGGGATTGAGCCGAAAGAATTTTTTGACGAAGAACTGCAAAATCCACAGGCGACGAAGGAATTGGCGGACGAGTTGAAAAATCTAAACGACGAACAAATTGAGTTGGTTCGGACGTTGATAAAACAATTTAAACAATAAAAAAACGAGCGCGGATTAAAAAATACCGCGCTCGTTGCATTTTATAGGGGGGCAATTTATTCGATATCCAATTCGGGCGGAACGTCGATTTCGTCCGAAACGTATTTGCCGTTTTTCTTGCGTTGACGAACACATTCCGACAGCAAATATTCGATTTGTCCATTTACCGAACGAAAGTCGTCCTCTGCCCACGAGGCGATTGCCTCGTACAGTTTTGGGGATAAGCGCAAGGGGACTTGCTTTTTTTGACCTTCATTCATACGTTTCACCTGCCTTTTTTGTTTTATGCGTTTCTCTACGAAACGCATTGCGGCGTACGCCGCATAAATACGTTATTTAGTATAAACTGCCTGTATTGACGATAGGTTGCGCGTCGTGATTGCCGCACAGCACGACGAGGAGATTGGATACCATAGCCGCTTTTCTCTCTTCGTCTAATTGTACGAGGTTGTTTTCGTTCAACCGTTCAAGCGCCATTTCCACCATACCCACAGCGCCGTCCACAATCATTTTTCTTGCGTCGATAATGGCGGACGCTTGTTGACGTTGCAACATTACCGCTGCAATTTCGGGCGCGTACGCAAGGTACGTGATGCGCGCTTCGATAATTTCAATGCCTGCCTCGTTCACGCGCGATTGAATTTCGTCGCGGATTCTGCTTGCGACGATATCGCTCGAACCGCGTAAACTGCCGTCGTCGTTCACGCCGTCGCCCGTCGTGTCTACGCCAGGGGCTACGTCGTAAGGATAGATACGTACGATATTTCTCAACGCGCTGTCGCATTGCAGGGACAGATATTCTTTATAATTGTCCACGTTAAACACCGCTTTTGCCGTGTCCACGATACGCCACATAACCGCGATACCGATTTCAACGGGGTTGCCGAGGCAATCGTTGATTTTCTGACGGTTGTTGTTGAGCGTCATAATTTTCAAAGACAATTTCTTGTTGGGGATTTCAAATGAAACGTTTAAATCGGCGTTTACCGTCGGTTGCAAAGAGGAATGTTTTACGTCGCCACTTTGATTGAGCTTGGTTTGCGCCGCAGGGTTTACCGCCACGCAGAACGGATTTACCGCATAAAAACCTTCGCCTTTAATCGTGCCGATATATTTCCCAAACAAAGTCAATGCAAGCGCCTCTTGCGGTTTTAAAACGCGCAAACCAACGAGTGGAATCCACGCCACGAACATAACCGCGAGGGAGATGACGAGAAGGGGAATCCAAAGCGCGTTGGCAACGCCGCTTTCGTCCAAAATTGCCGAGAAAATAACCCCTGCGAGAGCCACCAATTCTACCAAAACACAAACGAGCAACGTTCTCATACCGTGTTTCTTATTCTGCAATAAAATTTCTTCCATAAATAAAAACCTCCGAATATGGATTTGATATTAAAATGATATCATATATTTTGTCATTTGTCAAGAGGTTTTAAGAAAAAAAAGCTGTAAAAATTTTTTCAAATTAGGGTTTCGTATTCGTTATACAGGTTGTCGAGCAAGGTTTTTATCTCATCCAAGCGGTTGCATTTTTCCGTCAAAAGCGTAAAATTGCTCGTTACTTTGGGGTCGGAAAGGGATTGATTGAGTTCGTTATCTTCGGTTTCGAGGGCAGAAATTTCTTCCTCTATTTTCTTTATACGCGCGCGACGTTTTGCGTCGGCGGCGCGGTCTTCCTTGCTGCGGTGATAGGTGCTTTTTTGCTCGGATTTTGTCGAAACGGAGGGGGCAGGTATTTGATTATCGGTTGATTTTGTTTCTGCTTTCGCGGCGTTTTTATACGCCGTATATTCGTCGTAGCTGCCTTTAAATAGAGTCGCGCTTTGATTTTCAAGTTCTAAAATTTTATTCGCTAAGGCTTTGATAAAATATCTGTCGTGGGAAACGAACAACACCGTTCCGTCAAATTCTTTCAATGCCGATTCGAGGCTCTCTCTTGCAGGCAAATCGAGGTGGTTGGTGGGTTCGTCGAGGACGAGCGTATTGCCGTTTTCACATTCAAACACCGCAAGGGCGAGTTTGGCGCGTTCTCCGCCTGAGAGCATACGCACTTTTTTATCCATATCTTCGGCGGGCAAACCCGCTTGCGCGAGGATATTGCGTACACGCGTTTGATCCCAAGTTACGTGCCGACCCCACAGTTCTTCTAAAACGGAATTTTCAGGGCTAAGGTTGGCGTTTTCTTGGTCGTAACAGGCGATTTTAACAAATCTACCCAGCCGTATGGCGGCGTTTTTATTTTTAACGATTTCTTTGATGAGGGTGGATTTTCCCGTTCCGTTGTCGCCTACGACAGCGCATTTTTCACCGCGTGTTATGGAAAACGACGCTTTTTCAAGCAAAGTTTTTTCGCCTGCCGTCAATTTTAAATCGGTTACGTCCAACACGTTTTCATACGATTTTTCCGTATACATAAAGGCAAACCGCGGCGGGGGAGGAGGGAGCGAGGGTTTTTCTATCAGCTCCATTTTCTCTAAGGCATTGCGACGGGATTGCGCCATTTTCGTAGTGGAGGCGCGGACGAGATTTCTATCCACGTATTCCTGCATATGCGCGCGCTGTTCCTGTTGCTTTTCGTATTCTTTTAATAAATGCGCGGTTTTTTCCGCTTTTAAAGTTTTGTATTTGGTGTAGTTGCCTTTAAAAACGCAGAGTTTCTTATTTTCAATTTCATAAATTTGCGAAACCAATTTGTCTAAAAAATATCTATCGTGCGAAACGGTGAGAATCGCGCCTTTAAAAGCGGATAAATATTCTTCCAACCAAAACAGAGTTTTCATATCCAAATGGTTGGTCGGCTCGTCCAAAATCAGCAGTTCGGGGTCTTCCAACAACAGACGGCACAATTTCAAACGGGTCTTTTCGCCTCCCGACATTGTGGAAATTGGCTGTTCGTACACGTTTTCAAAGCCCATACCGTTGAGGACGGTGCGTATACGGATTTCATAATGGTAACTGTCCCTTGCGGCAATGCGGTTGTTTAAGGTTTCGTATTTGGCGGAAAGAGCGCGATATTCCGCGCTGTTTTCCTGCGTTTGCGAAATTTTTCGTTCGATTTCACGCAAAGTTTCGATTGCCTGAATATCGGGCAGAAAAATTTCTCGCATTTCTTCAAAGACGGTGTTTACGGAATCGTAACCGCCGTTTTGGGCGAGATATCCAATGCGAATTCCATTTTTTTTGAACAGCGCGCCGTTTTCTATGTCCAATTCGCCTAAAATCAAGCGAATCAGCGTGGTTTTGCCCTCGCCGTTTGCGCCGATTAACCCGACTCTGTCGCCCTCGGACAATGAAAAACACACGTTTTCAAGCAACGTGTTGCCGTTAAAACCAAATTGTAAATTGTCCGCAGAAATCAGCATAAAAACCTCGTGGAATCGTATGTATTTAGGATAATTACGGTTGCTTTACGCAAACTGTAAACAAATGAAAAACAGAGAAAAAATTTTTAAAAAGATACGAAAATGGGAAAACGAACTCGTTTACGCAGATCCCAAACGCGTAGCGAAACTAACGCAAAAAATTGTAAAATGGAAGGGGCAGGTATTTGACGAAATTCAATAATCCCATTTGGGAATGTACTTGGCGTTGCTGGAATCGCGCTGTTGCGCAAACAGGTTTTTTATTCCCAAGTCTTCTGCCGTTTCCAATACTGCGTTGTATTCCCGTTTGGTGATGGGACGGGAAAGTTCGGGAAAGTTTTGAATATCTCCAAACGGCGTGTATTGGCTCATTAGGCTTAGATACGTAGAATCGGGCAATTCTCTTTTAAACCAACGCAAAATCGATTTAGAATCGCTCGTGCAAAGGGGCATTACCAAATGTCGAACGATACAGCCCGACAGCATTTTGCCCTCCGCCGTCATATTCAACGGTTTTTGCGCCATAAAACGGACGGCTTGTTCCGCATAATCAAAATAATCTTCTTTACCCAAATACCGCCTGGAAAGCGCGGAAGAATAAAATTTCATATCGGGAAGATAGATATCCACGAATGGGTCAATCATCCGCAAGGTTTCCAATTTTTCATAACTGCCCGTATTGTACACCACGGGGATTTTGGGTCGATAAATCTCAAACGCGCGTACCAGGTGCGCGACGAAATGAGTAGGGGTAACGAGAGAAACGTTTTCTGCGCCCATCTCCTCTAACTTGCGAAAAACGTCCGCAAGTTGTTCGGGGGAAATTTCTTTACCGCGTTGCGCGCGAGAAACTTCGTAATTTTGACAGAACGCGCAACGATGATTGCAACCGCAAAAAAAGATTGTACCGCTGCCGTTTTTAAAAGAAATGCACGGTTCTTCAAAGGCGTGCAGATAATATTTTGCAATCCGCAATCCCATTGCGCCACACGCGCCGAACTGCGCGGTTCGGTCTGCACCACATTCCACAGGGCAAAGCGTACAATTTTTTAACGATTGAAAAACGCTGTCTTTTGTCAGTTCCATAAAAATATTATAACACGAACGAAAAAAATTTGCAAGCGTGTTTTGCGTAGATAGCGGAATAACTTGACAAGTACGTAGAAAAAGAGGTATAATAATAATCCCGAATGAAAAACGAAAGAAAAAATTTTTTTCAAAGGGGCATTTCGTCGCAAATTCAAAGCTGCGACGACGAACTATGTTAAAAAGAGGATTTTTTACGTGAAAAAGTTTTTTACCAGCGAAAGCGTTACCGAAGGGCATCCCGATAAGGTATGCGACAACGTATCCGACGGGATTTTAGACGCTATTTTATCCGTTGACCCTATGGCGCGAGCTGCCATCGAATGTTCGGCGGCGTATGATACTCTGTTGATTATGGGTGAAGTTACGACGACGGCAAAAGTGGATTACGAGGCGAAAGCTAGAGAAATTATCAAAGAAATAGGATACGATTTCGGCACGTTTGCATACGACAAATGCAAGATTATGGTGGCGATTCATCAGCAATCCCCCGATATCGCCTTGGGCGTAAACGCGTCCTTGGAAAAGAAAACGGCGGGCGGCGACGAGGCGGATCAGCTTGGCGCGGGCGATCAGGGTATGATGTTTGGTTACGCGTGCCGTGAAACCAAAGAATTGATGCCGTTGACGTTGTCTTTATCCCACCGGTTGGCAAAACGTCTTACGGACGTGAGAAAAAACGGAACGCTTGCCTATCTTCGTCCCGACGGAAAAACGCAGGTTACGGTGGAGTACGTCGATAACGTGGCAAAGCGCGTTGATACCGTGGTCGTTTCCACGCAACATAACGCTGAGGTTTCGCAAGAACAGATTCGTCAAGACGTGAAAAAATATATTATTGACGAGATTATTCCCGCAAACTTGATGGACGAAAATACAAAAATCTATATAAATCCTACGGGCAGATTTGAAATCGGCGGACCGGAAGGGGACAGCGGTTTGACGGGCAGAAAAATTATCGTAGACACGTACGGCGGCAGATGCGCGCACGGCGGCGGCGCATTTTCGGGGAAAGACCCGACGAAAGTGGATAGAAGCGCGGCGTATTATTGTCGGTATATTGCCAAAAATATGGTGGCGGCAGGGCTTGCAGACGAGCTTGAAATTCAAGTGGCATACGCAATCGGCGTAGCGAATCCCGTATCCGTATTCGTTGATTCCCACGGAACGGGCAAATTGGACGACGAAGCGTTGGCGGAAATTGTGAAGAAAGAATTTGACCTTCGTCCTTACGCCATTATTCGTGATTTGGAGTTGAGAAAGCCCGTATTTAAAAAGACGGCAGCGTACGGACATTTTGGGTATAAAGGCTTTGCTTGGGAACAAACTGACAAGGCGGAAATGCTGAAAAAATATCTGTAAAAAACAAACCACCCGTGTACGGGTTGAAATTTTTAGATATAGGACAGGTACGAGATGAAAAAAGAACGGAATTAAAAACTCCGTTCTTTTTTTGTTGGTGATTTGATGCTGATTTATAACGATTACAATAAAACGATTCCATTTTCCTCGCAAATGCGTTTGGTTTCGTCGTCCCATAAGGAAACTTGCACTTCGCCGATATGCGCTTTGCCAAGCAAGAGCATGGAAAGACGGGATTGTCCGATACCACCGCCCATCGTCAAGGGGAGTTGCCCCAAGAGCAAGGCTTTGTGGAAAGGCAGCGTTCTTCTTTCGTCGGCGTTTGCCAAAGACAACTGTTTGTCTAAAGCAACTTCGTCTACGCGAATCCCCATAGAGGAAATTTCCATTGCGCAACCCAAAACGTCGTCCCAGAACAAAATATCGCCGTTTAACGACCAATCGTCGTAGTCGGGGGCGCGGGAATCGTGCGGCTTGCCTGATTTCAACGCTCTGCCGATTTGCATAATAAAGGCTGTTTTATGTTCTTTCAAATAGGCGTTTTCCTTTTCTTTTGAGGTCATATTTGGATACATATCTTCGAGTTCTTGCGAAGTTACGAAAGACACCGTTCGTTGCAATTCCACGTCAATTTGGGGATAACGGCACTTTAAAAAATCGAGTGTATCACAGATTGCGCCAACAATTCCTTGTACCACTTTTTTCAAATAATCAACGTTTCGCGTTTCACGGGTGATAATTTTTTCCCAATCCCATTGGTCGGTATAGACGGAATGTAAATTGTCCATTTCCTCGTCGCGGCGAATGGCGTTCATATCCGTATACAGCCCCTCGCCTGCGGAAAATTCGTATGCGGCAAGCGCCATACGTTTCCATTTTGCAAGGGAATGTACCACAACGGCGTCTTTGCCCGTTTCCTTTAAATCGAAACGCACGGGGCGTTCTACACCGCTCAAATCGTCGTTCAAACCCGTGTCGGGGTCGACGAATAAAGGCGCAGATACACGTTTTAAATTAAGGGCAAGACACAACCGTTCTTCAAACGTACGTTTCAACAGCCCGATTGCCGTTTGCGTATCGTACAAGCCCAATTTAGTTTTATATCCTTTCGGAATGATTACTTTGCTCATTTTTCTTCATCCTTGATTGTTCGATAGTTCATAGTGTAACACAAATAAAATTGTTTGTCAAGAAAAACCGATAAAAACCGCGCGTTTTCTTATTAAATGCGATTAAAGAAAGGGAAAAAAGGTTATAGATAGATATAAAATTACAGCTAAATCCCGATTCGTTGGAATTTAGCGAAATTTTTTCTTGTAAACGAGCGGAAAACGCTTTGCTTTTCAATGAAAATATTGTAAAATAGAAGAGATGACTTTCGTCTATTTTTCAAAACGCCTTCCCCAAAGGGGAAGAATGGAAAAAGAGAAAGGAAAAAATCGAAATAAATAAACTTTATCGGAGTTATTATGGGATTGATTAAATTTTTGACGGGCAGCGACGGCAGAAAGAGCCTTAAAAAGCTGGACAAAATGGCGGACATTGTAGAGAGCTTGGAACCCAAGTATCAAGCAATGGACGACGAGCGGCTGAAAGAACAGACGGCGGTGCTGAAAGAACGTCTTGCAAACGGGGAAACTTTGGACGACATTTTGTACGACGCGTTCGCCGCGCTGCGAGAGGCGGCAAAGCGCGTACTTGGAATGAGACATTTTCGCGTGCAGATTATCGGCGGTATTTGTTTGCATCAAGGCCGTATTGCCGAAATGCGTACGGGTGAAGGTAAGACGTTGGTTTCTACCTTACCTGCATATCTCAATGCCTTAACGGGTAAGAGCGTGCACATTGTTACCGTCAACGATTATTTGGCAAAGCGCGACGCGGAATGGATGGGCAAAGTGCATAAATTTATGGGCTTGACCGTAGGCGTGGTTGTACCTGGCATGGAAGACGACGAAAAGCAAGCGGCGTACAAATGCGATATCGTCTACGGTACGAACAACGAATTTGGCTTTGATTATCTTCGCGACAATTTGAAAACGGATATGTCTAAAATGGTACAGCGCGATTTGACGTTTGCCATCGTGGACGAAGTGGACTCGATTTTGGTAGACGAGGCAAGAACGCCGCTTATCATTTCGGGGAAAGGGGAAAAATCCTCTGATTTGTACGTACAAGTAGACCGCCTTGTTCGTACGCTTTCGGGCGGTTTCGACGACGAGTTGAAAGAGGAACAAGAAGCGGCGCAATACGCGCAAAAAACCAAAAAAGCCAAGAAAAAGCGCGTGGTGGACGATTCGGATGACGAAGAATACGTCGATTATACGCAGATGACCTTGGAAGAACAGGCAAATTACGAAGCGGCGCAAGAAGAAAAACGCGCGGCGGCTTTGGTTGCGCCCGAGGGCAAACGTTCGTTGGCGGCGGCGCGCGAATGGGATTATATTATTAACCGTAAAGAAAAGACGGTGGAACTTACCGACAGCGGCGCAAGAAAAGCCGAACGTTTTTTCCGTATCGACAACATTGCGGAGGTCGAACACGCGGATTTGAATCACCACATTCAACAGGCGTTGAAAGCGCATAAATTGTTTAAATTGGACGAAGATTATATCGTCAATGAGGGCGAAGTGGTAATCGTAGACGAATTTACGGGAAGATTGATGATAGGCCGTAGATATTCGGACGGATTGCACCAAGCCATTGAGGCGAAAGAGAACGTGGAAGTTCGCAGCGAAAACAAAACGTACGCAACGATTACGTTCCAAAATTATTTCCGTTTGTATAAAAAGTTGTC
Source organism: Clostridia bacterium (assembly GCA_017463425.1). Classification (GTDB taxonomy): domain Bacteria; phylum Bacillota; class Clostridia; order Christensenellales; family Borkfalkiaceae; genus Scatosoma. The sequence goes on along the minus strand of JAFTPE010000019.1, from coordinate 7,548 downwards.
GGGTATGACGGGTACGGCAAAGACGGAAGAAGCGGAATTCAGAACGATTTATTCGCTTGACGTTGTGGAAATCCCGACCAACCGACCCGTAAAGAGAGTGGATTTGCCCGATATGGTATATTCGACGTTAGAAGGCAAAAAGCGCGCGATTATCAACGAGATTATTCAACGCCACGAAAGCGGTCAACCGATTTTGGTAGGTACGTCCTCTGTTGATAAATCGGAAGAAATTTCCCGTCTTTTGAGAAAGAACGGTATCAAACATAATATTTTGAACGCAAAGAATCACGAACGCGAAGCGGAAATCGTAGCGCAAGCAGGTCGATTGAACGCCGTTACCATTTCAACGAATATGGCAGGGCGCGGTACGGATATTTTGCTGGGTGGCAACCCCGAATATTTGGCGAAAAAACGTCTTAGAGAAGAGGGTGCAAAGCACGAGGATATCGAACTTGCTATCAGTATGTATATCACTGAAGTCAGCGAGGAAATTCAAGCATTGCGCGATAGATACAAAGAAGTGTACGCGTATTATAAAAAGCAGACGGACGAAGAAAAAGAACAGGTAATTTCGGCAGGCGGTTTGTGCATTATCGGTACGGAACGCCACGAATCCCGTCGTATCGACAACCAGCTCCGTGGTCGTTCAGGTCGTCAAGGGGACGTTGGTATGTCCGTGTTCTTCCTTTCGTTGGAAGACGATTTGGTGTTGCGTTTTGGCGGCGAAAGAATGAAATCGCTGTATAATATGTTTAAAATCGACGAGGATACTTGTTTGCAATCGAAAATGTTGTCGGGCGGTATTGAAAACGCGCAGAAGAATATCGAGGGCAGAAACTTCGGGATCCGTAAAAACGTGTTGCAATACGACGACGTTATGAACAAACAACGTGAAGTAATGTACGCAGAACGTATGAAAGTGTTGCGCGGCGAGGACGTACACGAACAAGTGCTGAAATATATTCCCGACTACGTCGCGGAAACGGTGTCCTCTGCTGTGAACGTGGAAGATATGCCCGAACTTTGGAATGAAAACGAATTGAACGCGGCTTTGGAGGCGAAAGTGTTGCCTGAGGGTACGAATTACGTAACCCGTGAACGGTTGATGAAATGGGATTACGAATTGGCGCTGAAAAAGATTTCCAACAAAGTTGTAAAAGAATACGAAAAGAAGATAGAAGAACTCAAAGAAATGGGCGTAGATTTCTATTCGGTGGAACGCAGAGTGCTGCTTATGACCGTGGATAGAAATTGGATTGACCATATTGACGCAATGGACCAACTGAGAAAGGGTATCAGTTTACGCGCGTACGGTCAAGTTGACCCGATTATTTCTTATAAGAAAGAAGGGTTTGATATGTTCGACGAAATGGTGGAACGTATTCAACGCACGACAATCAGCGTATTGTTGAAAGTGAAAGTGGAAACGCGCCCTGCACCTATGCCGACACCCACGCCTGCGGCGACGAACGCAGCGCCGACTGCGCCAAGAGCGTTCCGTCGTCAAATGCCCTCGCCTTTGTCTAGTATGTCGTCTTATAAAAACGCGCAGAACAAAGCGGCGGAAAATAAGGACGAAACCAAATAAGGCGAGAAAAATAGAAACGTAAAGGAAAATATATGTTTAAAGCAGACGATTATAGATTAAAAATTCAGGCAATGCGCGAAACGCTGAAAGAGGCAGAATACGCGTTGGATATCGAACATTTACGTCCGCGTTTGGCGGAACTTGAAAAGGAACAGGAAAACCCCGACGTTTGGCAGGATTTGGAAAAATCCACGAAAATCGGGCGGGAGTTGTCTGCAATCCGAAATAAAATTGCCTCTTACGAAAAAGGCGCAACCGCGCTTTCCGATGCAAACGACGTCATTGATTTGATTGAAGAAACCGAGGACGAGAGTTTGATTCCCGAATTGGACGAAATGCTCTCGACGGCGGAAAAGGATATCGAAGATATGCGTATCCGCGCCATTTTGAAAGGACCGTACGACAACCACAACGCTATGCTCGCATTGCACGCGGGCGCAGGCGGTACGGAGGCGTGCGATTGGTGTCAAATGCTGTATCGTATGTATTGCCGCTATTGCGAAAAAATGGGCTTTAAAGTGTACGAACTCGATAGAGAGGCAGGCGACGGCGCAGGATTTAAGAGCGTAGATTTCCGCGTAGAAGGTGAAAATGCGTACGGGTATTTGAAAGCGGAGATGGGGGTGCATCGTTTGGTGCGTATTTCCCCTTTTGACGCAAACAAACGCCGTCAGACTTCGTTTTGTTCGTTGGAAGTAATGCCTGAGGTTGAGGACGATAACGAAGTGGAAATCAACGACGACGATATCCGAATCGATATTTATCATTCGGGCGGCGCAGGCGGTCAAAACGTAAACAAAGTTGCCTCTGCCGTGCGTATCACGCATTTCCCTACGGGTATCGTGGTGCAATGCCAAAACGAGCGTTCGCAACTGCAAAACAAGGCTATGTGTTTTGCAATGTTGCGAGCCAAGCTGTTGGAAAAGAAAATCGAACAGCGTCAAGCGGAGGCTGCGGCAATGAAAGGCGACGTGAAGAAAATTGAATGGGGCGCGCAAATTCGTTCGTACGTGTTCTGTCCTTATACAATGGCGAAAGACCACCGTACGGGCTTTGAAAAAGGGGATATCCAAGCGGTGATGGACGGTGATATCCACGGCTTTATTATCGATTATCTGAAAAAGGCGTAAAAGAAGAAACGGAGGGGGCAGGGTCGAGTTGACTGCCCTCTTTGCTTAGGTGAAAGTATGTATAATCCTTTAAAAACTGTCGATTTGAATAAAGAAAACCCCGTGATTTTGGGTATTGAAACCTCCTGCGACGAAACGGCGGCGGCGGTGATTCGCGGTAGAAAAATTTTGTCCGACGAAATCGCATCATCTGCCTCCATTCAGGCTTTGTACGGTGGGGTTGTACCTGAAATTGCCTCGCGCGCGCATACCGATTACGTGGCACAGGTGGTGGAAAACGCCGTGAAAAAAGCGGGGATTACGTACGACGATATTGACGCGGTTGCGGTAACGTACGGCGCGGGATTGTTGGGGGCGCTGCTTGTGGGCGTGTCGTTTGCAAAGGCTTTTGCATATGCGCTGAACAAGCCGTTGATTGCCGTCAATCATATCCGCGGACATTTGGCGGCGGCATATTTGGATTGTCCTTTATTAAAACCGCCGTTTATCACTCTGCTTTCCAGCGGTGGGCATACGGCGATTTTGCACACCAAAACAGAGTCGGAATTTGAAATTTTGGGCGCGACGTTGGACGACGCGGCTGGCGAAGCGTTTGATAAAGTGGCAAGGGTGCTTGGATTACAATATCCCGGCGGACCGAATATCGAACGAGTTGCAAAGGACGGACAACCCGTGATTGCTATGCCGAAAATGTTGAAAGGCGGCGGTGGGTATAATTTTTCATACAGCGGTTTAAAAACGGCGGTTATCAATTATTGCCATACGAAACAGCAGAAAAACGAGCCGTATTCCAAGGCGGACGTTGCGGCGTCTTTCCAATGCGCGGCGATAGACGTACTCGTGGAAAAGACGGTGGCGGCGGCAATGGAAAAGGGTGTAAAATGCGTTACGGCAGGAGGCGGCGTTGCGGCGAATACCTATCTTCGGGAAAGTTTGAAAGCTGCTTGTGAACAGCGCGGTTTGCGTTTGGTGTTACCTGAAAAGCGGTATTGTACGGATAATGCGGCAATGATAGCGGCGGAGGGACTGACTCAATATCGTTTGGGGAATTTTGCGCCTATGACTTTGACTGCAAAAGCGTCCATTCCTTTGGCGGCGACGTTGGAAACGGTGCAAAGCCGCGCAGCGCGTAAGGAGAACGAATAAAATGGACCATTTTATAGAAATTCTCGTCCACGCATTGAAAGATACTGCGCCGTTGTTGCCTTGGATATTGTTGATTTATATCGTGATCGAGTTGTTGCAAAGCAAAGCTGACTTGACAAAAGTCAATCGTTTTGGGGGCAAGTTAGGGCCTATCGTCGGCGCGGCAACGGGCTTGATTCCGCAATGTGGATTTTCCATAATGGCGGCGAAATTGTTCGAGCAAAAATATATTACGGTGGGGACGCTGCTCGCCATCTTTTTTGCAACTAGCGACGAGGCGTTTATCATTATGCTTTCCTCAGGCGAGGGCGCGGCTTGGGTGTTGCCTATGTTGGCGGCAAAGATATTGATAGGTATGGCGGTAGGATACGTAGCGGACGGTTTGATTTCGTTGATAGGACATAGGCAGGTATGCGTTGAAATACAAAATACGTATGCGAAACATCCCAATACGACGCACGAAATATTTATACGCGCGTATTTGGAAGAAAAGGACGTGGAAGTGCGTTGTTCGTGTGGACGTACGCACGACGAAACGCGGCCTTTTATGAATTATTTCGTGTATCCGTTGTTGCATACGCTGAAAGTGGCGGCGTTTATTTTCCTTGTGAATTTCGTGTTGACTTGGATTATTCACGAAGTAGGCGAGGACGTTTTTGCGCAGTTTATGCGCCAAAATCGATTTGCTCAGCCGTTTGTAGCTTGCGCGATTGGACTGATTCCGAATTGTGCGTCCAGCGTCGTGCTGACGGAAACGTTTTTAAGCGGCGGTATTACGTTTGGGTCTTGCCTTGCAGGGCTTTGTTCCAATGCAGGTATGGGATTTGTCGTGTTATTGCGAAACACGCGGCAATGGAAACGGAATTTGGCTTTGATTGCAATTTGTTATGCGTTGCCCGTAATTATTGGGTTGCTTGTCAACTGTTTGCCGATAGGCGCGTAGAGGGAAAAATAGGAAAAATGCGCGAAAGTGTTTAAAGAAAACCGTTTTCGCGTTATAAATATAATATAAGGAAAAATAAGAAAAAATTCCGCGGAGGAAACAACCATGGAAGAAGTGAAAATAATAGGTTTGAAAGACGGAAATCTTGAAATTGCGCTGTCGGGAGATATTGACCTTGGAAACGCAGAGGCGTTTTATCAGGCGGTCATGACGGCGTATAAACAAGAAACTGCCAATTTGACGTTTGATTGTGAGGCTCTCGATTTTATCGACAGCACGACGCTTGGTACGTTCGTAAAAATACTCAAAGCGGTAAAGATGGACGGGAAGAATATGAAATTGGTAAAATTGCAGCCGAAAATCAAAAAATTGTTTATGATTTGTTCGTTGAATACGATTATGGAAATCGAATAACGCAAAGGGGTGTGTATATGGAAAAATTTTCTGTAACGTTGCCTTTAACGGGGGAATATTTAACGACGGTTCGTTTGACGACGGGCGGATTGTGCGCTCTTGCTGGGTTTGACGTGGATTCCGCGGAAGATTTCAAGGTGTGCGTAACCGAAAGTTTGCTCATCTTAAAACGCAACGGATTTCGTCAAGCCGTTATAGATTTTACAATCGGCGAATCGCTGGGCTGCACGGTGTGCGGTAAGGAACGTATCGGTGAAAAAGAAGAGGCGTTGGAAGAAGAAATTTCTCGCGCGTTGCTTGCGGCGTTGCTCGGACAAGTGGATTTTGTCAAGGACGCCACGGGTGAAGTGGTAGAAAAAATTGCTTTTGAAGGCTGAGGGTCATGACGGACGAAAAGATAAACGAGCTGTTTGAGCGATACAAAGAGAGCGGCGATATTGCGCTTAGAAACCAGATTGCCGAAAAATATCTCTACATAGCCGACATTCTCGCGAAAAAGTTCGTGGGGCGTGGCGTGGAATACGACGACTTGAAACAAGTCGCCGCGTTTGCGCTTTTGCGTGGAATTGACCGTTTCGACCCTGCTTTGGGCATGCAATTTACGACGTTTATCACGCCGACCATTACGGGGGAGATTAAAAATTATTTTCGCGATAAATCGCGTATGATAAAATTGCCTCGGCGGTTGAATGAAATCAGCGGCGCAGTAAAGAAATACGCCGCCGAATACGAGGCAACGAATGGAGTCAAGCCAAAGGTGAAAACGATTGCGGACGCATTAAAACTTTCGGAAGAAGACGTGGTGCGCGCCTTGGAAGTGAACGGAACGGTGTCGCTGGACGGTATGGCAAGCAACGAGGAGGGCGAATCGAGTTCGTTATATTCGTTACTTTCTGACGGAGAGGATTCGTATGAAGAATTTGAAACGAAAGAAACTCTCCGCGCGGTGATGAAAGATTTTTCGGATACGGAAAAGGCGCTTGTCAAATATCGATACGTAGACGAATTGTCACAGAGCGACACGGCAAAAAAACTTGGTGTATCACAAATGTTTGTATCGCGTATGGAAAGAAAATTGTTGGCGAAATTGAAAGAGAAATTAAAAGAGAGTATTTGACGAGGATATCGTAATAAAATCAAAGGAGGAAGGTTATGTTTTTTGACGTAGAAAATCATGCGACGTTGCAACGGGCAGTCAATACGCTGTGCGAATTTCTTCTCGCGCAAAACGTGTCTTCCGACGATATTTTCGACAGCAAGCTGGTCGCTTGCGAATTGCTTGGCAACGTTTTACGCCACGCGAACGGAAAGGCGCGGCTTTGCGGTGAAATTAAAGACGGGTTTTTAGAATTGAAAATTCTATCCGATTCACCTTTTTATCCGCTTGAAAAACAGCCTTGCGCCGAGGTATATTCCGAACACGGCAGGGGCTTGTTCTTAGTACGTTCGGTGTGTGAAGAACGCGTGTTTGTAGATGAGGACGGCATACGGGTTTTGATTAAAATCAATCGATAAATCACTTTGAAAACAATTCTAAATGCAATAACGCAAAATGAAAACAGAGGTCGAAACGATTCGACCTCTGTTCAATTGTAGCCTTTAGCGGAAATTAACCACCACTTGAAGTGGTGGTATTAAAAAAGCTTTAGCAAAAGTAATCCTCCTGTGTTATAATAAAGTGGGTTTGCCAACCACAATAAGAAAACACAGGAGGATTAGTCAATGAATGACATAAATAGTTTATCACATACAAAATGGAATTGCAAGTATCATATCGTATTTTGTCCAAAATATCGTAGACAAGAAATATATGGTAGGATAAAAGAAGATGTAGGAAAGATACTGCGAAAATTGTGCGAAGCGAAAGGAGTGGAAATCATAGAGGCAGAAGCATGCCCAGACCATATACATATGCTGGTGGCAATACCGCCCCATTTGAGCGTAGCACAATTCATGGGATACCTCAAAGGAAAAAGTTCACTAATGATTTTCGATAGGCATGCAAACCTAAAATACAAGTACGGAAATCGACATTTTTGGTGTCGCGGATACTATGTAGATACGGTAGGTAGGAACGAAAAGAAAATAGCGGAATATGTAAGGAATCAGTTGCAGGAAGATATAGTAGCCGACCAACTGAGTTTGAAAGAATACATAGACCCGTTTACGGGTAGCAAGAATAACAAGGCATAAAAAGACAGCCGCTTCAGCGGCTGCCTGAGATTGTTTTGCGGTTGGCAAACCTTTCAATGAGCCTTAAGGCTCAGCCAGTATTATGCCCTTGAAGGGCCAGTGCATACCACCAGTTTAACTGGTGGTTTTGATTT
>JAFTPE010000018.1 GCA_017463425.1 Clostridia bacterium | reverse complement strand
ATCAAAGCGATGAAGTCCATGCCCGGCGTTATGTTCGTGGTTGACCCTCACAACGAAGATATTGCAATCAAAGAAGCAAAGAAACTCGGTATTAAGATTGTTGCAATCACCGATACCAATTGCGATCCCGACGAAATCGATTACGTAATTCCCGGCAACGACGACGCAATCCGCGCAATCAAACTCATTTCGTCCGTAATGGCAAACGCTGTTATCGAAGCAAACCAAGGCGCAGAAGCGGTTGCTCCCGTTGAAGAAGACGCAGAAAGCGTAATGGAAGAAGCTGTTGAATCCACGCCCGAATCTATTGAAGAAGTGGTTGCAGCAGAAGAAAACGCGTAAATTATCGCACTAGTATCGTAATATATTAAAAATAAGGAGAAAGAAATTATGGCATTTACTGCAAAAGACGTAATGGCGCTTCGTGAAAAGACTGGCGCAGGCGTTATGGATTGTAAAAAGGCTTTGACAGACGCTGACGGCGATATGAGCAAAGCAGCTGACCTTTTGAGAGAAAGAGGTATTGCAAAGGCTGAAAAGAAAGCGTCCCGTATCGCAGCGGAAGGTATCGTTGCTTGCTATGTAGAAGGTAAGACGGGCGTGTTGATTGAAATCAACTGCGAATCTGACTTCGTTGCAAAGAACCCTCAATTCTCGGAAATCGCAACGGAAGCGGCAAAGGTTATCATTAAAGACAACCCCGCTGATTTGAATGCGTTGCTTGCTTGCAAATTGGGCGACTCGACGGTGGAAGAATATTTGAAAGGTAAGACGGCGATTATTGGCGAAAAGATTGCAATCAGAAGATTTGAAAAATATACGACGGAAGGCTATTTGGCAAGCTATATTCACCTTGGCGGCAAGCTCGGCGTAATGCTTGATATGGCAGGCGAAGCGACGGACGCTGCGAAAGAAGCGGCACACGACGTAACGTTGCAAATTGCTTTCACGAAACCTGCATTTTTGACCAAGGAAGAAGTTTCTGCGGAAACCCTTGAAAAAGAAAAGGCTGTGTTAAAGCAACAAGCTATAAACGAAGGCAAACCCGAAGCAATCGCTGAAAAAATGGTGATGGGTAGAATTAAGAAATATTATGAAGAAAATTGCCTTATGGAACAAGCGTTCATTAAGGACGATTCCAAGAAAGTGGCTGACCTTGTGAAAGGCGCGAACACTTCCATCAACAGATTCGTATTTTTCGTAATGGGCGAAGGTCTTGAAAAGAAGAGCGAAGATTTGAGCGAAGAAGTTGCAAAACAAGTTGCGGCAATGAAAAATTAAATTGACCTCTAACGGTAAGAAAAGTGTCGAAACTACGTAGGCGTTTTATTGCGCTTGCGTAGTTTTTTCTTTATTCAAAGGATAACAGAGAGATTAAAAATTGACAAAATATGTAAAAAGGGGCGCAACGGTTGACAAAGGGAAAGGAAAATGTTATAATATAAAGACGGTATAATGACGTGAAAACGTTTTAAGAGTGTATCACGAAGATAAGAGGAATAGTATGAGTTTAAAAATTTTACAAAACAGATACGGGAGAACGGTTGTTTTGGCGGCGTTCGATATTGCGTGTTTACTGTGCGTCAGCGCGGTTTTTTACGCGCTTACGGTGTTGCTTGGTGCAAGTATGCCCGATATTGTTTTTTCGCATTACGCAATAGGCTTTTTGTTGTACTTCGTATGTTTTTTCGCGGTAAGAATTTTGACGAAAACGTACGGCACGGTGTGGAGATACACCAGCACAAAAGCCTATTTTTTATTGATTGCGTCTGATTTTATCGCAGGCTGTATCGCGTTGGTATTGTTTATTTTGTTGCGCGTACGCGACGTGATTTGGTGTTATTTTATCGTGGTTTGTTTGACGACGTTGCTCTCTTTGACGGGGCGTTTGGTGTACAGATTGTGGTACAAGCGTAGCAATACCAAGGCGTTGCAAAAAGGCAACGTAATAAACGTAGCGATTGCAGGCGCGGGGCAGTTGGGTGTGTATTTGTTGCACGAATTGCAATGCAATCCAAAATCTAAATACAATCCCGTATTGTTTATAGATAAAGACCCACTTAAAATAGGCAATTCTATCGCCGAAGTGCCTGTGGTGTCGGAACGCGACGTGGAAGACGCTGTGGAGAAATATGATATTAAAGAAATCATTATCGCCATTGGCAGATTGAATGGCGACGAGGCGAATACGTTGTATCAATATTACGCGCAGACGGGTTGTAAAGTAAAGGTGTACGACGAACCGCTGTCGGATAGCGGCAACGGGAATAAACGAATCGTACGAGATTTTCAAATAGAAGAACTGCTTTTTAGAACGCCCTTGCAAATTAACGACGTAACAGCGCGGAATTATTATGCAAATAAGACGGTTTTGGTAACGGGTGGCGGCGGTTCTATCGGCAGCGAGATTTGCCGGCAACTTGCGCGGTGTAATCCTAAAAAGTTGATTATCGTAGACATTTACGAAAACAACGCGTATGAAATTCAGCAGGAATTGAAAAGAAAATACGGCGCAGGGTTAGATTTGAGCGTAGAAATTGCTTCCGTGCGAGATAGGACGCGGATAGAATGTATCTTTAAAAACTATACGCCCGATATCGTATTTCACGCGGCGGCGCACAAACACGTGCCGTTTATGGAAAGTTGCGGTTGCGAGGCGATAAAAAACAACGTCGTCGGCACGTATAACACCGCGGATATGGCGGAAAAATACGGCGTTGAGAAATTTATATTGATTTCCACAGACAAAGCTGTCAATCCCACCAACATTATGGGCGCGTCAAAGCGTTTGTGTGAAATGGTGGTGCAATGCAGAACGGATAGCAAAACGAATTTTGCGGCGGTACGTTTTGGCAACGTACTCGGCTCGAACGGGTCGGTGATACCGTTGTTTAAAAAACAGATTGCTGCAGGAGGACCCGTTACCATCACGGACAAGCGTATCATTCGATATTTTATGACAATCCCTGAGGCTAGTCAACTTGTGATGCAGGCAGGCGCAATGGCGAAAAAGGGCGAATTGTTCGTGTTGGATATGGGCAAACCCGTCAAAATATACGATTTGGCGGTGAGTATGATAAAACTTTGCGGTTATCAACCCGACGAGGATATTGAAATTCGTGAAATTGGACTTCGCCCGGGGGAAAAATTGTACGAAGAGTTGTTGATGACAACCGAGAGTTTACATAAGACGGACAACGATATGATTTTTATCGAAAAGGATACGCCGTTGACCCGCGCGCAAATGGAAGAAAATCTTTCTTCGTTGCTTTCCGTTATCGAAGAAACGAAAATGTCTTTGATTTCCGCGGCTTTGAAAAAGGAAATAAAACGTATCGTGCCTACGTTCAAAGACCCTGACGAAGTGAACAGCGTTGCAGGGGAGTCGGACGAAATGCGAAAGGTAGCGAATGCGTAAAAAAGGAAAATAATTATAATTTTTATGCTTTTACGACAAGTATTTTCATAAAAAGAAGTATATAATTATAATTAAGAATTTTGACGGTTTTGAAAGAGGTGAACAATGCGAGATTTTACATACGTAAAAAATTTTGAAAAAATGGGTTTTGGTATGTTCGTGCATTTCGGGCTGTACAGCGTAGCGGGCAAGGGCGAGTGGTACAAATCTCTGCACGACGTTTCGCAGGAAGAATACGAAAAATTGATTCCCAAATTCAAAGTGAAAAAGACTTGGGCGAAAGATTTGGTGAAAACGGCAAAAGCGGCAGGGGCGAAATATATCACCTTGACGGCGCGGCATCACGACGGTTTTTCTTTGTTTGATACCTGTGGATTGAATACGTACGATTCGGTACATGCTCCTGTCGGACGGGATTTGGTACGCGAATTTGTAGACGAATGTAACGCGCAGGGTATCGTGCCGTTCTTTTATCATACGTTGTTGGATTGGTGGCATAAGGATTTTGATGATGATTTCCCTTCGTACGTTGATTATTTAATAAAGAGCGTCGAACTTTTGTGTAAAAATTACGGAAAAATCGGCGGACTTTGGTTTGACGGTATGTGGAGCAAAAAGGATGCGGATTGGCAGGAAGACCGTTTGTATGCAACCATTCGTAAATATCAACCTGAGGCAATGATTATTAACAACACGGGTTTGAGCGAACTTGGCAAAGTGGGGCATTACGAATTGGACAGCGTTACGTTTGAACGCGGAAAGCCCTGTTTTGTAGACAATTCGGACAGACCGAGGGCAGGAGAAATGTGTCAGGTTTTGAACAGCCATTGGGGGTATGCTGCAGAAGATTGCAATTATAAACCAATGAAAGAAATTATTTTCAACCTCGTGGATTGCCGTCGGTATAACTGTAATTTGCTCTTAAACTTAGGTCCTCGCGGCAACGGCGCGGTTTCGCCGATTGACAGGGAAATGTTGTTGATGTTGGGCAAATGGATTAAGAAGAATAAGAATTTTATTTACGACGTAAGATCGTGTGATATTCCCGTAGAGGGCAACGCCGTTTTGTTGCAAGGAAAGGATTGTATTTACGCCGTCATGGAAGCGAATATGTCTGCGGATATCAACGTGCAATTATCGGGTGCAAGCGAAAAAATTACGATTGGCGCGGATATCAAGCGCGCGATTTGGCTTGACAATGGAGAATCGATTGAAAGAGAGGGCAATACGTTTACGGTAAAACCTTTCTTTTACGGCATGCATTTAGGGTACAGAGTTGCAAAAATTTGGTTGAAATAAGCTACGTATAAATAAAAAAACGGCTTTCCGTTGAAGAAACGGAGAGCCGTTGTATTTTGTACATAATAATAAGGATTATCTGCCTTCAAAAACAAGGTGTAAACCCGCTTTTTGTAAGGCGGCGCAGGTGGCTTTGATACGTTCGGGTTTGTATTCTTTGGCAATATGACTGTCAAAGCCGACGGAGAGCCGCACTCCCGAACGGCGAACGATATCTTGCTGTTCTTTGTTTTTTAAAAATTCGGTTACGTAATCGTGGGATTTAAACGAGTGTAAACTGTCGTAATTGACGTTGAGTTCCCAAAAAATACCCTCTTGCGCCATACGACGGAAATATCGGTACGGGTCGTCGCCACGGGCTTTGATAAACGCAAACAGGTCGGTATGCGCAATCCCCGTAAGGCAACCGCAACGCTTGGCAAACGAGAAGATATCGCCGCCCGTAATCGAGCGAGGGTCGTCAAGGTTTTCCACCAAGCAAAAATCGAAAAAGGATACGTCCGCGCCTGTGGGCAATGCGTAGCTGTGTTCGCAATCGAGGGTGCATATTTCAATTCCGCAGAAAATGCGGATTTTATTTTTATATTTATCACGGATTGTATTCATATGGTCGTAATAACGTACCAAAGTCTTTTCATAATCCGAATGCAAGCGTGTGCCTTGATTCCAACAAAAATCCGTACGCGCGCAACCGACGCCGTAATTATGGTCGCAAAATCCCAACTGCTTTACGCCGCCGCGAACGGCAGCCTCCACCACCGCTTCGGGGGTGTCGGAAGAGCAGAAAGAATAATACGTATGCGCGTGTAAATCTTGTATCATAGTGCACCTCGTTCGCAACTATTATAGTACATAAAACAAAATAAAGCAAGCGATTGAAGAAAAAATTTTTCAATTTTAATATACAAATTTGATAGAACCGTCATTCAATTCGTCAGGAGGAGGAGCGTCGGTGGCAACGACGTCGTATTCGGACAGGCTCTTTAATCGATACGTGCCGTGCGCGCCGAATTTGGTGTGGTCGATAATAAGAATGCGCGCTTTGCTGCGTCTAAACGCCACGGCTTTGATTTCTTTTTGGTCGCTGGAACGTTCGTAGGATTCCCCGTCGAGAACCGCGGCGCACGAGGAAAGCATTAAATCAAAGGTAAATTCTTCGATTTGTCTTGCCGTCCAAATGCCCGTCGTTGAAGTGGTGTTTAGGTGCATATTTCCTCCCAATAACACAAGGTTGAGATTGGGCTTTTTGGAGAGTTGCATTGCCGCCTGTAAATTGTTGGTAACGACGGTTTTGAAATTGAGATCCAAGCGTTCTGCCAAAGCAAGGGCGGTAGACGAACTGTCAATGTATACCGAACGAAAGGTGGGGATATGCAATAAGGCTTTGGTTGCAGCGCGTTCTTTTTCGTTTGCGTTGCGCTCCATACGGAAGAAAATAGAGATTTCTTCGGCGTTTTCGGGCAGAAACGCGCCCCCGTGGCTGCGTTCGATAAGCCCCATACTTTGCATCTCTGCCAAATCGCGTCGAATGGTCGCTTCGCTGACGAAAAATCCTTTCGCCAAAGCGGCAACTTGTACGGTTTTTTTCTCTTTTAAATACTTTAATATCTCGTTTTGTCGTTCGGTGAGCGCCATTTTTGCTTTTCTCCTTGGTTTTTGTGCGAAAAACGCTGTATTTTTGCGCGTTTGTGTTCGTTTGTGTTCATATTATACATTAAAAAATTTTTTTTGTCAATCTTATGAACATATATAGACAAAATTAAAAATATATGGTATAATATATTATGATAAAATATAAATACGGCGTTTTGGGCTGTAAATTACGATTAAAAACGGGAGAACACAATGAGATATTATCTTGCAATTGATATCGGGGCGTCTTCGGGTAGGCATATCCTTGCGCATATGGAAAACGGGAAGATGATTACTGAAGAAATCTATCGTTTTCAAAACGGACCGGAGGAATTGACTGCGTTTGACGGCGAACAGCATTTGATGTGGACACCCGACAGATTGTTTAATGAGATTTTAAACGGTTTGAAAAAGGCGAAGGAATTGGGTAAAGTTCCTTATTCGGTGGGTATCGACACGTGGGGTGTGGATTACGCGTTGTTGGACGAAAACGACCAAGCGATTGGCGGAATTTATTGTTATCGCGACGCGCGTACGGAAAAGACGATTCCGCAGGTACATAACGCGATTCCATTTGCGGATTTGTACGCAAAGACGGGAATTCAATTTGCTTCGTTCAATTCGGTGTATCAGTTGTTGCACGATAAAGAAACGGGTAGAATGGACAAGGCAAAATCTATGTTGATGTTGCCCGATTATTTCCACTTCCGTTTGACGGGCGTGAAAAAACAAGAATATACCAACGCCACCACGACGGGTATGGTCAATTCCGTAACGCATACGTGGGACGAGGAAATTATTCAAAAACTTGGATATAAAAAAGAATTGTTCGGCGAACTTTCCCAGCCTGGTACGGAAGTGGGCGAATTCTCTGACGAGGTTGCTTCTTTCGTGGGCTACAAAGCCAAAGTGGTGTTGCCTGCGACGCACGACACGGCAAGCGCGGTGTTGGCTGCGCCTTTGTCGGCGCAAACCCCGTATATTTCTAGCGGTACTTGGTCGCTGCTTGGGGTGGAACAAAATTACGCGCATACGAGCGAGGCTGCAAGAGAGGCAGGATATTCCAACGAAGGTAGCGTAAAGCAACAATTCCGTTTGCAAATCAATATTATGGGGCTGTGGATGATTCAGCAGGTTCGCCACGAATTGGGTGATAAATACAGCTTTGCCGAGCTTGCGGATATGGCAAGGGCAAATCCCGTAGATGACGAAATCAACGTCAACGACCAAAAGTTTTTAGCGCCTAAGAGTATGATTGACGCAATCAACGAAACGGTGGGCAGACAGTTGCCCGTTGGGGAAATGGCGTACGTGATTTATAATAACCTTGCGAAATATTACGATTTATCTTTAAAAGCGCTCGAGGGTGTAACGGGCGAACAATACGCAACTTTAAATATTATCGGCGGCGGCAGTAAGAATATGCTGTTGAACGAATTGACGAAAAAATATACGGGTAAGCGTATCATTACAGGCCCTGCAGAGGGTACGGCGATTGGGAACTTGATGATGCAAATGGTTGGAGCGGGCGAGATTGCGGACGTGAAAGCGGGACGTGAAATTATCAAAAACTCGTTTGATATTGCGGAGGTATAACGGTATGAGAATTTTGATGTACGGGGATTCGATTACGGACGCTGGAAGAGCGCGCGAGAATGATTTTTTGTTGCAAAGCTATGGACACGGTTACGTAAAGTTCGTTGCTGGGCAGTTGCTTGGGGAAGACCCGAACAAGTATGAAATTATCAATCGCGGTATCAGCGGAAATCGAATCGTGGATTTATACGCGCGTATCAAAGCGGACGTTTGGAATTTAAACCCCGACGTTTTGAGTATTCTTATCGGTGTAAACGACGTGTGGCACGAAATAGGGAATAAAAACGGCGTGGAATTGGACAGATTTGAGCGTATGTATCGTATGATGTTAGACGATACGTTGGCTAGATTTCCCAATTTGAAAATTTTGCTTTGCGAACCGTTCGTTTTAAAGGGAACGGCAACCGAAGAAAAGTACGACGAGTTTTTACAGGTGAAAGAATACGCAAAGGTTGTAAAACAGATTGCGAAGGATTACGGGTTGTATTTCTTGCCGTTGCAAGAAACGATTGACAAAGCGGCTGAAAAATTCGGGGCGGATAAAGTTTTGGCGGACGGCGTACATCCTGCAATGACAGGCGCAAAACTGATTGCGGACGAATGGCTGAAATGCTTTAAAACAGAAATTGAATAATTATATATAGAGGAAGTAAAGAGGTATGTCAAGATACGAAGAAGCAAAAAAAATGTACGCCGCGTTTGGTGTGGACACCGAAGCGGCTATGGAAAGATTGAGCAAACTTTCCGTCAGCGTGCATTGTTGGCAAGGGGACGACGTTATCGGGTTTGACGGTAGCGATTCCCTTTCAGGCGGGATTCAAACGACGGGAAATTATCCCGGCAGAGCGAGAACGCCTGAAGAATTGTTTGCCGACCTTACCGCGGCGTTTAAGTTGATGCCCGGTAAAAAACGCGTAAACGTACACGCTTGTTATGCAATTCTCGGTGAAGATAAAGGCAAGGTAGACCGCGACGCGTACGAATACAAACATTTCGAGCCTTGGGTGAAATGGGCGAAAGAAACAGGTTTGGAGGGCGTTGATTTCAATCCTACTTGGTTCTCTCATCCCAAGATGAAAGACGGATTGTCGCTTTCTTCTCCCGACGAAGAAACGAGAAAGTTCTGGGTAAATCACGGTAAGGCTTGTATGAAGATTGCGGCGCAAATCGGTAAAGCAATGGGCAGCCCTTGTTGCGTAAACTTGTGGGTACCCGACGGATATAAAGATATCCCGTCCGATAGATTAGGCCCTCGTTTGAGATTGAAAAAATCCCTTGACGAAGTATTGGAGGGTTACGATAAAGAATGGGTTATCCCTGCAGTAGAGAGCAAAGTGTTTGGTATCGGCGTGGAAAGCTATACGGTAGGTAGCAACGAATTTTATCAAAATTATGCGGCGACGCGCGGCATTTGTTGCTTGCTCGATACGGGACATTATCATCCTACCGAAGTGGTTTCTGATAAGATTCCCTCGATGCTTGCGTTCTATGATAAAGTGCAGTTGCACGTATCTCGTCCCGTCAGATGGGACAGCGACCACGTAATCGTGGTGGACGACGAATTGAAAGAACTCTCCAAAGAAATTATCCGCAACGACGCGGACGACAAAGTGATTGTTGCGCTCGATTATTTCGACGCAAGTATCAATCGTCTTTGCGCTTGGGTAACGGGGGTTCGTTCTATGCAAAAGGCACTCCTTAGCGCGATTTTGCAACCGTATGCGGAAATGAAGAAATTGCAAGACGAAGGCAATTTTACCAAAGTATTCTATATGCACGAAAGAGTGAAATATCTTCCTTTCACCGACGTTTGGGACGAATATTTGAAACGTCAAGGACTTTGCGAAGATTGGTGGGAAGAAGTGGAGAAATTTGAAAACGAAGTAATCGCAAAGCGTGTATAAGGAGTGAGCAGTATGAAAATTCTTGTTGTAAACGCGGGCAGTTCGTCGTTGAAATATCAACTCTTTGATATGGATACGAACGAAGTGTTGGCAAAAGGAAATTGCGAAAGAATCGGCATTGA
This sequence comes from Clostridia bacterium, assembly GCA_017463425.1. Classification (GTDB taxonomy): domain Bacteria; phylum Bacillota; class Clostridia; order Christensenellales; family Borkfalkiaceae; genus Scatosoma. The sequence continues at coordinate 5,764 of JAFTPE010000018.1, read as the reverse complement.
CGGGTTTATCACTCATAAATGCCCTGGGAAAGAAGATTTTAAAACGGAAGCCAACTTCCCCGACCACAAAGCGGCGATTGAATACGTCCTTGCGTTGTTGACGGATAAAGAACGCGGCGTCATTTCGAGTATTGAAGAAATTTCGGCGGTTGGACACAGAGTGGCGCACGGTGGCGAAAAATTGCGTAAATCCTCTATTTTGGGAGAGGAAGAAGTTGCGTATTTGGAAAGTATCGTAGGTTTGAATCCTTTGCACGGACCTCCCGCTATCAGCGGTTTTAAGGCTTGCAAAGAGGTAATGCCCAACATCAATCACGTAGGCGTGTTTGACACTTCGTATTATTCGGATATGACGGAAGAGGCGTATATTTACCCCATTCCTTACGAATTTTACGAAGAATACAAAGTGCGCCGTTACGGTTTCCACGGCACTTCGCATAGATACGTTGCAGGTGAGGCGGCGAAATTGCTGGGTAAAAAGGACGCAAAAATCATCACTTGCCACCTTGGAAACGGTTCGTCAATCACGGCGACGGTGAACGGGAAAGCGGTGGATACGTCGATGGGCTTTACCCCTCAAGACGGCGTGCCTATGGGTACGCGCAGCGGCGCGATTGACCCGACTGTGGTAACGTATATCCAAAAAGTGAAAGGTATCAGCGCGGAAGAAGCGGACGTAATTTTGAATAAAAATTCTGGGCTTTTGGGCGTATCGGGTGTTTCCAGCGACTGCCGCGACATTTGCGCGGAGGCAGAAAAAGGAAATTTCCGCGCGGCGTTGGCGTTAAAAATTTTGGTACATAATATCAAGAAAATTATCGGTTCGTATATTGCGGAAATGAACGGTGTGGACGCAATCGTGTTTACGGCGGGTATCGGTGAAAACGACAGACAGATACGTGAAGACGTCTGCAAAGATATGAACTGGTTGGGCATTGAAATCGACGAAGCATACAACAAAACTTGCCCTCGAGGCGAAATCGTCGATATCAGCGCGAAAACGGCGAAAGTCAAGACGTTTGTCATTCCTACGAACGAGGAATATATGATTGCGCTTGACACTCAAAATTTGACAAAATAAAAAATATTATATAAAGGAAAGGAGAAAACTATGAAATCACCTTTTGAAATTAAGAAGGAAATTTGCGAAGTAGGGCATAAGCTCTGGACGAAAGGGTTCGTAGCGGCGAACGACGGTAACATTTCCGTTAAAATTAACGACCACGAATTCTATTGCACCCCCACGGGTGTTTCCAAGGCTTCTTTGACCCCCGACATGATCATCAAAGTTGATGAGAACGGTAAGAAGTTGGAAGGCAAACTTAACCCTTCCTCCGAAATTAAGATGCATATGAGAGTGTATCGCGAACGTCCTGACGTTACGGCTGTCGTGCATGCGCACCCTCCCGTTGCTACGGCGTTCACCGTTGCGGATATCGACCTTGATCAATATATTTTGCCCGAAGCAGTGTTGACGATTGGCGACGTGCCTACCTGTGATTACGGTACGCCTTCCACAATGGAAATTCCCGATTCGCTCGATCCGTACATTCAAAACCACGACGCATTCTTGCTCCGTAACCACGGCGCGTTGACGGTTGGTTGTAACCTGACGAAAGCGTTCTTCGTTATGGAAGAAGTTGAATTCAACGCAGTTATTTGCAAGCACGCAATGGAACTCGGCGCGGTACACGAAATCCCCAACGATCAGTTGAAGAAGTTGATGGAACTCAGAAAGAAAATGAACATTCCTGGACGTCATCCCGGTATCGATTATGACGACGAACCTGCGAAGGATGCAAACAGCGCCGAACTCGTTGAACTCATCACGAAAAAAGTAATGGCAGCTTTGAATAAATAAGGAGAAAGACTATGGCTATAAATTGGACGGAAGCCCAGATTGAGGACGTAATAGCAAGAGTTATTAAAAACCTCAACGGTGGCGAACCCGTTGCCCCGACGGCGGAATGGGACGGTTCGCAATACAACGGTAGAAAATATATCGGCGTATACGCGGACATGAACGACGCTATCGACGCGGCAACGGAGGGATACAAAGCCGTTCGCGCAATGTCGTTGGAAGAACGTGAAAGAGTGATTTTCGCGATTCGGGATTTGTGTCGTAAGGAATCGCCTATTATGGCGAAACTCGGCGTTTCCGAAACGAAGATGGGAAGGGTGTCGCATAAGACGGCGAAACACATTCTCGTTGCGGATAAGACGCCTGGTACGGCGGATATCGTTGCGCAGGCTAAGACGGGGGATTACGGTTTGACCCTTACCGAAATGGCACCGTTCGGTGTCGTCGGCAGTATCACGCCTAGTACGAACCCTTCGGAAACGGTTATTTGTAACAGTATCGGTATGATTGCTGCAGGGAACGGCGTGGTATTCAATCCCCACCCCAACGCAATCGCAACCTCGAACTATGCAGTGGACCTTGTAAACCGCGCTTGCGCGGCGGCAGGCGGACCTAAGGTGTTGGTTGCGTCCGTTATCAAACCTACGTTGGATACGGCGCAGATTATGTACAAGCACCCCAACATTCGTTTGCTCGTTTGTACGGGTGGTCCTGGCGTTGTAAAGAGCGTGCTTTCCAGCGGTAAAAAGGCAATCGGCGCGGGCGCGGGTAACCCTCCCGTAATCGTAGACGACACCGCGGACATCAAGAAAGCGGGTAAGGACATTATCGACGGATGCTCGTTTGACAACAACCTGCCTTGTATCGCTGAAAAAGAAGTGTTTGCGTTTAAGAATATCGCGGACGAATTGATGTCGGAAATGCAGAAGAACGGCGCGTATAAGATTACGCTTGAACAGGCGAACGAGCTTGCAAAAATCGTTCTTGTGGATTCCAAAAATCCCAAGACGGGCGTTGTGAAAAAGACGGTCAGCCGTGATTGTGTAGGCCGCGACGCTGCGGTGCTTTTGGGAAAAATCGGTATTCATATCGACGACCCTGAACTCAGATGTATTATCTGCGAAACGGATTTCAATCATCCCTTCGTACAACACGAATTGATGATGCCGATTTTGCCTATCGTACGCGTAAACAATATCGACGAAGCGATTGATTTGGCGGTAAAGGCAGAACACGGTTGCAGACATACGGCGCATATGCACTCGAAAAATATCGACCATCTCACCCGTTTTGCTCGGGCGGTGGAAACGACGATTTTCGTAAAGAACGCGCCCTCGTACGCAGGTATCGGGTTTGGCGGCGAAGGACATACGACGTTTACGATTGCAGGTCCTACAGGCGAAGGCTTGACCAGCGCGCGCAGCTTTACCAGATTTAGAAGATGCGTAATGTCGGATAGTTTCCGCATCATTTAACAGAAAAATTATTGAAAGAAAAATAAAAAGGAGAAAAAACAAATGGATATTACTTCTTCTCAGGTAGAAAGTATCGTTCGTAAAATTCTCGGTGAAATGGACGGCGGTTGCAAGGGCGCATCTTGCGGCGGCGCAATCCCCAAAACCGGTAAGATTGCGATACTGACCGAACCGAAAAAAATCGAAGTAAAAGAATATGCGATTCCCGAATTGCAAGACGACGACATTCTCGTCAAAGTAGAAGGTTGCGGCGTTTGCGGTACGGACGTACACGAATGGAAAGGCGATCCGTTCGGGCTTGCTCCCGTAACGCTTGGACACGAAGGTACGGGTGAAATTCTTGCGCTTGGTAAAAACGTAAAGTGCGATACGGCAGGCAACCCTATCAAAGTCGGCGATAAAATCGTAACTAGCGTTATCAGCTGTGGCGAATGTTTCGTATGTAGAAATCATCCTGCAAATACCAACCTTTGCGACAAACAAGGTATCTTCGGTTTGATTCCTCACAGCGAAGCAAATCCCTTCGTAGGTTGGTTTGCGACGCACCTTCTCATCAGAGCAAAAGGCGCAACGTATTTCGTGGTAAACGACCTCGATTTGAAAGAAAGAATGTTGCTCGAACTTGCTTGCGTATGCGTACACGCATTGAAGAGAGCGCAATCGACGGGGCTTATCAATTTCAATTCCAAAGTATTGGTACAAGGTCTTGGTCCTGTAGGTTTGACAATGATCAGCGTATTGCGCGCGGCTGGTATCAACCACGTAATCGCGGTAGACGGTACGCCGATGCGTTTGGAAATGGCAAAGAAATTTGGCGCAAAGACGGTTATCAATTTCAAAGAAACCCCTGCGCTTGATGACAGAGTAAAAATCGTGAAGAAAGCGGCAAACGGCGTTGGGGCAGACTTTGCATTCCAATGCACGGGCGCACCGATTGCGGCAAAGGATATCTTTGAATATATTCGTCGTGGCGGTGGGCTTTGCGAAATGGGTTTCTTTGTAAACAACGGTTCGTACGACGTCAACCCTCACTTTGCAATGTGTAATAAGGAAATTAACCTCGTTGGGTCTTGGGACTATACGGCGGACGATTATCCCACGACGATGGCATTCCTCCGTCAAGCGAGAGAAATGAACATTCCCATCAAAGATCTTATCACGCACGAATTCCCTCTCGATCAGTTGAACGAGGCAATGGAAGTAAATATCGCGCAGAAAGGCATTAAGATTTGCTACGTGGCGAAATAAGAACGAACAGACGCTAAAAAGCGAGCGATTCGTTTGAACAGAAGGAGAAACTTATGGCACTTGGCATGATAGAAGTATTTGGTTTTGCAACCTCAATCGTAGTTGCGGATGCAATGGCGAAAGCTGCGGACGTAAAGGTTGTGGCTATCGACAAAAACAAGCCCGCGGCGGGTGATTCCGCGCGTGTGCCTTTGGTTATGGCGATTAAGGTTGAAGGTAGCGCGGCGGCAGTCGAAGCGGCTGTTGCGGCTGGCAAAGCCGAAGCTGAAAAACGCGAATTGTACATCACCCACAAAGTGATTGCAAGACAAAGCGAGGATATCGAATGGTTTGCACATTTGAGCGCCCTCGGAAAAGACAAATTAAAAAAATAAAAAATACACAAGAAAAAAATAAATTTTTAAGGAGAATTACAATTATGATGGAAGCATTGGGCATGGTAGAAACGAGAGGTCTTGTAGCAGCAATCGAAGCAGCGGATGCAATGGTAAAGGCGGCAAACGTCGTACTTATCGGCAGCGAAAAGATCGGTAGCGGTTTGGTAAGCGTTATGGTTCGTGGCGACGTAGGCGCGGTTAAGGCTGCTGTAGAAGCAGGTAGCGCGGCAGCAACGGCACTTGGCGAAGTTATCGCAACGCACGTAATCCCTCGTCCTCACGCAGACGTTGAAAAACTTCTTCCCTCCATTAAATAATTAGGAGAAGAAGGGATATGAAGGCAATAGCGTTACTCGAAGTACAGGCTATGGTTGCCGCGATCACCGGGCTGGACGCTATGGTAAAAGCAGCTGAGGTACAGCTGATTCACGTAGAAAAAAGATTGGGCGGCAGATTGGTAACAGTCGTCGTCGAAGGTGAGGTTTCCGCTGTGAAAGCCGCGCTCGAAGCGGGCTCGAAAGCCGCGGCGGAAGTCGGTAACGTAAAAGTGTGCGAGGTGATTGCTCGCCCGCACCCCGACGTTATGAAATTTTTAACGACGGGTTAAATAGGCATTAAAGCGAGAGCTTTAAAAAATAAAAAAGATAAAAAAATCTTAGGAGGATTAACACAATGGAAGCATTAGGCATGGTAGAAACGAGAGGTCTTGTAGCAGCAATCGAAGCAGCGGATGCAATGGTAAAGGCGGCAAACGTCGTACTTATCGGCAGCGAAAAGATCGGTAGCGGTTTGGTAAGCGTTAT
>JAFTPE010000045.1 GCA_017463425.1 Clostridia bacterium | reverse complement strand
GCAGTTGGATTTTTTATTTGCTCAGCCCAACAATAGAGTAGCGTTTCCCACCAAAACTATTCTCCCTCCCTAATTCCAACCGCAATTCAAAGATTATGATACAAGCAAATAATTACAATTGATCGATTTCGCCGTTTTCGTATTTTGTTTTTGTAACTATACTGCAAATATGTAAAAATGCAAAGCCCAACGAACCTACTGTCAAAAGGACGGGAATTGCGATCCAAGAAACGGGAAAGTGAATTTTCGGCAGTTTTTCTTCAACTTTCACATCGAAATAAATGACGTTTTCGCTTTTTTGATAATACTTTTCAAATCCTTCGTTTGTAAAAGTTTCCACGTGCGTTCTCTGCACCGTTCCGCTTTCGTCTTTGCTCACTTTATATACGTGATAGGTGTACAAAAACTCATCTTCGTTTGAAAATTTTGAAGGACGGGACGTTTCCCAACTTCCAAACATACCGTCATAGCTTATCAAAAGATTACGCTCTACGCCGTACACCCGCGCCTGTTTTCCTTGATTGACGTATCCGTTTGTCGCAAACGACGCACTCAATTCATAATTTTTAAGATCGAATAAAAAGCATACGGACAATACAGATATCAACAAACAAAATGCGATTACCAAAATATTAAAAATTTTATATTTTTCCATCGACACGGACGTGCATTTGGTATACCATATTTTTTTCATTAGATTTTTCCTCCTTGCCTTAATGGCAAAATACTGAAATCAAATTTTATGAATGAAAATACCACTGCGAAGTTTTGGCTCGAACCACGTCGATTTGGGCGGCATAATTTCCCCTGCGTCCGCAACGGAAACCAATTCGTCCATCGTGACGGGATACATAGATATTGCGGCTTTCATGTCTTTTCGGCAACGTTTTTCCAAATATTGCAATCCGCGAATACCGCCGACAAAATCGATCCGTTTATCCGTGCGCGGATCTTCTATCCCTAAAATAGGCGCAAGAAAACGTTTTTGTAAAATAGCGCAATCCAACCGCTCGGAAGGTTTTGCGGCATTGCAAACGTCTTCTCGAAAAGTCACTTTATACCATTTTCCGCCTACGTACAAACCGATCGTATGCACTCGACTCGGCCGATAGGGTTCTTCGCCGTCCACTTCTTCCACTTTCCCAAGCGCTGTTTCCACCGCCTTTAAAAATTGCTGTTCGTCCATATCGTTTAAATCACGTAACAAACGGTTGTAATCGAAAATTTTTAAATCGTCCGCAGGAAAAATAACGGACATAAAATAGTTAAATTCTTCCGTTCCGTCGAACGAAGCGTTTTCCGCCCGTCGCTTTAACCCCGCCTTCACGGCAGAAGCCGCCCGATGATGCCCGTCGGCAATATACAAAGCTTCCGATTTTTGAAACGCTTCCTCAATCGCTTTATCCGTTTCCGGCGAAGAACTTTGCCATACGATATGTTCGATCCCATCATCGGAAACAAAACGATACAGCGGCATTTTATCTGTTTCTTTTGTAATGAACTCATTCAAACGATCGTTTTTCTTATAAGCAAGGAAAATCGGCCCCGTTTGCGCCGAACAAGTGTCTACGTGGCGTATGCGATCCAATTCTTTATCCGCGCGCGTCAGTTCGTGTTTTTTAACGCTGCCGTTGAGATAATCGTCGATCGAAACACAACCGACAATGCCGGTTTGCGCTCTGCCATTCATGATCTGACGGTAGAAATAGAACTTTTTTTCTTGATCCTGCCGATATACCCCCTCTGTTTCAAAACGGCGCAAATTTTCCGCCGCTTTTTGATAAACCGCCTCGTCGTAAAGATCAACGTCGGGCGCAAGATCGATTTCCGCTTTATCAATATGCAAAAAAGAATAAGGCTTTCCCTGCACTTCTATTTTGGCTTCCTCGCTCGACATTACGTCATACGGCAATGCAGCGCATTCTTGGACGTATTTTTCCTGCGGCCGAAGCGCGGCAAAAGGTTTTACGGTGATCATAATCATTCTCCTTGCTCTTTATATATAATGTATTATAGCAATCTTTGTAAAAATTGTCAAATAAACAAAAGTTGTTTGCGCTATTTTATAAAAACCTCTTTACTAGACTTCGTAAAGAGGTTTTGCTTTTTTGTATATTTATCAATGTTTGAAATGTCTGTCACCGACAAAGATCATAGCAATCCCCGCCGCATCACAAGCGTCGATCGAAAGCTGATCTTTGATACTACCGCCCGGTTGAACGATTGCCGTAATGCCTGCTTTTACACATTCTTCCACGCAATCGGGGAAAGGAAAAAATGCGTCGGACGCCATAACCGAACCTTTTACTTCATCGCCTGCGTGCGCAATTGCCTGTTGCGCAGCCCAAATACGGTTGGTTTGCCCCATACCGATCCCCGTCGTTCTGTCCTCTTTCCCTACGACGATCGCATTCGATTTGGTGTGTTTCACAACCTTCCAATTGAACATCAATGCTTTCATTTCCGCTTCCGTCGGCGCGCGTTTGGTTACAACTTTTAAATTTTCCGGCGCAAACAACGTTTCGTCGTAATCTTGTACAAGCAAACCGCCGTATACCCGTTTCATATCGTATGCGCTTGCTTCTCTTTTTTCTTTGATATCGGCAAGTTCTAACAAACGAATATTTTTCTTTTGTTTCAAAATTTCCAAAGCGCCGTTCGTAAAGCCTTCCGCTATCACGATTTCAATGAAAATCTTATTGATTTCCGTTGCCGTCGCTTCGTCCACAATGCCGTTGATCGCCAAAATACCGCCGAATACGGACACGGGATCGGACTCGTATGCTTTTACGTACGCCTCGTAAATGGTCTTCCCTACGCCCACACCGCAAGGATTGGAGTGCTTACACGCCACCACACAGGGTTCGTCAAATTCTTTCACGAGTTCCAATGCGCCGTTTGCGTCGTTGATATTATTATAGGAAAGTTCTTTCCCCCAAAGCTGTTTTGCTTTGGAAAGTGATCCCGCGCGAATAAATTCTTCGCTGTAATAGGACGCGCCTTGATGAGGATTTTCGCCATAACGCATATCTTGCGCCTTTTCATAAGCAAACGTAATGCTGTCGGGGAAACGGATATCCAACTGTTGCGCAAGGTAGTTGGATATCATGCTGTCGTATACAGCCGTATGCGCAAACACTTTGTATTGCAAATACTTTTTCGTTTCCAACGTGATTTCGCCTGCTTCCAATTCGGATAAAACTCTTTCATAATCTTTGGGATCTACCACCACGGCAACGTCTTGATAATTTTTAGCCGCCGCGCGGATCATCGTAGGTCCGCCGATATCGATATTTTCCACCGCATCGGCAAACGTTACTCCTGGTTTGGAAACGGTCGCTTTGAAGGGATACAAATTTACCGCAACGATATCGATCGTGTTGATGTTGAGTCTTTCAAGTTGCGCCATATGTTCAGGATTGGAACGCATCGCCAAAAGTCCTGCGTGCACAACAGGATGCAACGTTTTCACTCTGCCATCCAAACATTCGGGGAAACCCGTTAAATCGCTGATCCCGATAACAGGCAAACCCGCGTCTTGCAACGCTTTTGCCGTTCCGCCCGTAGAGATGATTTCGTAATCGCAAGCGATCAAACGCTTACAAAAATCTACAATACCTGCTTTGTCGGATACGCTTACCAATGCTCTTTTTTTCATAATATGTTTACTCCTCTGTATATTTTTTGCAATTTTTGGTATAAACTATGTTTATGGTAGTTTTATATATCTTTTTAATCGCTTATATTCTTGCAATCAATTTTTACGCTTTTCTACTTGTCAAATCGTTGCGCGACAAAGAACGTCAAGACGAAATACGGCGTCAAGCCGCGCCTTTATCCGCTTATTCCTCCAACGGCGATCCGCGCGAGAATGCTTCCGACGACGGATATTATCCGCCTGCGACTTCGCCAAACAAACCGCCCGAACGCAATTTAGGCAAATTATGTATCACGGGGTTGTTGGGCGGCGCGATCACCATTTACGTTTGTATGTTCGTCTTAAAATATAAACGAAGCGACCTGCTTTTGATGGTTCTTATGCCCTTACTCGGCGTTTTGAATATTTATTTGTGGGTTTTACTGTTTAAATCGGGGTTCGGTTTTCTGCTGATCCGATAAGTTTTCCCATCCAATATCTTTTTCGTACGCCTATTTACTATTTCTATATTTTATTATAACATATTTCTTTATAAATAGGAAAGCAAACGGCAAAAAAGGTTGCAAACTTCTTTTTTAAGAAAAAAATTAACATTTTTTGATAATTTTTACTAAATAAAATGAAATTAGAAAAATTTTGAAAATTTTTTAAATTTTTTTTAAAAAACAGGCGAAAATTATTTGACAATTTATTTTAATAGTGCTATTATATACAAGCGTTGTCGATGCGATGGCATGAGTGATAGATGCGGGTGTAGTTCAATGGTAGAATTCCAGCCTTCCAAGCTGGCCGCGTGGGTCCGATTCCCATCACCCGCTCCACTTTTCAACTGTGAGAAAGCGTATCAAACGCGCCTGTAGCTCAGTTGGATAGAGCAACGGCCTTCTAAGCCGTGTGTCAGGAGTTCGAATCTCTTCAGGCGCACCAATATATGGCGGGCATAGCTCAGTTGGTTAGAGCGCCAGATTGTGGCCCTGGAGGCCGTGAGTTCGATTCTCTCTGCCCGCCCCACTTATTTTCCCATATTGGGGTGTCGCCAAGTGGTTAAGGCACCGGATTTTGATTCCGGCATTCGTAGGTTCAAATCCTGCCACCCCAGCCACCAAGTGGCAACGATTTTATGGCCCATTAGCTCAGTAGGTAGAGCACTTGATTTTTAATCAAGGTGTCCGGAGTTCGAGCCTCCGATGGACCACCAAAAAACGGCAGACTTCTAACGAAGTTTGTCGTTTTTGTTATATTTTGTTGTAAAATTATGACGTAATGCGAAGCATTGAAAAATCTCATTCAAATTGTTACGAATGAGGTTTTTCTTATACCAAAAAAGCACTTTGCAGTCAATTGCAAAATGCTTTTAATCAAAATTGTGATATTCGCAAACGAGGCATATATCTCGAAAATCCTCTTTTGCTTTTACTTTTTCGGGTAATCGGTCAGGCTTAAAATACCTTTCCGCTATCATACAGGTTTCGTAGCACTCGTCTTCTGATATGCTTTCGCCATCCATAAGCGGACAAATTCTATTCTTCTCCACTACCAATAACCTCCTTGATTATTGTTTTCGCTTTTTGGTCATATTCATTGCGTTTCCAAGATGTAACTATCCTTTTTTCTACAGTATCGATTACCGTAGCCCCCTCCGTTGAGTAAAACACTTGTCTACGCCCCTTCTTCCCTTGCTCAATCGAAACAATTGAACGATCAATAAAACTTTTCGCATCCTCACGGCTAATTCCACGCTGGTGCTCATTGTTTATGTGTCTACTACTATATCCGTATTCGGTTAAATCAATTATTCTTGGAGGTATGTGAATAATTCCCTCAACGCCTTGTTTTTTTAATCTACATACTGCCTGATAATCACTTGGCGTAGCGGCTGGGTTGTCGCGTTTGTATGTGCTATACCCCTGAAAACTCTTTTCCAGTCGAGTATACTTCTCTTGTGTATTTCTATTATACTTGATTTGTTGAAATATTGCAAGCGTTTTCGGCATACTTTCTACGCCTACAATCTCTTTCCAACGTTCATATTGCTGTTTATCCCCGTAATGACGTTTCCAAGATTGCATTGCTGGGGATTGTTGCTCTTTCGGCTTCCGCACTTCACGCCGAAAAGCACCGAGGGATTTATACGGCACTTCTTGTCCTTGCTCGGCATAGTACGTTTTCATACGCTCGTATTCGACGATTTCAGCGTTCCATTGTCGCATCTTCTGTTGACCGTGAGCATATTCTTCCCGCAGTTTTTCTGTCTGCTGAACCCGCCGTCCGTCACCATCAGGCTTCCACGATCGATTCGACCAATCTAACATTTCCCGAATCTCCGCTTCGTCGTACAGTTCCGTTCGGTACGGAGACCATGAGTGCCGACAGTTGGGATGAATGATCGAATACCCTGATTTAAACGCCGTTTTATAAAGCATTGGATATCTGCTGTCCTTTCCCGATATGCTGTATAGTCCACACCGCCTTGTTGGAAAAGTTTATACGCATTTTTCTGATAAATTTATGCGTGCACAAATGAATATGATTGTGTTTCCCACGCTTGAAACCCGCACGGACTAAGGCTTGCAGCGCAATTTTACTCGCCAAATTACTCGCCAAACCCTACCAAAATCGCATTTTTTGAATGAATATTTATGCGAAAATGCAAAAAAAATACGGTTTTATGCATTGTTTTTTGCATAAAACCGTATCTTTGGTGGACGATCAGGGACTCGAACCCTGGGCCCACTGATTAAGAGTCAGTTGCTCTACCAGCTGAGCTAATCATCCATATTGGTGG
>JAFTPE010000017.1 GCA_017463425.1 Clostridia bacterium | reverse complement strand
GTTTGCTTTTTTCCGCCTCCATTAGAATATTTTGCATCATATCCGCATTGGATCTTCCATTGTACGCCTCGGCAATCCGTTTGGTCAAATCTTCCGCTACCGTTTCCGTTTGCTTGCTTTGCCGTTCCTTTGCCGTTTCGTCCGTACTCGTTTGTTTGCTGTATTCTTTAAAACTCTTCAAAAAACACCTCCAAGGATTGATAATATTATAGTATTCCTTACGTTCTAATTTTGGCACTTTTCTTTCAGAAAATACATATATTGCAGTATGGAAATTTTAATTCTCGTTCTTTTATATTATCTCTCACAAAACCCAGCTTTTGCCGAAAGCGTAAAACCCTTGATGACAAAATTGAAAGATTCGGAACAAATGCTGAATTTTTTAAACGACCTTTCTAAGTTCTCACAAGGGTTCGGAGGCTTTTCACCCCAAACCAATGCGCCGCATTCAGACGAACCGCATAAAAAATCGGAAGAAAATAAAAAAGATTCCGCACAAAAAACGTCGGAATCCGAAAAAGAAAAAACGCCGCAATCCCCTACGTTGGGAATCGCCGACGAATTTATCCAAGGTATTTTAGACAGTTATTTAAAATCCCATTAAACCTTAAACAATGGAAAAACCGCCGTTCACGGGCAAATCAATCCCCGTTACATAATCGTTTTCTTCCAAATACGCCACGGCGTTTGCGACGTCCTCGCCATAGCCAAGCCGCCTCATAGGAATTTCTTCCTTAATCAAAGCCAAATCTTCTTTTGTAAAATGCGCGTTCATCGGCGTATCGATTACCCCCGGTGAAACGCTGTTTACACGAATCCCTGAATACCCAAGTTCTTTCGCCAACGCTTTCGTGAAGCCTAAAAGGGCAGCTTTGGAAGCAGAATACACGCTCTCGCAACTGCCGCCTACTTCTCCCCAAACGGAAGAAACGTTGACAATCAATCCGCTTTTTTTATCGAGCATTTTTTTTACAGCCGCTTTACTACATAAAAACGCGCCGCCAACGTTCACGGACATTACTTTTTGAAATTCCGCATAATCCACGTCCTGAATTTGCTTAATTAGTGAAATACCGGCGTTATTGACAAGCACGTCCACGTCGCCAATTTTTTCAAACAATTCTTGCACAGCCAATTCGTTTGAAACATCCGCGTGATAGGTTTCAATCCCTAACGCCGCCGTGGCGCTCGCGGAAGATTCGTCCTTAGAGTACGTTACGCAGACCCGATACCCTTTTTTTAAAAATTTTTCCGCGATACTTTTTCCAATTCCGCGCACGCCGCCCGTGATTAAAATCGTTTTCATTGCATACCTGCCCCGTCCGTTTTTAAAATGGATACAATTTCTTTGGCTATCTGTTCAGGCGTTTTCCCGTCCACGTCTACGATATAATCCGCGACGTGTTCGTATATCGGCATACGCTCTTTCATCAATCGAGCCAATCTATCTCGAATATTTTCCGTAGAAGTTTGCAACAAAGGTCGTTCCCCGTCCACCTTTAAACGTTTCGCCAAAGTTTCAATGGACGCGCGAAGAAAAATAATTTTTCCGTTCTTTTGCAAAACGACGTTGTTTTCCGTTTTTAACACCAAACCGCCGCCCGTGGAAATAACGAGGTTGTCCATTTCAGCCAAATCTTTCACAATTTCCGTTTCTAATCTTCTAAAATGCGCCTCTCCGTAATATTCAAAAATATCCGAAATTTTCCCGTGTTTGTCCACAATCAATCCGTCGGTGTCATACCAACGCCTTCCCGTGAGTTCGGCTATTTTTATCCCGATGGTCGTCTTTCCCGCGCCCATCATTCCACATAAAATTACGTTCATTTTTCCTCTCTCCCGTTATTGCAATTTACAACGCAAGCCCTCTATTGCAGCAAAATAACTGCCTATTCCAAACCCACACACAACGCCAACGCAAACCTCGGATAATACGCTCTTATTCCGAAATTCTTCACGCGCATGAACGTTGGAAATATGCACCTCCGCCACGGGAATATCAATCGCCGCAATCGCATCTCTGAGCGCGTAACTGTAATGCGTAAACGCGCCTGCGTTAAATAAAATTGCGTCATAGCTCTTATTCAAAAACGCTTCGTGGATTTTGTTGACGAGTTCACCCTCGATATTGCTTTGATAAAAATCCACCTCGTCGCCTTTTTTTGCGCAATACGTCGCGATTTTTTCGTTGATATCGTCTAACGTTTGCGTACCATACACACTCTTTTCACGTTTTCCCGTCAAATTGAGATTGACACCGTTCATCACTAAAAATTTCATAATCGTCCGTCCTCCCGTTCGATTTTTTATCATTTTTGTTTCTATATCCTCGCGCAACGCCGTTCCTTATCAGGGGTTTGTTTCGAGGTATTTTTTGTATAACGTTTTCGCTTCGTTTTCGTCCGCTTTTCTATCCAAATAGATACAATCCGAATAATACGCTTGATAAAACAACATTGCCGCGCCGTTTAACGTACGCAACCCTGCTTGTTTTGCAAGCCGTAAAAATTCTGATTCGGCAGGTTTATAAATCAAATCAATCGCGTTTTCTGCTCCTTGAAACGCCGCTACGCCCACAGGGGACAGCCCCTCCGTATCGTGCATGCCAACGCCCGTACTGTTGATTATGATATCGTATCCCCCACTCTCCGGGTTGGTTGCCGCGCGCATTTTCAATTCTTCGCACACTTCTGCCAATTTTTCTTTGTTTCTTTGATACAAAAAAACTTCCGCGCCAGCATTTTTCAAAGCCACAGCCGAACTTCTTCCTGCGCCGCCTGCGCCTAATATCAAAATTTTCTTATCCTCAAACGGTATTTCCGCCGCGCGGAGCATCAACAAAAAACCAACGCCGTCGGTATTATAACCTTGTCTGTCGCTTGCGGTTACCGTGTTTACCGCGCCGTAAACGAGTGCATCGCCCTGCATACCGTCAAGATAAGACATGATATCACGTTTGTAGGGGATCGTGACGTTGAACCCGTCGAAATCGCCCATTAAATACCGAGCGGCGCTGTCAAATTCCTCTGCGTTTACCGATATGTTTTCATATTCGCATGCAATGTCCCATTCTTTCAAAATAAAGCGATGTATCCGTTCGCTATCCGATTTGGAAACGTCTTTTCCCACCAATCCCAAACGTATTTTTTTTTGATTCATCTCGCACCTGCCCCCTACGTTTAAGATAATTTTACCCCTAATTTCTCAAAGAAATCAGGGAAAGAAATGGCGCAACATTCGGGACGGGATATCACGCCGCCTTTTTGCGAGGCAATCATTCCCACCGCCGCCGTCATAGCGATACGGTGATCGAGATAACTATCCACGTCGCCACCTATCAGCGTTTTTTTACCTCGAATAATAAAACCGTCTTCCAATTCTTCGCAATCGCCACCCAAACGGTTGATAAGTTCCGCTGTCGTACGCACGCGATCACTTTCTTTGACGCGCAATTCTTTCGCGCCCGTGATACGGGTTTCCCCGTCCGCAAACGCGCAAAGCAAAGCCACCAACGGCAATTCGTCTATCATAGACGGAACGTCCTTTTCCGTCAAAGTAATAGCGCAAAGCGGTGATTTCTCCACCAAAATATCTGCCGTTTCTTCGCCGCCCGAAACGCGCTTGTTGAGCAACGCATATTTTACCCCCAAACGGTCAAAAGCTGTTAAAATACCCACGCGAGTGGGATTGATTCCGACGTTTTTACAAAGTGTTTTGCCTTTTAATGCGCCAAGCGCCATAAAATATGCAGCAGAGGAGATATCCGAAGGCACGCAAACGTCCAACGCTTTCAAATCGCTACGTTTTACGCGCACCGCATTTCCCTCAACCGTTATATCCGCGCCCATTGCCGAAAGCATTCGTTCGGTATGGTCGCGCGATTTCACAGGCTCGGTTACAACCGTTTCGCCGTCTGCGGATATCCCAGCCAACAACGCCGCGCTTTTCACCTGCGCCGAGGAGATTTCCAAATCAATTTTTGCGCCGTGCAAATTGCTTGGAGCAACGTATACGGGCGCATGACCGTCCGTCGTTTTCACGTCCGCGCCAAGCAAAGACAAAGGCTGAGAAACCCGTTTCATAGGCCGTGAAGAAAGGGAGGGATCTCCGTGTAACGTGGCATGGATTCCCTTTCCCGCGACAAATCCCGTCAGCAGTCGAATGGTCGTCCCCGAATTGCCACAATTCAAACTTTTACCACTGAAAAATTGCGGCGTGCCTTTCACCCACACCGAAGTTCCGTCCGTTTTCACCTCCGCGCCAAGCTCGCGCATACAACCACACGTAGACAAGCAGTCCTCGCCCATCAAGGCGTTGGTAATCGTTGCTTCGCCGTCTGCGCCAGCGTTCAACATCACCGCGCGGTGAGTAATCGATTTATCACCAGGGAGAAAAAACTCCCCTTCAAATACGTCTCTATTTTCGATTCGTTGCATACCTGCCCCTCTCGTTTATCTTATATCTTATTTTTTACTGCGGCAACCAAAGCCTTACGGTACGTTTCAAACGGCAGAGCCAATATCGCCCATTCGTTCTTTTCTTTTGCTACGGACATTTTTATCATTCCGTCGTCCGAATTTTTTTTATCCGACCTCGCTTTTTCCGCGTCTTTTTCAATATTTGAAAAATCTACCTTTCCAACGGGCGACGTTTTCAGCGTCTTTTCTATCATAGCAATCAAGCGTTTTCCGTATTCTCGTTCGCATACGCCCATAACAACCGCCATACGCGTTTCAAACAACATTCCCCAAAGTACGCTTTCGCCGTGGGAAAGCCCACTTGTCAACTCAATCGCATGTCCCGTCGTATGTCCAACGTTCAAACTACGCCTTTCGCCACTTTCTTTCTCGTCTATTTCCACCACATGAGCTTTGTGCTTGATACAATCGACAATCAAGTTCGTCAAAAACGTCAAATCTGCAAATTGGTCTTCGTTTCCTTCCAAGCAATCGAAAATTTTTCCGCTGAGCGCGGCGTATTTCACAATTTCTCCCGCGCCACATTTAATTTCACGCGCAGGCAACGTTTTTAAAAAAGTCGGGTCTACCAACACTTCGCAAGGTTGATAAAACGCCCCGACGACGTTTTTAACACCGCCAAGGTCCACCGCAGTTTTTCCGCCTACGCTGCTATCCACCTGCGACAACAACGTAGTTGGGATTTGCACGCAAGATATTCCGCGCATATAAAGCGCCGCCGCCAAGCCACCGATATCTCCGATTACTCCACCGCCAACAGCGAACAATCTAGACGTTCGATGCAGACCTGCCCCCGTCATTTTGTCTAAAATCGCATAAAGGGATTGAAAATTTTTATTTTCTTCGCCCGCTGGCAACACGAAAATTTCCGTGTCGTTGAAATATTTTTCAAAAAATTGAGGATATAACGCGTATACGTTGCTGTCGGTAACGACAAAATTTTTCTGTCCCTTTGTCAACGCAGGCAAGCGACGTTGTATAACGTCCTCGCCAACGTGAATCTGACCTTCCATAGAAGGCGTTTTCAATAAAATCGTTTGCATATTCGTTCCTTCCATTCCCTTTACGGCAACGCATTGTAACGCGTTTGCGCCTCAGAAATCGTATCTCCGCCAATTCGTTGCGCCACCACGCCAGCCAACACTTCGGCAACCACCGCCTCCGCAATCACTTCCAATGCAAAAATCGCGCAAACGTCGCTACGCTCGGATGCCGCCGTTGTCGGTTGTTTCGTCAAATAATCCACCGTTTTTAATCCATTCATTAAGGTTGGAATAGGTTTCATTGCCACACGCAAGACAATTTCTTCGCCGTTTGACATACCGCCCTCAATTCCGCCTGCGCGATTGGTTTCACGATAAAAGCCTCTTGTTTCGTCGTAAAAAATCTCGTCGTGAACGTCTTTACCACTCTTTTCGCCCACTTCAAAGCCCATACCGATTTCCACGCCTTTGATTGCCTGAATACTCATCAATCCGCGCGCCAATTTTGCATCCAATTTCTCCGCGTACGTCATCACGTTGCCAAAACCGCTTTTCAAACCTTTTACACGAATTTCCACAACGCCGCCACAGGTATCCCCGTCCTTTTTCAACTGCGCAATTTTTTCTTCCGCGCGTTTTTCCGCTTCCTCGTCAAGCATTCCTACCCCCGTAGTTTTTGCCCTTGCAAGGTCGCTAAATGAATACCTGCCCTCATCTTTTACGCCGCAAACTTCTTTTACGTATCCACCGATTTCTACCCCAAGCGCGGACAAATATTGACGATACACCCCGCCTGCCGCAACACGAATCGCTGTTTCACGCGCCGACGCGCGCTCTAACACGTTTCTTGCGTCCGCTTGGTCAAATTTGATTACGCCTGTCAAATCGGCGTGTCCAGGGCGCACTTTTGTCAGGCTCTTTTCTTTCATTTTGGTTTCGTCGCAAACGTCTGCCGACATACAATTTTCCCAATTTGAAAAATCCCGATTAAAAATACACAGCGTAACGGGACTGCCCAAAGTTTCACAATTTCTTACGCCCGTCAAAATTTCCACGCGGTCTTTTTCAATTTTTTGTCTTGCGCCACGTCCAAACCCGCTCTGTCTTAAAGCTAGTTGTTCGTTTATTTTTTCTATATCTAATTTCAAATGCGCAGGCAACCCCTCGATAATCGCCACCAAAGCTCTGCCGTGAGATTCCCCTGCCGTCGTCAATCTCATATTCTTCTCCTTTCAGGCGTTATTGTTCGTTTCTCTCGCCTGTTGCAAACGTAAATTCCACGCCGTTAAAATGTACCGTTACACGCTGACCGTTTCGAACTCGACCAATTAAAATTTCTTCGGATAATCTGTCCTCTATCCGCCGTTGAATCACTCTCTTTAACGGTCTTGCGCCGTATTGCGCGTCGTATCCTTCTTTTACAAGCCCTGCAAGCGCCGCATCCGTTACCGTCAAGACAATTCCGCGTTGTTCCAACAAACGTTTAGCCAAAGATTCGACTATTTTTCCGCCGATCCGCGCGCAATCTTCTTCCGTCAAACGGTGGAATACGATTATATCGTCCATTCTATTTAAAAATTCGGGACGGAACTGTTCTTTCAACGCCTTGGTGATATTTTCTTTCATATCGTCGTATTGTTTTTCACCCGACCCTAAATCCCCTCTGCCGTTTTCTGTTTCGTCGCCAAATCCGTACACGCCCGTTTTCGCATTCTCCGCAACCGCCGCGCCGACGTTGGACGTCAAAATAATGACCGCGTTTTTAAAGCTGACCGTTCTGCCTTTGCTGTCCGTCAATCGTCCATCATCTAAAATTTGCAACAACAAATTAAACACGTCGGGATGCGCCTTTTCAATTTCGTCAAACAAAATCACACAATACGGTTTCGTCCGCACTTTTTCCGTCAACTGCCCCGATTGCGTATCGTCGTACCCCACGTATCCAGGAGGCGCGCCTATGAGCTTTGAAATGGATTGTTTTTCCATATATTCGCTCATATCCAAGCGTATCATTTGATCCTCCGCCCCGAACATTGCCTCCGCCAAGGCTTTGCAAAGGTCCGTTTTTCCCACGCCCGTAGGTCCGACGAATATAAACGAACCGATAGGTCTTGACGGGTCTTTCAAGCCCGCCCTTGCCCGACGAATCGCTTTTGCAACCGCCGAAACAGCCTCGTTTTGTCCAATAATGCGCTTGTGTAAATCCTCTTCCAAACGCATCAATTTTTCGCCCTCTTCCTGCGTAATTTTTAAAAGTGGAATTTTGGCGCGCGCGCTGATAACCGCCGCAACGTGTTCTCTGCCGATTCCCATGCGCCCGTCTTGCATCAACAGCGGAGATTGCGATTTTTCCAAAGCCTCCGCTTTCGCCTGCATTAAACGCCGTTCCTCAAAGGCTTTAGACGCCAATGCGTAATTGCCACGCTCTTTATGAAGTTGTTCTTCCAAAGCCAACGATTTCACTTTTTCACGGGTTTCCTGTAATTCCGCGCCGCCGCTTTCTTCAACGATACGTACCCGAGCCGCAGCCTCGTCTATAAGGTCGATAGCCTTATCGGGCAAAAATCTATCCGTAATGTATCTTGAAGATAACGTAACCGCCGCCTCAATCGCCTCGTCCGTAATCACGATACCGTGGTGTTCTTCGTATTTGGGTCGCAAGCCTTTCAATATGGTAATCGCGTCCACCTGAGAGGGTTCTTCTACGTGAACGGGCGTAAAACGCCGTTCAAGCGCGCTGTCTTTTTCTATATATTTACGGTATTCTTCTATCGTCGTCGCGCCGATTACCTGTAAATCCCCACGCGCAAGCATGGGCTTTAAAATATTCGCAGCGTCCATACTGCCTTCCGACGAACCGCCAGCCCCAACCAGAGTATGAATTTCGTCAATAAATAATACGATATCGCCGTCCTGCAACACCGCCTCTATCAAATTTTTTAATTTTTCTTCAAATTCTCCGCGGTATTTCGTGCCTGCCAACAACCCTGGCAAATCCACCGAAAATATCGTCTTATTATACAACTGTTCGGGTACGTTTTCGTCCACTATCAGTTGGGAAAGCCCCTCCATAATCGCGCTCTTTCCCACCCCCGGTTCACCAATTAACACGGGATTGTTTTTTGAACGGCGCGAAAGGATTTGCACCACTTTTTCTATCTCTTTTTTTCTGCCAATGACGGGGTCAATTTTACCGCGACGGGCGCGCTCGGTCATATCAATACCATACCCCAATAATTTTTCCGCTGCGCTCGCGCTCATGGTCTTTTGCGGACGAACGGATTGTTCTTGGCGCGGCTGCGCAGTATTTTCCTTTTGCATTGACAGCCAGCTTGCCTCGCCGCCTTTCATTTCGGGCATTTCGCTCGTTAAAGGATTAAACGAATTATCTAATCGATTAGATGAAATCGGCGCGCTTTCTTCAAAACGTTTTTTATTCTGCAACGCTTTTAACGCCAAAGCCGTGTTGTTTTTTAACGACTCCACGTTCACGAAATATTTTAAGAATCTAACAGCCAAACAATCGGGCGTATTCAAAATTTCATACAGCATATGCGCCGTGCCTGCGTGCATATCCATACTTCTCGCGCGCTCTACTGCTCTGTCATACATTTGCTGTGTACGCAACGTCAAGCCTTGTCCTTGAAACGCTTTGTCCACCTTTAACGCAAAAAAATTGCCGTATTCTTCGCGCGTTGCCCCCTCGCCCGTCAAAATACCGTATGCGGTACATTCGGGCAAACATAAAAAGGCGTAAATAAAATGCTCGCTCCCGACGAACGTCGTGCCAGCCATTGCCGCCGTGCGATTGGCAATTTCCAAAGCCTTTCTGAAATTTTGCGTCGATTCCGACAAAGGATACATACTTCTCCCCTATCCGCTTTAAGGCGCGGTTTCTCTTTTATTTTTATTATTTTCGAACCACACGAACGAGTTCGGGCAATACCCGATACACCGTTTCCGCGCGAACGATATCACATTCTTTTTGCGTTGCGCCTTGTAATCCGTTGCTCATTTTAAACACCGTTGGACGCATTCCGTCTATAAAATCCTGTATATCGGTCATCTCGTCCGTTTCCAAAAAACCCAACATAATCCCCAATTTTACGTCGCCCATTTTTGTTAAAAATTCTTTCTGCGACAATATACCGCAATTGGTCAACGTGCCGTAGGAACGTAGACATCTGTCTTTGATTTCGGGTTTTGCAGTTTGCAGCATATCCTCACGGGCGCGAATTTCCAATTCGCAAAGGTTATACGTAACCTCCTCCATTTGTTCAAGGATATCCCCCTCAGACATACCCAAAGTTCGTTCGTTGCTGATTTGATACACGTACCCTTCCGCCGAAGTACCCTCGCCAAACTCACCCCGAACGGTCAACCCACCTTTTTTAAGCGTTGGCAATATTTTTTTTAATTCGCCGTTCCACACAAGCCCAGGTAAAAACATCATTACCGAAGCGCGCATTCCCGTCCCTAAATTGCTGGGACAAGCCGTCAAATACCCCAATTTTTCATCAAAAGCAAAATCAAATTGCCTCCCCAACTCGTCGTCAATGGCGCTAATTCGTTCGTATGCCTTACAAAGATTAAAGCCTTTGCAGATATATTGCTCACGCAGATGATCTTCTTCGTTCACCATAATAGACGTAACGTTTTCCTCGTCCACGAACGCCGCGCCGCGCTTGCTCCTAATCAGCGCAGGACTGATTAAATATTTCTCCTGCAACGACATAGCTTCTTCTTCGCTCAACGCTCGCATATCGTATTTTTTGAAGTTGTCCAAATTTTTTAAACCCTGTTCAACGAGGTATACGATATCTTCCGCTTGCGCGTCGTCCATTTTCTGCGGAAAAGGATACGAGGCGAAATTACGAGCCAACCGAATCCGCGTGGAAATTACCATACTTTCGATTATTCGGAGATCTTCGTCTTTCCACGCCATACGAAATCCTCCTCTATTTCTTTTTTGCTTTTCATTCGAGAAAGTTTATCCGCATATCCTTTGGCGGCGTCAAATTTTTTTTCTTCTTTTAATTTTTCAATAATCAACGTCAATTCTCGGTATTGCCGTTTGTATTTTGCCTCTGCGATACGTTTTGCATCTCGTTGTTCTTCTTCGGTAGGTTCATGCAATACGTCTTGTCCCTCCACGGGCGGTCTTTTTCCGCAATGCGCCTGTTCGCCTTGCATTTTTAAAATTTCGGACAACAACGTTTCCTTTAAAGTCCGATAACAATAGGCGCAACCAACCAATTTTTTCGTGCGAACGTCATCTGCCGTTATGCCACAATAAGGACAAATCAAAAGCGCAACGCCGTCGCTCGAATCCGACGCGTTGATAAACAAACGCTGATAACAATCAAAACAATACGGCTGTGTTTCCAATTTGCCGTTTTTTACCTGTTCGTACGTTTTCGTCGCTTGATTTTCCTTGCAATTACAGCACAACATACCGCCGCCACCCGTCTTTATTCGTTTCCTTTCGCCAAAGTTTGTTCCGCTTCGTTCGTTTTGTCAATCGTAGCCGTCTTTCGCTTTTCCTTTGTTTTTGTAAACAAAGAACGGAAAAATACCCACATAATTTCTAATACCTGCAAAGGTACGCCAATTAAAAACAACATCCACAGCCCTTGAACGGTTCCGTTAAAATATTTCACAATCATAGCAATCGTAAGATATAGACAAGTCAACGCCGACCATATCAAGGTAGAAACAGAAATAAAATTTAACACGCGATATTTCCAAACAGCCGCATACACAATCATTACGATTGCGTTTGCAACGACGGCGTATACGAATGCCAACCACCCTTTACCGCCAGGAAACCAAAGTTGCATTGCAACAAAAATACACGTCGCAACCAACCAAACGATTCCGCTGGAAAGCAGCATAATAAACAAACGAAACCCAAACATCTTCCTCTTGCGCTGAGCAGGAGTTTCCGTTACAGGTTCGTCATTACCTAAAAACGCATTGACGGTAACCCCGTAAAGGTTCGCCAACTGAACGAGCGTATATATATCGGGTATGCCGTTTCCCGATTCCCATTTTGACACCGATTTATCCGAATAATTGATTTTGTCCGCTAATTCCGCTTGGGTTAAGCCTGCTGCCTTGCGATACTTTGTTAGATTATCGGCTATTTTTCGGTTGAATTCTTGCATATTTTCCATATTATTATAATAACATTCTTTTCAATTTTTGTCAAGCGAGTAAAGGCGTTTTACCTTATTTTCTGCTATCTCCGACGCGCTTTTTGGCTTTTAAATTTATAAGCACAACATCACAAAAAAAATCGTCGCCCTTTACGTTAAGTAAAGAGCGACTAAGGCTTTTAAATAATTTTATTCAATTATTCTTCGTCGGAAGGCTTTTGTTCTTCAGCAGCCGCGTTTGCAGCGTCTTGTTTTGCCTTCAATTTTGCCATTCTTGCGTCCTTTCTTGCTTGCGCTTTCATTTCTTTCGTTACGATACGAGCCGCCGCAATACGTTCGGACATTTCCTGAGGTGTAGGAGGCGTGAATGCAGAACCTTCTGCATTTTCTTCAATCGTTTCATAACCTGCATCTCTTTCAAGCAACGACGCTTCCGTAACGCTGTCAAACAAATGAATGTGATGCGCGTCGAATGCGAGTTCGATAACTTCTTTCAAAGAAACGACTGCACGGCTAGAAATTTTTGCAATCATTTGCGTAGAGTTGTCGATAACCGAGCTTTCCTTACCCTCGTGATCAAGTTCGCAATAAATTTGCGTTTCAGCACCGAGTTTTTCGATAACTTCGACACGCGCGCTGATTACGGTTTCGGGAGAGTTGGAAATGAACATTTGGTCTTGGTGAATATCTTCGGGACGAACACCAAGGATAATTTTCTTATCCGTATCAAGATATTCGTTCAAATTCTTAATTCTTGCGCGCATAGTTTCGGGCAAAAGAATCTTGTTGTTACCAATAAAGTTCACGTATACCTTGCCGTTTTCGCTAGTAAGGGTGGAATCTCTGAAGAAGTTCATCTGAGGCGTTCCGATAAAGCCTGCAACGAAAAGGTTGATAGGATAATCGTACAAGTTTTGAGGGGTGTCAACCTGTTGCATAAAGCCGTCTTTCATAACGACGATTCTCGTACCCATGGTCATAGCTTCTACTTGGTCGTGGGTAACGTAGATGAACGTCGTAGCAAGACGAGCGTGCAACTTGGAAATTTCCGTTCTCATTGAAGCACGAAGTTTTGCGTCGAGGTTGGACAAAGGTTCGTCCAAAAGGAATACTTTGGGTTCACGAACAATCGTACGGCCAAGCGCAACACGTTGACGTTGACCACCAGACAACGCCTTAGGTTTTCTCGAAAGATAATCGGTGACACCAAGAATTTCGGCAGCAGCCTTAACCTTACGGTCAATTTCTTCCTTGGGTACTTTACGAAGTTT
>JAFTPE010000016.1 GCA_017463425.1 Clostridia bacterium | reverse complement strand
TTCACCTTTTTATCCTCCGTTTATACGAAAATACCTTCCGTTTTTCCGTTCTTTTTTCTTCCGTTTTTTATTTTTCAACGCATACCTGCCCGCTGCGTTTTTATTTTTTTAACTGATTTCTTTTTCGTATCAGCTCCGCCAATTTTTGCGCTATTTTTTTTCTTTCGCTTTCTTCCGTTGCCTTGGCGTATTGTTCGTTACATTCGGCAATTTCTCTTTCGATTTTATCACGCTGTAACGTTTTTACGCTGTCCAAAAAGAAACGTTCGGCAATCTCGCCTGACAACTTTTCACCGTAATTCAAATCCAAAATCTCGTTCAATTCTTCACAGTTTTCGTCTAAGACTTCAAACAATTCGCTTGGTCGAATTCGTTCTTGATTTTTTTCTCGCTCGGCAATATATTGCGCCACGACGATATGCGTTTCGTCCGCAAGCGGCAAATCCATAACGTCAAAATCCTTTGAGTACGGCGCGGAAAACAACTTCGCCGCCAAAATAAACCGCAACGCTTTTTTCCATTTGTCCGTACCAGCCGCCGTTTCCGACAACTTTTCTTTGGGTAAATCCGTTTCCATTTGCGCAGCCTTCGGCAAATTTTGCAAATCCCGTTCCAATGCGTGATAGGTTATCCCTGTGATATCTCGCAAGCGTTTAAGGAGTTCCTCTTTCACGCTCTCGCTGTCTGCCTCTTTAACGACTTGCAACGCCTCCGCAACGAATCGACGTTTTTCCTCCGTTTTGGTAACGTCGTATTTTCTTTGCAATGCGTGAATTTTATAATCGATAAGAGGCATTGCCGCGTCTAAACATTTTTGATACGCGTCTTTTCCCTGTTTTGCAACATCGTCAGGGTCTAATCCCTCGGGCATAGGCACTACGCGCACGTTCAAAGACTCGCTTTTTAATATTTCCAACCCTCGAAGGTCGGCTTTTTGTCCTGCGAAGTCCCCGTCATAACTGATTAAAATCGTATCTGAATACCGCTTTACCAATCGAGCCTGTTCTTTTGTCAACGAAGTCCCCATAGACGCAACGACGTTTTTAAAACCTGCTAGATATAAAGAAATCGTATCCATATATCCCTCGACGATAATGACCTCTTTAATCGCCTGTTCGCGTTTAAGTTTCTTTAAAAGATTGATATTATACAGTGTTTTGCTCTTGTTAAAAAGCATTGTTTCACGCGTGTTTTTATATTTTGCAAAATCGGATTTTTCCAAAAGTCGTCCGCCGAACGCCACCACTTCGTCAAATGCGTTGATGATGGGAAAAATCAACCGTCCACCCTGTGAATCTATCAATTTTCCCGTCTTATCCGCCGCCGCTACACCGCTGTCGATAATGTCCTCTTTGGAAAACCCTTTCTGAATCAAATGTTTTGGCAACGAATAGAAATCAAGCGACGCGCCCAGTCCAAATTTTTTCACCGTCGTAGGAGCTAATCCCCGTTTTGCAATATATTGCAAATGCGCGTCCGCGCGCGAATCGCCGCTGTACAAATTTCCCAAATAAAACCGCGCGCTTTCCAGCATAATCGCCGCCAAAGCATCTCGTTTCTTTTTTGCGAGCATTGCCTTTTCCGAATCGTAATTGGTTTCAGGAATATCCATTTTCGCACGGTTTGCCAAAATCCGCACCGCACCCATAAAATCCGTCGATTCGATTTCCCGTACGAATTTCATAACGTCGCCCGAAACGCCGCAACCAAAACAATGATAAAACTGTTCGGCTTCGTTTACGGCAAACGACGGGGTTTTTTCGTGATGAAACGGGCAACAAGCCCAATAATTTCCACCTTTACGATCCAAAGCCACGTAACTGCGAATTACTTCTACGATATCGTTTTTCTGTTTCAGCGCGTGAATAAAGTCTTGAAATTCTTGATTCCAGCCTTTGTTTCCGCTGTCTATACTCACGAAATAACACCTCCGATAGAGAAAGTTGAGGGAATAAACAAACTCTCGAATACGCTAATGGCGTATCTATCCGTCATTCCCGATAAATAATCGCATACGACCTGCTCTTTTCCGTCGTTATCCAATAAACGCAAATACCCTTTCGGCAGCTTGTCCACGTGTTCCATAAAATACGCAAACATTTGCGACAACATACGCTGGGAACGTTCCTGAATGGATTTATTTGCCAATTCGTACACGTTCTCGAACATAAACGCACGCAATTCGTTCGTGGCAGACATCACTTCGTCGGACATACGAACGTAAGGTTGTCCGTACGATTGATTGTAAATATCCGCAATCGCCGTATTGATTCGTTCTTTCGTGGCGTGTCCCAACGTTTCCACCGCATTTTTCGGCAAATCGCTTTCCTTTAAAATTCCCGCGCGAATGGCGTCCTCGATATCGTGATTGATATACGCGATCCGATCCGCCAACGACACGGCTACGCCTTCTAACGTAGCGGGTTTTCCCGAACTCTTATGATTTAAAATACCGTCGCGTACTTCCATCGTTAAATTCAAACCGCGCCCGTCTTTTTCTATGCAATCCACAACCCGCACGGATTGCTGATTGTGCAAAAATCCACGAGAAGCGAGTTTTGCAAGTACGCGTTCCCCCACGTGTCCAAACGGCGTATGCCCCAAATCGTGTCCAAGAGCAATCGCCTCCGCCAAATCCTCGTTTAACGCAAGCGAGCGCGCTATCGAACGGGCAATTTGCGATACGTCCAACGTATGCGTCAAACGCGTAATATAATGATCGCCCTCAGGCGCAAAAAACACTTGGGTTTTATTTTTCAAGCGTTTGAACGAATTGCTGTAAATAATCCTGTCCCTATCCCGTTGAAAATCGGTACGAAAATCGCAATGAGTTTCCTCGCGGTTTCTGCCTTGCGAATCTGCGGATTTTTTCGCGTATGGCGACAAAAATTTTTCTTCGTTGTAACAAACGCGTTCTCTTACGCTGAGCGTTGTTTCCATTTCCCTCTCCTTATCTCGTTGTCGTTTCTACAAAGCATAAAAAATGCAAACTTGTCCGTTTCGTATTCATTATTATATATTCGACAAAACTTTTCGATTTCCTCTTTTTTTTAGAGAAATTTTTAATTTTTTTCAAATTTTTCACTTTTTAAAAGATTTTTACACAAAAAAACGGACTCTTTCTCCACAAGAAGAAAAAATCCGTCAATTTTTAATAAGTAAAAAGCAATTTACGCTTGCTTTTTCACAAGGCTTTTTCGCAAAATTTTCAGCTTGTACGAATTATACCGCAAAATAAACAGCGACGGCAGATTTAACAATCCGTTGATAATAGCCACGGGCAAAGCGATTGCAATCCAAATATCAGTAATAAAAAAGAAGAGCAACAAGAAAAAACCGAAAAACGCGCTGAAAAAATGTCCGATTTCTCCATAGCAACATTCCAATAAAAATCTATCGACGTATTCCACGTTTTTGGGATCGTCCAACTTGTTTTTCCGAAAGCCCGTAAAATGCCCGATTTCGGGAATACGGTCTTTCCATTTGCGAATTTTTAATTTTTCATAAAATTTCTTTTCCTTGTTCGATACCGAAAAACATTGCTTGGTATAATCGGCGCAAGATTTGGGCAAAAGGCGCGCGCACGTTGCCACCAAAGCGTCCAAAAGCACGACGATTGCCACAGCAAGCGCGGTAACCCCCAAAGCGTATAAAAACCCCACGTTACAGGCAAGCGTTATGATGATCGATATGACCAAAGCACAAAAACATATGATTACAACGTACAACACTTAGGCGTTCTCCTTTCCCTCTTTTTCTTTTGTAAAACACTCTTTATTCCCATAAACCAGCGGAATTTGGTATACTTCTTCATATTTTGCTTTACACAGGGCAAACGCCTGTTCTTTCATTTGCTCCGCGCCTGCTTTTTCCCCTAAACTTTGGTCGGGATAAATGGGCGGTAAAATATGGAACGTATGCCGTTGCATAGGATATCCGTCTTTATCCAAGCGAGCGTCGTCTGTCATTGTAATAAACGTCGGCAAAACGGGTACGCCTGCGCGATACGCCATTTTAAACCCACCTACTTTAAACGGACGAGGCTTTTTATAATTCCACCACATTGCTTGTTCTGGATAAATCAAAATACTTTCTCCGCGTTTTAACAATGCGTTAGACGCCGACATAAACTTTATCATAGTGCGCCGATTGGAGGAAAGAGGCAAGGTATTACAATGCCGAAAGAAAAAGCCGTAAAGCCCAGGAAAGTTGGTATAATTCCCCTCGCGGATTACCTTATACAAATACTTACTCGGCAACGCTTTTCGAATACAATGAAATACGATATAATTATCAAACGGCGAAAAATGGTTGCAGGTTACGATTGCGCCGTTTTTCAACGCTGAAAGATGTTCTTCCCCCGTTACGCCGTCGATAATCATGACGTCTTTTTTGATAAGATTCAAAAAATAATGATCGGCAATAAAATTCGCCACGCGGCGTTTGCATTTATTTGAAAACTTTTCGCATAAATAATCCGCTTTATCGGGCGTTAGCTCTGGCGCGGCAGGATCGTTTTCCACTTCTTCGTTAAATTTTTCGTCCTTCTCGTATTCTTCTATCCTTTTCAAAATCTCCAAACGCTGCGGAGAAACCTTCGATAAATCCATACACGTCTACCTCGTTTTCGTTTTTTCTCGTGTCATTCGCCACCGTGCGAAAATAATTATTCGGACTGTCTGCTTCAGCGAGCGCAAGCGCAATCAACCTTTCGCCGCCCACTTTGTCCCATTCTTTTTTTTCGGGCGTATATTCTTTCAAATCCTGCAAAATTGCGTCGTAAAACGCGGTCTGTTTTGCATATTCCCAAAAATATTCTTGATATAAAACGTCGTCGTAATGCCAAGGTTTCATTGTCAAATTATAATGAATCAGCGCAGGTTTTTTCTTGTCTTTTCCTGCAATCGGCATTCTGTTCCATTCTCCGCCGTAATAATACACTTTGCCTTTACAAATCAAATTCAAACAGTCTTGATCGGGCGCGACGATAAAATGATAACTGCCTAAAACCCGACAAAAGCGTTCGTAAAATCGAATTTCACGGAATTTATTCAAATTCATTACGATTACGCCCGAATTGAAATATTCTTCAGGCGGAATCCCCAAAGCGTTACGAGTATAATCACGAAACGCGCCAACACCAGCCACAGCCTGGTCCGCCACCGCCCCAATCAAATTATCTTTTAAATCGATTTGATATAAATTTGCGATATCGTCAAGCAATACCGTATCACAATCGAGATACACCGCTTTTTCATATTGCGTAAACAATTCGGGAATAAACAGGCGGTAATAAATTGCGTCCGTGTAATAATCACGACAATGAATGAACGCTTTTATCCTATCGATTACGTTTGAAATATCGTCAAAGGAAATCGATACGTTTTCAACCGCAAGCGCGGAAATCTCATTCGCTCTTTCCCCCAACTCTCCCGTATATAAAACGTGAATTTTATATAAAAATTCGGGATTGCTATGCGCCTTTAACGACGTAATCGCCACCGATAAATACGGCAAATAATTTTTATCCGCTGCAAAAAATACAGGGATTGTCTTTTTTATTTTTTCGTTGGTTTTCATTTTGAACCTCTTTTTCATTTTAATTTTGCGATATAACAACGTGTGTTTTTACAATATTATTTTATATCATTTTTTTTAAAAAGACAACCCAATTTTTATTCTTTTGCTCTATTTACCCAAAGAATATTCTACCGCCCACCAAAAAGAGCTCTACCCACAAGAGAAAAAGGACTCTACCGTCAGTAGAGTCCTTTATTTTAAAGGGCTTCAGCACCCTATTTTTGCAAAAAGCGTCCTATCTGCTTTTTATTCGTTGGTTTTTTCGATATCCAAAAAAATATGCGTAAACACTTTTCCGTCTTCACATTTTATGATATTTTTCGCAAAATATTTCGTTGCAGATACAATATCCGTTCCACTAAGAATAAACATACACCGTCCGCACGATTGCAACCAACGCTTTGTATTGGTCAAATCAAAACCCTCTTTGAAAAACTCGTGAACGATTGAATTTTCCCCAATACAAATTCCGCGAGAAACCGCCGACGGCCAAAGATTTTTCCAATCATCCTCTACGATAGGCACGTCTAAATTATACGTATCTTTTAAATACTTTTTCAAATATTGCACGCTGTCGAGTTCTTCTTTCGTCGGATTTTTACCCGTCAAAATTTTATAATCGCTGTGTCCGTCTTTGCCAATTTCAATATACAAAGGCATGGTTTCGCCCAATTTTTCGATATCCGCTTTTTTCATAATACGGTAAAATTCTTTTTCCAAATCCGTATATTCAAAACCTGGATAATCGTGTTTGTTGGCAAGCAACATTCTAAGCGGCGTCAGCATTACCATCTCCAAACGGAAAATATACGTGTTCTTTTCCTCGTCAGACAACGTCGAATTTTTCAAATCCTCAATCCCCTTAGCAAACAAATCGCACAACGACGTCAAAAATGCAAGAGGATAATTTTGATGGCTGATAAACGATTCTTCGCTTCCAAGCGACAAATGGAAACCGTTTTCCACTTTCTCTTTAAAGAACATGTCCATTCTGTCAAAAAATTCAAACACGACGTTTTTTGCAGGACCGTAATATAATGTTACGTATTCCTTTCGCAATTCTTCTACGGACAAATCCAAATCCCAATACAATTTCGAGGCGATATACGCTTTCATTTCCGCCTGCCATTCCCGTCGCACGTTGTATGCGCCTTGATTGAAAATATAGCTGAAATGATTGTCTGCATACAACCGCAGGTTTTCCTTAAAATAATGCAGATTGTACATATACCAATGATGTTCGCCGAAATTGCTCATATAATCCCAGAGCATTAAATTATGCGTCAACGCAGCCCAACCCAGCAACTGTTTGGAAACGTCCGATTTTTGACGTTTATCTAAAAACGAATAGGTATAATCCGCGCTGATAGGGGCGTAACGAATATGCAATCGATTATTGGGCAAAACTTGCGCGCAAACGGGTTTGTTATTTTCGTCCACGGGCGGATTTACCGTGCTTTGGTACGCAAACGTAACGATTTGGAAATCTGATTGTACCTCTTTTTCTGCCAACCGTTTTTCCACTTCTTTTATAACCGCGTTTAAAAATACGATTATAAGTCCCGATTCCCCGCCGTATTTTGCGCGGTTTTTCTCACAGCGCGCACAATGACAAAGCGCGTTTCTATCGTCGGGCTTTCCGAACATAAAATATTTTTCCGTGGCCGCTTTTTGAATGTACGATTCCAAACTGTCCGCAACGGCAAGCGCAACGCTTTCCTGCATAGAACAATCCAAATCGCCCTCGTCCGTGATACCGTTGGAATAGCATAATTCTTCGTAAAAAGACGATTTACAATAAAATTCTGGATGCGTTTCTCCGTATTTTTCTTTTGGTACGTAATATACGGAATTATGCGGAGAACAAGGAACGTCGTTAAACCAACGTTTTACTGTTCCAAACCTTTTATCATAATGTAAAAAATCCCCTGAAAAGCGCAATTTATGCGCAAATTCTTTATAATCGTCATAAAACCCTGCGGGACAGTAAAAGGTACGTTCGGGAAATAACGGTGTACGTTTTACGTCCTTTTCCTCAATTTCAATTTTCGAGCATTTGGGTATGAAATCGCAATCTACGTTTACAAAACGCACGCCTAAAAACCGTTCTAAAAATTCGTAAACGCCGTATACGACAGCCACCTCGCTGTTGCCGAAAATATAAACGTTTCCGTTTTTAAAAGCGATATAAAACCCATCGTTGCCAAGAGAAGACAAATCGTAATCGACCATTACTTTTTTTGAACGTTCGCAAGTGCCTATTACAATGGAATACTTTGTTCCTTCGCCGATTTTCAGGGAAAATCCCGTAGATTTCTTGATATAATCTTTGAGAATTGTGGAGGCGTATACAAATGCCTCCACGTTTTCGTCAAAGACTATGCCATATTCACCAAAATTTTTTTCTGATATGGTCATAGAGCCTCTCCTTATAAAATACCATACGATTGTTTTATGTTTGCAACCAAATTCGCCGTTCCTTCGCCGATTTTGGTAATCCCTAAATCGTCAATTAAGGCAAATACTTCTTTCGCATACGCTAACTTCGCTTTGTCGTCCACCGAATAATACTGTTCGTATCCCAACAAAATCATATACATAGGCGTTATTTTCACCCTGTTTATATTTTTAATAACGATTTCGCTAGCTGCCGATCCTTGCGTATTTTTGATTTCTTCAATCGCATTATTCAACGTATTTATCATACGTTCCAAGGCGTAAATGCTGATGTATTTGGGAGGTTCTAACATAATTCCTGCCCCGATTGCGTTCTTAAACAACGCATTCTTTTGCTGATCCAATTCGTAACGCTTTTGCCAATCCGCCGATTCGTATTCTGCGTCGTATTTTCTCAAAAACGCCTCGTTGTTATTTCTGTGTTCCGCATGCACGTCTTCATAGATATTGATTACTTCACGCACTGCGTCCGCGCCGTCGCCGTAATACAAATCAATAAATTCGTTCATCAAATATTCCACGTCCCAATCCAAATTCCAATACAATTTGCTTGCGACGTACGCTTTTAAATCGTCGTTCCACATATTTACCGCGGTGTTTGAACTTTGGTTCATAACGTACGCTGCGTTCAATTTGTCCTTATAGAAACGTAAATTTTCTTTTAAATAATGCAAATTGGAAAAATACATCAAATAGTTGTTGAAATTGACGTTATAATCCCAAATCAAGAACGTATGCCCTACCGCTTCCCAACCGTGGATTGCAGCCAACTGCGTAGGGTCTTGTCTGTTGGACGTAAACGAATACGTATAATTGGCGTTAATCGGCGCAATTCTGACAAACAAGTTTTTATCCGCAACGCATTTTGCGCCGTTTTTAAGCGACAAAGGTTCAAATTTGCCGTCTTCCGTCTTTTTCACGGGAGGATCGTAACTTTGATGATACGCAAAAATAACCATCGTTACCGTTCTACCTTGTTCTTTTTGCAACCATTCGTTGACTTTACGCACGACAGCGTTTGCCAACATCAAATACATACCCGATTCTTTAATCTGTTCTCGTCTGTCGTCGCAAGTTAAGCAATGACAAATTGCATTACCGTAGTCGCTGTGGCCAAACATAAAATACTGAATTTTACGTTCGGTATCCTTTTCCAACGAACGTTTCATTCTGTCCACGACCAACGACGCAACGCTTTGCCCTTCTTTGATATTGCCTTGTTCGTCAATACCATTGGTAAAGCAAATATCGTGCGAAGGCGCCGCCGTGTTTGTATAATCCGTGAAATATTCAGGATGCGAATCCTTTAAATATCTACCGTCAGGGTCTGTAGGGTCGATATCGAATTTATTGACGTACCCACCGCCGCCGCCAACGTTATGGCTGTCGCTGGTGTTGTGGTTTTGTCCCACGTCTTGACACCATTCTTCTCCCGAATCGCCGATAAAGCGCATATGCTCGAAATACAACGCTTCTTTATCTTGAAGCACGGAAGCCCAAGCACCGCCTGTCATATAATAACGCATTTGATAATTGGGTTCTTCGACAATTTCACATTCGTATACGGTAATATCTTTCTTTTCGGGCATATGCGTTTGGTAAATCGTCAACCAACGAATCCCGAAAAATCTTTCCAAAAACGTATATCCGCCAAACTGTACGCCGCGCGCCAGATTGGAATTGATAATAACGTTATCGCCTACCGTTTTGATAATGTATCCGTCGTGTTTCAAATTGGATACGTCAAGCCCCGATTTTTCAAAAACGGACGTATCCCCCAAGGACAACACTTTATCCCCGTCTTTATAATTTTTATTGGTTACAATTTCCAACTTCGCGCCTGTCATTTGCAACGCGTAAGAAGAAATCTCGTTTGCCACTTTCAATACGCGCTGCTCTGCGTCGTCAGGGACTAAAATCGAATATTCCGTAACGCCGTTTGCAATAAAAGACAGTTTCTTTCCATTGTAATTGATTCCCGAATCGTAATTATACACCGTTGCCGTCGTATTCAAATTCCCGTTGCCCGTCGAAGGTTTCAACCCCGAACAGCCACAAGCCACAATCGATATCCCTGCGAGCGCAAAACATAACAACTTTTTTAAAATACGTTTCATCTTTTCACTCCTTTACCACGTTCACTTCCACGATATATCTTGCATAATTGGAACATTGGTCGTGCGTTATATAGCAAATGCGGTATTTACCCGTTTTCATAAACGTATATTCTTCGCCCATAAACACGATTTCTTTGGAATAATCCCATACGTATTGCATATATACGAATACGCTACATTCCCCGTCGATATTATCCGTAGCAGTCGCTTTGGGAATGACAATCGTCGTGCCTACTTTTACCTCCGATTGAATCGTCTTTTCCAACGTCAAAACCGGGCTGACAACGTCTACCGAACGGTATACGTAACGGTCATAATAAGTATTCGAGCCGTCTTGCACCTTAAACGAAACGGTATATTCCCCAAATTGTTCGCAAACAAATTGATTATTTTCATCCAACGTTACGTCTTTAGAGGACCCGTCCGCAAATCTTGCTTTTACGCTCACACTTACCGACGCCACGTTCGAACGCAAATCGTACGCCTTTGCATTCGGCACTTTGATTTTCGTTCCGACGTCTACCAAATCGTTTTTATTCAATTCAAATTCGTAATTCGCAACCGCAACGGCTTTGTCTGCCCACGCTTTGCTTGTTGAAGAACTAAGTTCTTGATTCCCGATTTGCATCAAACAAACGGAAGCCGCACTGACTACGTTTCCAAAACGTAACTCTATTTTGGAAAGGTTTGCCGTATAACCAACCATTTTCAACAATGCGTTGCCCGAATACTTGTCATAAACGTAGCCTTTCGCCGTATTGAATTCCAGCGACATAGTACGCGCTGTCGTGTTGACAAGCGAACCGTAAACCAAGGCTTTTTCGCCAACGCCGTTATATTGTACGTACGCTTTCGTATCGTCCTCGTTTCCCTCGGTGAAAATGCGGATAAATGCGCTGGAGGCCGTGTTTTCATAATCCGTCAAAACCACGTCCACGTAATCAAATTTCCCCGAATCCTTTACCGACAACAAATTGATTACGCCCGAATAGCTCGCCGCGCCCGTTACCATTGGATACGCCCAATACGCAGACGCGCCCGATTCTTCCGCCGTCAATACGACGCCTTGATTGCTGTCTTTCAAATGCATACCTGCGCTTTCCAACAAATATTCGCTAGGGCGCACGTTTTCGCTAAATTTCAATACGGGCAAATCGTAAGCGTACGTTCTTTCGTTTGCGGAATATTCCACACGGACACTTCCTTCCGTCTTGGTAGTCGTATACGTAAGCCCGTCCGTCATTACCGTACCGTCTATCGTAACCGTTACGTCAACGGATTCTCCCGTCGCCGTATCGTACGCATACCCCGCAGGGAAAGTCGTCGCCACGCCCGATTGAATGGTGAGAGGCACGCCTTGCACTTTGAGCGCGGTCATATCGGGAATCGTTAAAACGAAATTCCTAACTGCAGGCAAACCGCTGTACGATTGCGCCTCTACGCGCAAAGTCAAATATCCAGCCTCGTCAAGATACACCGTTCGATTGTCGGGAATCTCGATTTCTTTACCGTTGTAAATCAACCGTTCGGTTTTTGTAATGATACCGCTGCCACCGTACGCATACGTTTCGGGAACGTATACAGATTCTAAAACGTAGGGGCTGTCAAATTCGCCTTCCATACCAATGGTCAGCGTAGGCAATTTTTCTACTGCTTTGAAATCCAAATAGGAGACCTTCGTGTTCTTCCCGTTAGTTGCGGTGTACACCACTCGGTAATCCCCCTCTGCGTCGCACGTAAAATACCCGTCCTTTAAAAGCGCAGATTTATCATTGCTGTATTCTTCCGTCGCGCCGTCGTAAGCAAATACTTCCGTCGTTACGTTGCTAAGTTGCCCAAAATACCAATCGTACGCGTATGCATTGGGAATCTTATACGCCACGTCTACGCCGCATAAAGGCATTTCCTCCGCGTAAGCCTCGTCGTTATCCACGAAAATAGTAGGAGTGGGATAATCCACCGCATCCGTCAAAGAACCAATAAGCGATCCGCCCATTACAGATTTGATAACAAATCCTGCTTTTGCCTTTCTATCCAATTCAAAAGACACTTCCACTCTGCCAATGCCGTTCGTAAAGCCTTTCCATTGATCCTTTTCAGAAAAAACGCTGGGATCGTCCAAATCCATAATCAAATATTTCGTATTTGCGTTCAAACAACCGTACGCATATACCTTTCTTTCTTCATAATCAAGGCTGACGGAGAACGGATTCACTTTTCCGTCCGTCGCAGCGGCATACGATTGTGCGCCGACATAGCCAAAATTCGGACACAGACAGCCATATGTACCTTCCATCAATTTCAGATAATTACTCGTTTCCGAGCCTAAACCGACGCTTCTGCCCTTGTATTCCACACGCGCATATACGGGTTTCACCGACGCCGTGGATTCGTAGAAACAAACGGAGAACGTATTGCTGGCATCTGCCGCGTCGTAAAACGTATATTTCAAATTGGAAATTTTTTCAAATCCCTCTCCGTACAGTACGTACGTTTCGATAATCGGCTCGTCTGCCGTCAACGCATTAAAATTGATTTCTTTATTATACGCCACCGTCGCGCCCGAAGTGGAAGAAAACACAGCCAAGCCCTTGTCCGTTTCTCCCGTAACGGTATTGCCGTTGAAATAGTCTTTAAAAACGTAATCGTTTTGCACTTCTTCGATTTCACCACCGAAATTAAAAACCGATTCCACCGAATCCCCGTTGGCGATTTGCGCCCCTTTCATCATTCTTATACCGTTGCCCGTCAAAGCCAACGCGCATAAAAACAACGTCGCGCATACGCAATAGCGAATTTTTTTCAATTTCATATACTTACCTCATCTTTTTACAATAATTTTACCCTTTCAAACCGCCGACGGTAAATTTGCTTTAAATCAATTTTTGACTTGACAAATACAAAATTGCCGACGGAATCATACACATTATAAAGCCCGCCAAAATTTCCGGAACGGTTGCCGCGCCCGAACCTTGCGAGGCGGCGCTTTGGAACGAATACATACCGTATGCGATATTCGGCGTACTCGGGAACCAAATAAGGAAATTTTCATACGCGTTCCAGTTGGCGATAAATTCCAAAATAAACAACGTCGCGCAGGTGGGAATCACCATAGGAATTATGATTTTAAACATAATCGAATACCGCCCCGCGCCGTCAATTTCCGCCGCTTCGGAATACGCAAACGGAACGACTTTCATTGCGCCGTATAAAATCAAGAAATGCATACCCGAAAACGCCGTGGAAGGCGGAATGAGAATGGAAACGTACATATTGTCGTATAAATGCAACGCCTTTTTAATAATCATAGACGAAGCCATATTCCCGACGATAGGCACTAACATAACGATTAGCCCCAAATTGTACAACGCTTTGTTGCCCCAGAATTTGTACCTTGCCATAACGTACGCAACCACGGTCATCCAAAAAACGTTGCTAAGCGACGGTACGACTGCGTAAAGCATACTGTTTATCAACATATCTGCAAGCCCGTAAATACGAGTGCCTTGTCTTAATTTAAATCTTTGTAATACGTTGATAAAATTTTCAGGCGCTAAGCCGTATTTTTCTACTTTTGGAAATCCAAACGAATTTAATATGTAATCAACGGGGGTTTTAAGCGCAGTCATCAACGACCAAGCAAGCGGGATTATCAACGAACAGCAATATACGATAGCCACCGCCCCAACGATTCCCCAAAAACAAGAAGAAATCAGTTTTGACGGAGTAATCGAACGAAACGAATAGGTCGTTTTACCGTTTATCGTATCCCGTACTTTGATGCTCGACAACAATTTAAACGTAAATGCAACCGCGAATAAAGCGAAGAATGCAACGATCAGAAAAATAATAAATTTCATTTTAAGCCTCCGTTTTATCCAATTTATTGCACAGCCATTTCACGAAGAAAACCACGGGCAACGTGATAATCGTAACGCACAGCCCCGACGCCGCAACAGCAGGATAAGAAGAAAAGTCGCTGCCAACGGCGGTTTTTACCGTATACGTTATATAATATCCAAAGCCCCAAATTTTCGTCGGCGCACCCATATTATAGAACACAAGCAGAGAACCGCTTGCGGTAAAAATACCTGTAACGCCCGTAATGACAAAGGTGGAAATCGTCGGCCAAATCAAGGGAAGAACGATCGAGAAAAATTCTCGGAAATTATTCGCCCCGTCCAACTGCGCGCTTTCTATAATTTCATCGTCAATTCCGCGCATGGCGTTGGTGTATACGAGCGTACTCGTACCAAACGACAACCAAATAGAATAGAAAATGTTGTTTCCAAAGTTTGTTCTGTCGTCATAGATTAACGACGGAAAATTTGCAAAACCTTGCGATTCCATAAACGCAGGCAATGCGATATCCACGAACATTTTATAAACGAGAGAATACACGAAACTCGCCACGATATTCGGCAACATAACCACGATAAAAAACATCGAATGTCCAAAATTTTTCTTATATACGTAATAAGAAAACAACAAATACAAGGGCATGGAAATAAAAAAGCTCGACGACCAATAAATCAACGAATTTTTTACGCTCAACCCCACACGGGAATCTCCTTTCAAACCGTTTAAAAATTCGGTTATATTTTTAAGCCCTACCCATTCGTAATCGCCGTAAACGTCAATCGATTGAAACGCCAAAACGAACGAATTTAAATTTACGTATACGTAAAATATCGCAAAACTGATAAGCGGTATTATCAATATGGAAAGAACGAACAAATTGTCAATTCGTTTCTTATTCAATTTGATACGTTTCTCCTTATTCAAAACAGGAATCATCATTCACCTCGTTTATTAAAAAAACTCTTGCTTTCGGTCTATCGTTGGGAGAGAAACGTTACGACATATCATTGAAAACGCCCTCTCCCCAAAACGACCTTTTGTTTTTTATTTTTTAGTTCTTATTTATTGATTTGATTCTGTACGTTGCTATATTTTGCGTCGTAGGTATTTTGAATTTCTTGCAATACGTACTTCACGTAATCCGCTGCAGAAACGGGATTCTCACCCGTAAACGCCTGGAACGGGAACAGATAATCTACCGTCAAACCGCCTCTCGTAAATTCGTCCGTCTTATAATCGTTCCATTCGCTGTACAAACGCACTTTGGACATACGTTTTACATAGTCGTCAGCCAAAACGACAACGTTTTCCGTATCGTGAGAAAGTTCCCAATTGTTGCGTTGGAAATAAGACAAGTTTGCAAGGTCGCTTTCGCTCATTTCATAATCGAAAGGACGGGAAACGCCCGAATTTTTGGTGAACATTGCAAGATTTTCATTCGACAGCGTAAACGCCATAAACTTCTTACATTCCAAAATGAATTCGTCTTCCAAGCCTGCGTCTTTTACTTTCTTAGGTGTGTTGTTGAACAGAACGCCCGCGCCATCGTCTTGACAAGCAATTACCGAACGGTCGTCTACCTGTCCTTCTTGTCTGGGGAACAAATAGAAACGGTAATCCCTGCCATTTTCGCCGTAATTTTCGTCCTTTTTCGCAAGATCAAGATAGGTTTTTGCCTCATATTCCCACCAACTGCCTTCCATAAGGAACGCCGAAGGATTGTTCGATTCGTCCGCAAAACTCATAACGAATTTACCTTGCGCGTCCGTATGACGTAACGATTGGTTACCATACGAATACGTTGAAATAATCTGTTGAGGCGTATACGCCGTACCGTTGATTTCGCCGGCAAGCCCCATCATATTGTTTCTGTAAAATTCTACCGCGTTTTTATACGATTGTTTTACGATATCCGTATCGTAAGCGATTTTACCCGTAGCCTCAGTCAACGTCGCTTGCGTTACGCCGTCTGCGCCTTTCAACTCACCGTCAAACGCCATCAACGTTTTATAATTGTCGTAACCCATCGTCTGCGCAAAAATCGCGTCCAAGAACGGTCTTTGATATGCGTCGATAATAATGCTGGTTGCGTACAAATAAGCGAAATTGCCGTCATTTAAAATCTTCGTCAACGTGTCGTTAAATTCCGCTTGGGTAATTGCCTGACCGTCGTCGTACGTACCGTATTTACCGTCTTTACCTGCACGAGAAATTCTGTCGCCCACTTCATAGTTTCCAAACGCTTTTTTCGCCACGAGTTTATCCCCGTCAACTTCTGCGCTGCCTGCGCCTTCTTGCGCCACAACCGCGTTAAGATCCGCCGCCGTCGCCCAATACAAATAATCGTTTTCGGCGAAGAAACCGTAATCGAATACCAAACCCGTCATACCGCTTGCATAAGGAATCATATACATACCGTTCCCTTTCAAATCGGAGAATGCCACTTTCAAATCTTCGTAATAATGCGTCTTTTCGGAAATTTTCTTTCCGTCAGCGTCTACGGACATATTATATACGTCCGAAACGTCCAAAATAATGCCTTTGGAAATTTGAGCCAACGACGGGCGTTGCGAACCGAAATACATATTGATATCCGTCGTTTTCGCCTCTACCATTGCATCCAAACCGCTGTGCAAAGCCATTGCGCCCGTTTGCGGAATTACTTGGAATTTGCTGTCGGGATTCATTTGATTCCACTTAGCGGCACATTCCACCAACCATTGATGTCCAACACCGTTTTCCACAGCAAACGCATTGATTTGATATTTGCTGCTATCTACGACTACTTCGCCCACTTCTTTACCGCAAGCTGAAACACTCACGAGCATTGCCCCCGCCATAAAAACGGTTAAAATTTTAGATTTTTTCATAAACTACCTCGTTTTTTATTTTTTCAGTTTTATCGTGCAAAACGGCTCAATCGTGCCAAACGTCTTCTCCCGTACCCTCGGATTCGAGGCGCGGTTCAAACGTAACGTTTTCCGTATCGTCTTGCATAAACGAATACGTAGAAATCTTCATATTCGCAATATAATTGTCGTAATCGCGCAAATTGTTATAATTTCCGATAACGAACAATCCGTTCCAAGTATTGTTAAACTTTTCCGCGGTTTTTCCGCCAGCAAAATCTTGCGTCAAGTGCAATTCTATCGTAACCCATTTCCCAAGATATCCGCCTGAGATTTGATTCATACTGTCCAAGCCCGTATAACGGACGCCGTCTACGTAGTAGGCAATTTCAGGAGAATACGCGCCTCTATACCCTTTCGTATAAAAACTGGTAACGTTTCCATTATCGTACCAACTCAAATTCAGTTCCGAATTGCAGTATACGTCAAACGTAACGTATTTTCCTGTCGTCATACTTGCAGCGATTTCGTCGCTGTAACGGATAATACTCTCCGTTTGCGCCGTTTTCTCGCCGTGGAAATACCACTTGAACGCGCCCAATCTACCGCCCAAATTCGTAGTTCTATAATCGAGCGATAAAATATTGTGCGTATTCACTCTGCCAAGCTCTAACGAATTCGCGCCCGAAATCGTATCCACGATTCCCTCGCCTCCAACGGTGAAATCAATCGTTTGCGAGAAAATTCCCATATCGCAACGCGCGTATACTTCCAATTTATATACTTTGGATTTGTTCAGCCCAGAAACGACGGTGTAAAAGGCGTTCAAATCGTTGTAAAGTGCGCTTTCAACGTCATAATACGCCACAATCCCCGCATCTTCGCGAACGGTATATTTCAACAATTCGTATCCCTCAGCCAACGTATAATCAAATTTTTTATCCATCGTAAACATTACGTTGCCTTGCAATCCCAAATTGTTAAAACAAAGGAAGTCAAACGAAGTAGATTTGCCCCTCGCCGTATATTCAAGGGTGTACGTTCCAATCGCATTCAGCGTAATCGCCTCCACTTTGTCCGTAATCACCTCACCCTCTTTGAGCAAACGGAAACTGATTTTTTCCGACTGTCTGGGGTTTGCCAACGTTGCAAAAGGCAATTCGTATTTTTTTCCGTTCACTTTTGCCGTGTCAATAAATTCCTTTACCTCGTCGGTATTCAACGCCACGGGTTTTTCGTCTACGATATTCAAAACTGCCTCCGCGTACCCGTTAGAGGTAACAAACCGCAACGTGTTATCTCCGCCAAGTCCGAACAAATCATACAAACCTTGTCCTGAAATGGAAACGCTATCCTCGTCTACGGTCAATATATTTGTCAAAGGCTTTTCATTGACCGAAACCGTTAAAAAGTTCAAAACCGTATCTTCGTCAACGTTTTCAAAAACCAAATTATCGTCCAATACGTCATAGGTGTACGAAGCCAAAATATCGGGGGCGACCATATCGTTTTCAATCGTTACGTTTCTCGTCAATTTTACAATTTCACCTGTGGGAGATTCCGCAAAAAACGTCAACGTTTTAGAAAGATTGGAAATGTCAATACTTCCGTCCGAGCGAATAAAATCCTGCGTTTCCAATTTCACGTCCAATTCCACCGTTTCCGTTCCCCTAACAACGCTAGCGGTGATACCGTCGAATACGTCTTTGTAAGTATTGGAATAACTCGTCGAAATGGTTTGCCCTGCTTTTTCGTCTACGATAGTAGGCTTTTCGTATACGCATACGTATACGCTCTTGATTACGTCTTTATAGGAATATACGATTGGATATTTCCCCGATTTCGTAAGGTCAACCTTAGAATCGTCCACGTCCACCTTTTCCCTATCGTTACCGCATACGGCAACCACCTTGGATACGGCAGCGGAAATTTCCCCGCCTTTGGAAACGTGAATGTCTTCGGCGTTTTCAATCGTGAAAAATTGTTTTTCATTCCCTGCGGTTTCTCCGCCGACGGTTACGCCGTCGCCGTATACGTTTTCAGGCGTTTTTACAGGAGTTTCTTGGACGTTACAACCTGCAAACGCCATTCCCAACGTGATAAAAATCAGAGAAGACAAACATATCACTGTCTTTTTTAATTTCATATCATATTCCTCTTTTATCTTAATTCGCTT
Organism: Clostridia bacterium; assembly: GCA_017463425.1. Taxonomy (GTDB): domain Bacteria; phylum Bacillota; class Clostridia; order Christensenellales; family Borkfalkiaceae; genus Scatosoma. The sequence continues at coordinate 19,787 of JAFTPE010000016.1, read as the reverse complement.
ATTCGTAAAAACTCTTTTTCCCGTCATACCGAGCGTATCTCCGCCACGGGATTCCTACGGCGCGCTACGCCTCTGAATGACAGCGTGGCGTGCATCGTCATACCGACTGAACGTTCGCAACCGCCTTATTGTCATATCGACCAAAGTTGCCCTGCAACTGCGTGGAGATATCTCATACGTATTTTTTGATTGAGGGGATACGCTCCACTCACTTCATTCGGTCGGTATGACAGTACAGGAGTTTTTCGATACAAGCTGATGAATGGTTATTCCGTTACAATTCCCGTCAACGAATTCTTGGAAAGTCTTACGTTGCTGATATACAAATCACTTGCTTCGTTAGTTTCGCCAGGATATTTTTCAATCCAAATATCATGTGATTTCAACGTTTCGGGAATACAAATTTCTAACGTTACCCAAACGCCGTAATACAACATAGGGCTGTCGGTATCCGCCAAAGGTTCTAACACTCCGTCGTTGTTGGCATCAATATACCATTGATAATCGAAAGGAAGATCCACTACAACCGTTTCGCCTTTCGCAGCTGATTCCAGTTTGCTTCTTTCTGATTCATATCTTGCGGAATTTGCATACTGTGCAAGATACGGAGTAGATCCTTGGAAATCCGTTATAATCGTAGGACTCGCCCACTTTCCGCCTTCTTCGTAATAGAAATCGAGATACATATAATTATATTTCGAAATCAATAAATCATATCCCGCAGTCTTATATATCGTATCCAACAACAAAGGTGTAGAATCCGTCGTCAACGAGTGATATTTAACCGCGCCTCTACCAGCTACGTTTTCAACCCAAGTAAATTCGGAATAGCTTTCTTTTGTTTGGCTGTCTACCCCTGCCATCCAATAGTTCTCCAAGGCTGCTTCACTGTCAAGAATATGCAATACTTCTGCGTTTGCCGCTTGTTTTTCTTCAATCAAACGAGTTTTACTGATAACAACGGAAGAAATATACATATTTTGCGCTTCATACCCAGGATACTTATTAAGAACTAACCTAGCATTTGTACCCAAATCTTGCAATTTTATTTCCAACGTCAACCATCTACCTGCGTGATGACCGCTTCTTAACGTTTGCGTAATTGCAGTACCGCCCATATCATACCATTGCCAATCCGTATTCTTCATTTCGGGATTTGTAGTCATACTATCATCATTATAACTACTAAAGAAATAGAAATATTGATTACCGTTTATAAAGAAATACGTTAACGATTGAGTTTCATAATACATATCAATATACAAATAACCGTCAACATCTGCCAGCTCTGCATAAGCATCTTCTACAGCCAAACCATTCGACGAGTCGGCTTTTTTCGTGTAATTTACCGCGTATCTGCCGTTATATTTCTCATACGTATAATACGAAGTGTCATCTCCAAAATTCTTGAAATATGCCTGTAACATACCATCAGAGGAAACGCCTTCTTCCGTTGCACCACCAAGGAGCATAATCGTTTCTGCGTCGCCGTTAAATTCAATCGTTTGTACTGCACCGCCAAAACTTGCCGTAATCACACTTTGCCCAATACCGGGTTTTGCATACCATTGTCCTTCTTCGTCCTGCCATACAACCGCGCTACCTTCGGTTACGGTATATACGGGAACAACCGTCTGAGCCTCGCTTTCACCTACTTTGTTTGCCATTGCGCTGAGTTTTATAATCTCGTTATAAGCGTAGGTTTTGGTTGTATCAATGCCTGTAACGGTCAAGTTTTCCCAAGATTCGCCGTGTACGGTATACGTACGGGAAACAGGATAAAGGGCGTTCATTGTTTTATTTGTTACCGTAACTTTAATATCACCGTTACCCACTGTCAACACGTTGCCGTTTAAGGTTGCCGCGCCGTCTACGGTAATTACGTTGTTTGCGTTTTCCACCACTGCGCCATCTTTATACGCCGTCGCCGTCAAATTGATAGTGTCGCCTGGCGCGTACGCTTTGCTTTCGTCAATACCCGACAATTCCACCGTATAAGGCACTTCATTCGTCGTTAAATATATATTTTTGAGATAATATTTTGCCGTACTTAAATTGAAGAACCAACCAACTTCAGTTTTGGGTACGTCATTAAACTGAATAGCAATTCTCGTCCATTTGTTATATGTTTCTGTTTCTATTGTATTCGGCGCATCTATTGCATTTCCGTTGGCATCAATATTAAATATATAACCAGTATACCCCTCACACGCAAAAGTCCCTTTTTTGCCCATTACATAGAAATTGTTACCATTATATCTGAAATATGTCTGCGTATTAGTTGCATTTACCGTAGAATCTACTTCTGCATATAAATCAAAAACAAACCATTTCCAAGCAATATTTTTTTGCAAAAATGTATCAGTAAGTCGCACCAAAGACCCCGACTGACCTTCTCCTGTGTAAGAATATACATTTTCATATGTAACGCCATCTAACGTAACATTCCCAACCGTAGCATTTTTATGTACAAGTTGATTATTCGTAACCCAACCGTTAGCAGAAGTAATATACGGATTCACCAATTTTCCTGCGTCGTTTTCTTTGATTTCACCTGCTTTGGTGAAGATAGACAATACGTTGCAATCAAGGGCGATATTTTCCGCCGTTGTCTTTTTCGCATTTCCTACGTACGGGGTAAGGGTGTATTTACCCAAATCAGTCAAAGTGTATACGTTCGCATCTGCGCGTTTGATTGCGGATTCAGATGCTACGCCGTCTACATTCGCCGTAAATTTAGGCGCGATATCCAAATCACCGTCGTAATGTTTGGTATCCACCGTTACGCTTGCGGTAACGTTCACTTCGTCCGTCGTAGAAACCGCGCCCGTTTTATCTACGGAAACGGAAATCGCCGTGATTTGCTCGCTGACTTTATCCATCAACCCGTTCAAATACGACTGTTGGTCGGTGGTGTATTTTGCAAATTCTTCCGTATCCGCCACCGCGTGGGTTGCCACGGAATAAATTGCACGGCTGTACACGTCGCTGTACGTATAGGTATATCCACCGTTGCCGTCGGAAACGGCTACGTAGCTGCGCGCTGCGAAAGGACGAGCAAGGTTTTGGTCGTTTACGTTCGTAATCGAGCCTTTAAAATAATATTTGCCCGTATCTTCGTCGTATTCGGGTTTTGCAACGAGATCACGCATTGCGTATTGATTACCCTCTGTTTTGTTAGGGGTATTTTCGTCATATATGTACAACGCGCCGTTTGCATTTTTCGTATCGTCGTCGTGGAAAAGCGCGTTGCCCTCTACGCCTAAATAATCTGCAGGGCAAATCAACGTGCCATAGATTGCGCCTTTGTTTGCTTCGGCTTCAAAAAAGTCTTTCGTTACGGAAGATTCAAAACGAATACCGTGATATTCGCCTTCTTCTTTCGCAAGACGAATGGACGCGCTCTGCGCCAAAACGATAGGGCTGTCTGCTTTTGCCGTTACGTTGGGGCTTATGCCGAATATCCCAAACGTCAATGCCGAAAGCGCGAAAAACGCCGCACAGCTTAACACTAATTTTTTTGTTCTTGATTTCATATTATTTCTCCTTTTATCATTTTCTTTTTCCAAACCATATTTTTTAGTCAAACCAAATGTCGCTACCATCAGGGTCGGACGGGTTACTCGCCGTTATTACGTCTGGCGACGAAAAACGCCGAACAGTTATCCATAATTCCTCATACGATTTTTTCAAAATGATTCCTCCTTACTTTTTTATTTTTTATTATATAAAATTCCTCATCGGCTTTGAGGTTTTTTACCTTTGTTGCATTGCATTAAATATTTATTGTTTGTTGTTCACAACAAACAGCCACACAGCACATTTTTTGAGTATTATTTTCACAACGTAGATATATTTTATCACAACTCAAGAATCAATTTCAATACCGTATGTTCTTTAAATATTACAATTTGTACTTTTTTTTGCCTATTATATTCCAAAATATTATCCCCTCTCGCTTTGAAAGAATATTTTATACTCTATTGCGCGATATCATTTTGAATGTTTTTTATTATTACACTATTATATATTATATTTAATATAGCCCCCCGTGTCGTTAAGTGTTTTAGTGGTATATTTTGTAATTTTTTTAAACTTTTTATTACGATTCGTTTTCAAAGCGATAAATTCGCTCTACTTTATTTTTAGATCTGCCGTTGATATCAAAAGTCAAAGATAAATATTCTTTTACCATACATTTTGCCAATTCAATCCCCACGACCTGCGCGCCGATCGTAATGATATTCGCGTTATTTGACAACTGCGCGCGTTGCGCTTGATATACGTCGTGAATACAAGCGGCGTACGCGCCTTTTACTTTATTTGCCGCTATCGCTACGCCTATGCCCGTACCACAAACGAGAATTCCTCTATCGTATTTTTTTGCCGCGACGGCTTTTGCGCAATCGATTGCTACGTTCGCATAAATCGGGTCCTCACTACCCAAATCGTACGTTTCGTGTCCAAGTTGTTTCACGTATTCAATAAGCGCATATTTAAATTCCGTTGCGTTTGGGTCGCTTCCAAAAGCTATTTTCATATTATTTTCTCCTTTAACCGTAAATTTCTTTCGTTATTTTTTTTGCTATTGTTTCCAATCTGCCCTGTTCTTTCGCAAATTGCAAAATTGAATACCGAGGGCGCACCGTGTGTGCGTTTAAAAGGCTTTGATAAAACAATTCGCGGTCTATCCCGATTTCTTTGGGATTGGTTGGTGCATCTGCCTTTTTTAATAATTTAACGATTTCCGACGGCGTAGGACAAAGTTCTTTACAGCCCTTGGGCAACGTATCGCCAAGTTCTTCAAAGAAACGCGCGATTATCACCGTCGCCACGCCGACCTGAATCCCGTGGTGATTGGGGTTTAAGCCTCTTGCGATAAAATCCATTTCCCAATAATGCGACAACATATGTTCTGCGCCTGATGCAGGTCTTGAAACGTTCACGAGAGCCATTGCCACCCCAGTCAACGTAAGGGCCTCGAATAATGCGCAAAGGGAAGTTTCGTCGCGCATTTTTAATCCGTCCGCCGTAGAAAAACATTTCTGTAAAGCGCGTTCCACCAGCGCAACGCAAGTGTCGCACCGATAATCGCCGTTGGCTTTTACGGCAAGGTCCCAATCCGCGATTGCCGTTATTTTACCAACTACGTCACCAAATCCCGCCTGGATTAAATCTTGCGGCGCAGTTTTTAAAATTTCGGTATCGCCAATCAAGCCGTACGCCAAATGCGCCTGTGGCGAGTATTTGTATCCCGCCGATATAATCGGCGCGCCGTCGGAAACGTAACCGTCCATAGACGGCGCCGTTGCTACAACGATAAAGGGAAGTTTCGTTCGCGAAGTAACGAATTTAACCGAATCGTTAATAACCCCTGATCCTACTGCTATCATCAACGAAACGTCAAAATCTTGTTCTTGTAAAATTCTACCCAACGTTTTTTCGTCGGGAATTAGAACGTCTTTTCCGCAATCAAACAGCAATTCTTTTACTTTGAAACCGTTCGTCTTTAATAATTCCGCAGTTTTTCTTCCTGCCGCAAGATAAGTATTGTTATCGAAAACGACAAGAATTTTCCCTTCTTTAAAAGGTTTTGCCATTGACACAATATCGTGGATTGCGCCTTTTCTTATCGACAACCCTTTCAAATCGAAATGGTGCGTTTTTCCACAGCTACACGCAAACGTCGTTTGCGGCATTGCATTGATGTCCATATTTAAAATTTCGTTCATTGTTTACCTCCGTTATTTGTTGATTTTTATATATAAAAAAACACAGAGCGTACGAAAATCGTTTGTTTTCATAGGCTCTGTGTCATTTTATCGCATCTGGCTCGTTTATTATATTCAGTTTTAAATTTTTGACCGTTATCAACGCGCTGAATTTGCATTTCGGACAAAACAAAGGAAAATTTTCCAACACCGTATCCGTCCTTAATTTTATTCGCGTTTTATTTTGACAACGTGGGCATAACAGCCATTCTGATTTAATCTCCATTTTTCCCTGCCTTAGTTTTTATTCAATAACAATTCTGCGCATTGACAATCCGTAATCAAGACGTTAATATACTTTCCATTCGTCGCGCCTTTAATCGCCGAAATTTTATCTTTCCCTCCTGCGATTCCTATAGAATACGGAATTTTCCTCAATCTATTCAATTCAATCCCTATTACGTTATTGTCGTTCTTATATTGTTCGCAATGCCCTTCCGAATCGTAAAATTGCATACATATTTCCCCTGCAACTTGTCTTTCAAGTAGCGATTGGATTTCATTTTTTTTATAATATCCCGTTGCTGCAATCGACGATTGTTCATTTGGAAAACCTATCCCCACGAGCGCGATTGATACTTTTTTCTGCAGTTGTAACACTTCCGCCACGCCTTGTTCTTTTTTTAAATGTTTACGCAAAGCCGAATTTGAAACACGCGCAGGCGCATACAAAGGCAAATACGTACCGCCGTAGCATTTGGTAAAATCGTCAGCCAAATGATTGGAATGAAGTTCCGCTTTCAACTGTCCCATACCGCCTATCAGCGGTATGACAGTTAAATTTTTCACTTTATTCTCAAAAGTGCCATTAACGGTGTAATATAAGGTAGATCCCATTGAAATTCCTACCACATCCCTTTCTTGTATAATCCCCTCCAAATATCTGCGTGTAGCACAGCCTAACGCCCGTTTGGTTCTTTCTATATTTTCGTCTGAATCCACGACGATTACGTCTCGTAACTCAAACTTGGTTTTTAATCGTTGTTCCAATTCCCAATATCTAACCGACTCTAAATTGTTTATCGTAATATTAACAATTTTTTGTTCCAACGCACAAGCCAAAATGCGGGAAACCGTTGGCCTTGAAATATTCAAAAAATCTGCGATTTCTTGATGTTTCCATTTTTTATTATAATACAAATCGCACGTTTTAATTATCAAACGAGTATTGGTTACAATTTTTTCCATTTATCAAAAGCCTTGTGTGTTATTTAAATTTATTATATAAAACACCTGAAAAATTGTCAAATATTTTTTGTTTTTTTAAAAACTATTCTGTCTATATTGTTGTTTTTATCAAAAATATTATCCCCTTATTTTTACAAATGTAAAAGTAAAATATAAAAAAATAAGACGGCTGTTTACCAACCGCCTTTATGTTTATCGTTCAAATTTTTTATATTTCTAATAAAATGGTAACGGGTCCGTCGTTGTATTGTTCAATTTTCATATCTGCGCCAAATACACCCTTTTTCACCGTTACGCCGTGTCCCCGCAAAGCGTCCACCGCGTATTCATATAAAGGTTCTGCCTTTTCGGGGCGTTCTGCAAGGGTAAAACTTGGTCTGTTCCCGTGCGACGTATCGCCGTATAACGTAAATTGCGACACCAACAACACTTCGCCCCCGACGTCTTTCACCGACAAATTCATTTTTCCGTTTTCGTCCTCAAAGACGCGTAAATTGGCAATTTTTTTCGCCATATACTCCGCCTCTTTTTCCGTATCTCCGCTTTTAATACCCAAAAACACCGTCAATCCAAACGGGATTTCGGAAATCAAAGTTCCGTCCACCGAAAGCGTTGTCTTTTTTACGCGTTGCGCCACAGCTTTCATCTTTTACACCTCTTTTTCAGTACGACAAAATACAGGATAATTCTATCCTGCATTTATTTCGCTTTTTTTAATTAAATCAATCGCTTTATCGGATAGATTAAACGCGGCTCATATATTCGCCCGTTCTCGTATCGATACGAATCGTTTCGCCTTCTTCTACGAACATAGGCACTTGAATCGTTGCGCCCGTTTCCACCTTCGCGTTCTTCATAACGTTGGTTGCCGTGTTGCCCTTTACACCAGGTTCAGCCTCAATAACTTTGAGTTCAACAAAGTTTTCGGGTTCTACCGAGAACGCCTTTCCATACAAGAATTTCACCGTTACGGTGTCGTTTTCTTTGATATATTTCAACGCATCTTCTACTTGGTCGAAAGAAAGCATTTCTTGATTGTATTCTTCGTCCATAAATACGTAGAATTCGCCGTCGTAATACGAATACGTCATTTTCTTCGTTTCAACCTGCGCGGTTTCGAGTTTCGTCGTAGGGTTGAACGTTTCGTTCGACAATACTTGTCCCGTAACTACGTTTTTCAAGGTCGTTCTAACGAACGCCGCGCCCTTACCGGGTTTTACGTGTTGGAAATCGGTAACGGTGTAAACGCCGCTCTTATATTCAAAAGTTACGCCTTTACGAATGTCGCCTGCCAAAATCTGTGCCATAGTGTTTTTCTCCTTATATCACTCATTTTTTTATTTTTTATAAAATTATCAAGTTTCTGTCCGTTAAAGACATAAAACTCTTTATTTTTCCGTTTTTCAACGTAACGGTGTCTTCGATACGGATTCCGTATTCGCCCTCTACGTACACGCCGGGCTCGTCCGAAAATACCATTCCGTCTTTCAAAACCGTTTCACTTTTGGTATTTAAACCGGGATATTCGTGGATATTCAACCCGATACCGTGCCCTAACGAATGGGTAAACAATTCGCCATAGCCTTGCTCAGTCAAATACTCCCTTGCAATCGCGTCGCCTTGCGCGCCCGTCATACCGCTTTTCAAATTCTCTTTCACCAGCGTATGCGCTTTTAACACCGCAGCGTACGCCTTTTTAAATTCTTCGTGTTTTCCATCGTCGCCGAATAAAAACGTACGCGTAATATCCGAACAATACCCGTTGACTCGACAACCGAAATCGATTAAAATCTCGTCGCCGAAACAAAGTTTCGTTTCGCCCGTTACGTGGTGCGGCACAGCCGCGTGCGCCCCAAACGCCACAATCGTTTCAAACGAAGGGCCTTGCGCCCCACGCATACGCATTTCGTATTCGAGTATCGCCGCCACTTCGTTTTCCGTCATTCCCTCTTTGATTTTTGGCAACGTCGCCAAAAAACCTTCTTCTGCTATTTTACAAGCCTTTTCGATGCACGACAACTCAAATTCGTTTTTTACGGACATCAACTCTGAGAGTTGTTTGTCAATATTCACCGCTTTTACGCCTGCTTTTTCAAGGGTAACGTATTCAATATGGCTGGTTTGGTCGAACGATATGCCCACGCTTTTATATTCCGCCAAGCGTTTCATTGACTCGTCGCGTTTGTATAAAACGGGGGTAACGTCCGTGCCTTTGCATTGTTTTTCCGCCGCTTCAATATACCGCTTGTCCGTATACAACGTCGTGCCGTCCTTGTCCACGATTACGAATCCGTTTTCTGCAACGAATCCCGTAATATATTGCAACAAAAATTCGCAAGAAGCGTATACAGCCTCGCAATCGACGTTTTGTAATATCTTTTTACCGTTCGTCTGCAATACCATACTTTTTCCTCTTATTCTATATTTTAACAAAAAAAATCGTTTTCGTCAAGTGTCGGATAATGCTTTTTATACGATTTTTACAAATTCGCGTAAACTTTCTTCATATACGCCGCGTCTTCCGCCTGCGTACCTGCCGATTCGCTGACGATATACGGCTGCAACGACAGTTCTTTCAAGGCAACTGCAAGCGGCTCGAATTCAGGACCGTAAACGCTGTCTTCAAAGGTCAAATGCTTAATCTCGCCTTTTGCCGAATACATAATTTTTGAAAAATGCATATGAAAGTGTTTCATTTTTTCAAAACCGAGTTCGCCTATCATATATTCCAAACGTGATTTGTAATCTACAACCGTTTTCAACGAGCCTTGTTCTCTCGCGTTGATATGTCCAAAATCGATACACGGCACGTATACGGGGTCGATTTTACAAAAGCGTGTAATTTCCTCCACCGTACCAATCTGCGCGAGTTTTCCCATAGTTTCGGGACAGAATTTCATATCCTGCATATCGTTCAAGTAAATATAATCACGCAAGATTTTTAAACGTTCTTCTGTCAAAGAAACCGCTTCTTCACGACTCGCCTTGCCCTGTGCCGCAGGGTGAAAAACCACGCGTTTTCCGCCCATTAATTTCAGCATTTTACCGCTATCCAATACGTATCCGTAGGATTTTGCAGCCATTTCGTCGTCGGGATTTGCAAAATTGACAAAATACGGCGCATGCGCGGAAATTTCGATTTCTTCTTTTGCAAACGCCTCGCCTATGGAAATCGCCTTTTCCTCGCTCATACGGACGCCTCGCCCAAACGAATATTCAAAACAATCCAAACCGCGCTTTTTTACAAACGCCGCCGCTTCTTCCGTATGCGAATACCCTTCGGCGTAAAAGCTCTCGCAGTTTCCGCTAGGCCCGAATTTAATCATTTTCTCTCACCCTCCTGATATCTTCTTCCAGTTGCTTTTTTAATGCGCCTATATCGTCAAATTTCCGTATATCACGAAGATACCGAACAAAACTCACCTTTAATTCCCGTCCGTACAAATCGCCGTCAAAACCGTCGAGATAGGTTTCCGTCAACACCTTGTCGTTGTCAAACGTAGGCCGCGCGCCGTAATTGGTTATTCCTTTATATTCTTTTCCAAAAAGCGTAACGCGCGTTTCATACACTCCTTTTTTTAAGGAATATTTCCCTATCGGATATTTGATATTTGCCGTCGGAAACTGCAACGTACGCCCGATTTTTCTATCCTCAAAAACCTTTCCTATCAAGAAAAAACGTTCGCAAAGCAGTTCGTTTGCGCTTTTCACGTCGCCACTTTTTATCAACGTTTTGATATAGGACGAACTCACTTTTTGTCCGTTTCTTTCCACCAAAGGTTGCACGTCAACGCATACCTGGGTGGCTCGTTTTAAAATTTCAGGCGTTCCTTGCGCCTTTGCGCCAAAGCGAAAATCCTCTCCGCAAACGAACAATTTTGGCGAAAACTGTTTTTGTAATAATGCGACAAATTCTAACGGAGTAATATCTTTGATTTCCGAAAACGGAAGTTCAAACACAAAATCGATACCCACGTTCTTAAAAATACTCTCCCGTTCTTGAAACGTAAACAGGTTTTCGTCCTCTTTGCCCCCGACAATGGTCATTACGCCCACTTTCAGTCCGCTTTCTTTTGCGCGAGCAAGCAATTTGCAATGTCCTAAATGCAAACCGTCAAAACCACCCAAAAGCATGGCCGTACCCATTCCGTTTTCTAACGGATTTTTATTCGGTTGTTCCGTCAGCCACACCGTCTTTAACATAATTTCGTCTTTGCCTTCGCCAAGCCGTTTTTCAGCTCCGCAATCCCGTAAAATATATCCCCTTGATACAATTTATACAACCCATCTTTTTCATTCAACGCGGACACGGGTAGCCCGTGGAAAATTTTTTCAGCGTTTTTTTCCTCCAAAACCAACCTCTCAAACGGCAAAACCGATTCGGTGGGAATGACGTATTTTTCCAATTCTTCTATCGTCGGGTCGGTTTCAAGAAAAGAAAACGGCACAGCGCTGTTCAGGTTAAACACACCGCTTTGCGTACGTCTGAGCGCGCTCATTACCGCTTTTGTACCAAGTGCCGCTGCAATATCTCGCGCCAACGAACGGATATACGTACCGCCACCACAACGAATTTTAAAACGGAACGTATCCGCTTTTTCCTCCACTTTCCCAAGACATTCTATATCGTAAATATGCACTTTTTTGGGTTGCAATTCAAATTCTATCCCTGCCCTGGCAAGGTCGTAACCGCGTTTGCCATTGACGTTTTTCGCGCTGTATTTCGGTGGAATTTGCATAATATCCCCTAAAAGATTGGGCAAAACGGCGTTAATTGCCGTTTCCGTCGGTATCGCGCCGCCAAAAACAAGCGTTCCCGTCGAATCCAGCGTATCCGAATCCACCCCAAAGGTAAATTCGGCGATATATTGTTTTTCCTTTTCGAGAAAATAATCGAAAAGACGGGTGGCGTTTCCAATTCCGACAGGCAAAACTCCACTCGCCAAAGGGTCGAGCGTACCCATATGCCCACAGGGCGCGCCCGACAACCATTTGATTTTATTCACCACCGTCGAAGATACGATCCCCGACGGTTTGTCTACGTTAATAAAACCGTAGAAACTTACTTTACTTTCTCTTTTCACGAAAAGCTCCTGTAATTAACGAAGTTCGATACCCAATTTAAATTTCAAATTACCCAAAATCTTTTTCACAAATCCGTCCAACGTTTCGGGCGTAAACACTTTTTCCGTGTTTGCGTCGGGGGTAAACGTCAGCGTAAACGCCATACTCTTTTTACCCTCAGGCACTTGACCGCCGCGATACACGTCGAACAAGCGCACTTTCGTAACGTATTTACACGAATGGTTCAGTACTTCTTCGATTTCCGCGCAAGTCAATTTCTCGTCCACAATCAACGCAAGGTCGCGATTCACCGCAGGGAATTTCGGCAAATTCGTATAACGAACGTTGTCGTCCATCTTCGGCGACAATGCCGCTAAATCGAGTTCGCCCAAATATACTTTTTTATCCAACCCAAGCGAAAGGGCAATAGCAGGGTCGAGTTCACCGATACAACCCACAATTTCCGTTCCCAACAAAACGTTTGCGGACACGCCAGGGTGCAAATACGTCTTTTCCGCGCGTTCATACGTAAATTCAAGGTGGAACATTTCCGCGATACACTCTATCGCGCCTTTCAAATCAAAGAAATCGTTTTTGCCGCCCCATACGCCCAAAACCAAATGTTTTTTCTCGTCGGGTTGTTCGCTGTTTGCGGTGTTACGAGGCGAATAGGTATTCGCCACCTCAAACTGCCTGCCTTCGTCGTTACCGCGACGGATATTACGCACGGCGTTACCGAGCATAGACGGCGCAAGGAACGTACGCATAACCGACAATTCTTCGCTGATTGGATTGAGAATCTTCACCGCGTTTCTTTCCTCTGCGTCCTCAGGCAATTTCATCAAATCGAAATCCTTAGGCGAATAGAACGAATAGTTGTACGATTCTGAATAGCCCTGCACGCGCAAAACATTCTTCAAATGCAATTCCTGTTTTTGTTCGTCCGTCAAACCGCCGCCCGTTACCTTGGCTTTGTCAAGGAACGTAGGCACGATATGGTCGTATCCATACATACGAATCACTTCTTCAGCCAAATCGGGATAATTATCTACGTCGTCGCGATAACCGGGGATTTCCACCGTCAAGGTATCGCCGTCAATCTGCGGTTTGAAATTCAAACGGGTTAAAATAGATACGATTTCGTCGTTCGGCACACAAATACCAAGCAATGCGTTAATTTTCGCAATACTTGCCGTCATTGTCCGAGGCGCAAGCGACACCGCGCAAACGTCTTGGCAAAGCGTCGTTACCGTGCCGCAACCCAATTCTTCTATCAAATGCAATGCGCGCGCCATACCAAGTCCGTTGGTGTACGCGTCCACGCCCTTTTCAAACCGAGCCGACGAATCGGACGATTGACCGAGCGCACGAGAAGTTTTACGTACGTTGTCGCGCGCAAATTTTGCAGATTCAAAAAATACGTTTTTCGTCGTTTCTTTGATTTCGCTGTTCAATCCGCCCATAATCCCTGCCAAGGCAACGGGTTTTTTCCCGTCGCAAATTACAAGGTTATCCGTCGTCAACGTAAATTCTTTTTCGTCGAGCGTCGTAATCTTTTCTCCGTTTACCGCTCTGCGAACGACAATTTTTCTATCACCCAAATCATCCGCGTCAAACGCGTGCATAGGTTGCCCCATTTCTAACAACACGAAATTGGTAATATCGACGATCGGGGAAATGGAACGGATTCCCGACAACGCCAAACGTTTTCTAAGCCATGCAGGGGAAACGCCGCCTTTTACGTTTTCTACGTAATGCCCTACGTAACGAGGACATAAATCAGGCGCAAGCACTTCCACAGACACGGGCGCAGCCGTAGTTTTGTGCGCGGTATACGAACAATCGGGGGCTTTTAAAGGTTTCTTTAATACAGCCGCTACTTCGCGCGCAATCCCTAAAATACATTGACAATCGGGGCGGTTTGCCGTGATGGAAATATCGAAAATCCAATCGTCCAAACCGACGATTTTTTTGATATCTTCGCCTATGGGCGCGGATTTATCCAAATCCAACAACCCGTTTACTTCCGCGCCGGGATAATAATCGTCGTTGATCCCCAATTCTTCTCCCGAACACAACATACCAAACGATTCTACGCCGCGCAATTTTCCTTTTTTAATCTTCTTAATCCCGTCGGGATTCTTTTCAAGCATAGCGGGATTGCTCTCTACCACCGTCGAACCGTCCAACGCGCACGGCGTTTTCATTCCTACGTATACGTTGGGCGCGCCCGTTACAATTTGCAAATCTCTGCCGTATTCTTCACCGCAATCCACCACGCAAATTTGCATATGGTCGCTGTCGGGGTGCGGAGTCAACGCTTTGACTTCCCCTACCACCACGCGATTGATTTTTTCGCCTAAATACACGAGTTCCTCTACCTCGAACCCACACGAAAACAATTTTTCCGCCAATTCCTGTGCGGAAACGTCTATATCTACGTAATCTTTTAACCAACTAAAAGGTGCTTTCATTCTCTTTCCCCTCCTTAGTTTTCAAACTGTTCGAGAAATCTCGTATCATTTTCAAACAGCGTTTTAATATTGTTAATACCGTATTTCAACATTGCAATACGTTCGATCCCCATACCGAATGCAAAACCCGTATATTCGTCGGGGTCCACGCCGCAATTTTCAAGAACGTGGCGATTGACCATACCTGCGCCGAGTACTTCTATCCAACCCGTACCTTTACAAAGTCGACAGCCTTTGCCTCCACATTCCGAACAGCTAAGATCCACCTCTACGCTGGGTTCGGTAAACGGGAAATACGAGGGGCGCAAACGGACTTTTGTAGAAGAGGTGAACATTTTCTGCGCGAATTCCGCCAACATCCCCTGCAAATCGCAAAGGGTGATACCTTTATCCACAACCAACCCTTCCATTTGGTGGAACATAGGCGAATGTGTTGCGTCGTCGTCCGAACGGAACACTCTACCCGGCGATAAAATCTTAATAGGCGGAGTTTGTTTTTCCATTACGCGGATTTGCCCAGCCGACGTCTGCGTTCTCAACAACAAATTCTCTGCCAAATAAAACGTATCTTGCATACCCCTTGCAGGGTGATCTTTGGGGGTATTGAGCGCGGTAAAATTGTAATAATCCGTTTCGATTTCAGGCCCTTCAAACACGGTAAACCCCATACCCGAAAAGATATCAATCAATTCGTTTTTAACAAGGGTAATGGGATGCAACGCGCCCGCTTTATAATTTTTCCCCGGCATTGTGATATCAATCCGTTCGTCTGCGTATTTTTTCTGCATTTCCAATTCACGTATCACCAACGCGCGCGCTTCAAATTTTTCTTCCGTACTCTGTTTGTACTCGTTGACGATTTTTCCAAACGCGGGACGTTCTTCCTTGGGCAAATCTTTCATACCGCTCATAATGCCTTTAAGTTCGGTTTGAAATTTCACTTTTAATTCGTAAAGCGCCCTGCCCGTTTCCGTTTTCTGCATTGCGTCGTCGATTTCCGCGCATAACGCGGCAATTTTTTCTTTCATATATTTCCTCCGAAATGTTTTATCTACTTTCTTAAATTTTCATAAAAATACGCCCTACGCGATTTTTTCAATCGCGCAGGGCGAAACTTCCGCTGTACCACCTGCATTTACGCGAAACCATTGTGTTTCACGCCTCGTTTCCGCGATAACGCCGCGTTTTGCGTTCTTTCCTACCTTTTCTTTTTTCATGAAAAAAGAATTCTCAAAAAGACAGCTCCAAAGTGAAATGGCAATTTTTCCCGTTTGACGCGCCTTTCAGCCCACGGACGCGTTTCTCTTTTCAAACGTACGTCAAAAACGCCTGCTTTTTCTCAGCCTTTCTTATTACGATAAACATATTATACCCGTTTTATATAAAAAAGTCAAACGTTTTTTCAAAGAAACGTTCGACTTTTATTCCACCGATTATTTTTGTTTTAACAAATCTCGAATTTCTTCCAACAAACGAGTATTTGCCATCGCTTTTTCTTCCGCCGCTTTCGCATCCGCCGCAGCCTTTACTGCCGCAAGGCGTTCTTCTTCGGCTTTCTTCGCCTTTACTTCCGCTTGTTGCGCTTCCCAAATCGCCTTGGCTTGTTTTCTGTTTACTTTTTGCTCAAAACGAATTCTTGCAATCGCTTTTTTATCGTTCAAATCCAATCCGTCAATCATTCTTTCCTGCGCTTTTGCAATATTGTTCATTGTACGCACGATTAAGAACAACACGAACGCAATCAAAAGGAAATTGATAACCGCGCTGATAAACGAACCCCAATCGATATAAATCGACGTCGCAAGGTCGATTTCTTGACCAATCACCGCGCCTGCTCCGTCCAAAACGTCTTTATACGCAGGCGAAAGCATCGTAATCGCGCCGCTTAATCCTTCTTTGCCTAAAATCGCCGCAATCAACCAATTGATTAAAGGCTTTAAAATAAAGTTGCTAAGCCCGTTGACAATTGCCGTAAACGCGCCGCCAACGATAACGCCGACAGCCATATCTAAAACGTTGCCACGCGTAATGAATTTTTTAAATTCACCGAAAAAGTTTTTAATACGTCCCATTCTTTCTGTTCTCCTTTACCGCAACAATACCCTCTGCGTTGCCACGGTTTTCTTGTATTTACCGAAGATTATTATACTACCTTGCAACGCCTTTTGTCAACAAATTCAAACACATTTATACAAAAATCGACATTTTTCCGCAATAAAAAAGGAGTTCCGTTTTTGACAGAACTCGTTTCAACTGATTTTATTTCCCTTTTGCGTATAACCTAATCTTTCATTCCGATTGTTTTTGCGTTTTTGCCGATTGCATTAAATCGGCAATCAAAAACGTTTCTTCGCCAATCTCTTTCATCAAACGCAACAATTCACTACGCGTTTCTTTTCTTTGCGCTTTTTCCAAACAAAACGCATATTCAAACAATAAATTTTTTTCCACGTACAACCCGTCTTTGAGGCTGTCGTATTCGTTCAACGTGATTTCTCTTTTTTCCAATTTCATTCGGCTTCCCCTCCGCTATCTTTCTTGTCCTTTGGTTCTCCCGTTATCAAGGATTTCAACGTTTCCTTTCTCTTTTCGTGTTGAAGCGATAACCCCTCCATTTCCTCTGCAAGCGCCGTATCCGTCAAAAGCCGCGAATAAATTTTCGTCTTTTTCTCCGCTAAATCTTCCAAGCCTGCCAATTTCAACAAAAACGTTTTTTCTTCCTCTGCCGTTCCCATGTTCTTTGCCATAGAAAATCCCCCTTTCTCGTATTATGCGCAAAAAGGAGGATTTTATGCCTTTATTTGGTTTTCGATTTCTTCTTTACGTTTTTCCCACTCTTAAAATATTCGCAAATTTGACTAAGCGTACAATGCTCGCAATCGGGCTTTTGCGAATGGCACACCCTGCGCCCATGGTAAATCAGCCAATGGTGCGCTTTTGACCAATCCTCTTTCGGAATGGATTTACACAGCCCAGCCTCTACCTCAAGTGGCGTTTTCCCTTTCGCCAATCCCAAACGATTACTCACACGGAACACGTGCGTATCTACGGCAATCGCCGCGCCGCCAAACGCCACCGAATATACGACGTTCGCCGTCTTTTTTCCAACGCCTGCAAGGCTCATCAAATCTTCTATGTTATCAGGAACGCTCCCGTCGAATTTTTCAATAATATCTTTGGACGCAGACAAAATATGTTCGGCTTTCATCCGATAGAACCCGCAAGAAAAAATATATTTTTCCAATTCTTTTTGCGTAAGGGTTATCATTGCCTGTGGCGTAGAATATTTTTCAAACAGCGTTTTCGTTACGATATTTACACGCTCATCCGTGCATTGCGCGGACAAAATCACCGCAATCAGTAATTCGTACGGAGTGGAATAATGCAACGCAGGTTTTGCGTTTGGATAGAGATTCGCCAATTCAAAAAGAACGGCTTGTTTTTCAGTCTTTTTCATAGTACGTTCAGTATAACATATCCGCGCCCTTTTTGCAACTACGTTTTACCGTTTTTGCGCAAAAGACGCGGATTATTTTCAAGATTTTATATGCGCTTATACGGCGTGATAACCACCCTACCGCCATTAAAATCAATTTTATAAAAACCTTTAAACGAAGAATAGTTGCCTATTTTCAATATCGCTTGCGCTCGGACAAACACGCGCGCGTCGAAACGTACGCAAAGTCCGCAACCTATCTTCGCTTCTTTCGGCGTAGGCATTGTCGTTGCGTCTACGCCAAAGCTCCGCAAGCGTTCCGCATAATCAAGACTATGCGCGCGCGAACGGAATACAGCCAGAATCATCATGTCATACCCGCCTCCTTTTCGGAATACTATATTTTATGATTATTACGAAAAAAGAGGTGCGTTTATGATTTATTTTGACAATGCCGCTACGGGCGGTAGAAAACCCAGCCAAGTCCTCTCCGCCGTTTCTTCCGCAATCCAGCTTTGCGCCAATCCAGGCAGAAGCGGACACAAATTGTCGCTCTCTTGCGCAAATTTGGTGCAGGATTGCCGACGGGCGTTGAACGATTTTTTCGGGGGATTTGGTTTTGACCGTGTGATTTTCACCAAAAATTGCACGGAGGCTTTGAATATCGCTTTGTTTGGCGTTTTAAAAAAAGGCGACCACGTCGTTGCCTCGTGCATGGAACATAATTCGGTTTTGCGGCCTTTGGAAGCCTTAAAAAACGCAGGCGTCATCACCTACGATATCTGTCCGCTGCAAGGCGACCCACAAAACGGAAACGCCAATCTTTCTGCAACCGATATTGCAAAATTGATAAAACCCAACACCCGTTTGGTTGCCGTTACTTCGGCGGCAAACGTTACGGGAACTGTACCCGACCTTGTTGCCATTCGTAAAATATTGCCAAAACATACGTTGTTTTTATGCGACGGCGCGCAGGGCGGCGGTCATCTGCAACTGAAAATGAAAGAGATAGGAATCGATTTATTGGCTCTGGCTGGGCATAAGGGGTTGCTTGGCATACAAGGCAGCGGCGCGTTGCTGTTTTCGGACCGAGTTGACCCGTCGCCCGTTCTATACGGTGGTACGGGTTCGCTCAGTATTTCCTTGGATATGCCCGATTTTTATCCCGACCGATTGGAATCGGGTACGCTTTGCTTTCCTGCAATCGTTTCTTTATTAGAAGGGGTGCGTTATCTCACTCTGCACGCAAAACAAACCCAAAGCCGCCTTTTGATGCTGAGCGCGTATTTTCTTAACGGATTATGCGGTTTGGGCACGTATACACCCTATTCCAAGCCCAATTCTTGCGGAATTGCGACGTTTGCGCATTCCTCACTACCCTCCGAATGGCTCGCAGACGTTTTATCCACCCGTTACGATATTGCCGTGCGCGGCGGTTTGCATTGCGCTCCGCTTATGCACAGGGCGCTTGGCACGGAAGAAGACGGGTTGGTGAGGGTGTCCTTTTCCCATTTCAACTCCGAACGGGAAATCGACGTTTTGTTATCTGCCTTACAAGAAATTTCAGCTATGTAATCTTATTCAACGCATACCTGCCACCCTCCAATCGTTGTATTTGACGGTTGGAAAGATTTTTAAATTTGCTTTAATCTATCCACAATTATACGCAATTTTTTACGTTTAACGACGTTTAACATAGGCGAAAAATTTTGATAAAACGCCTCTATTTCTTCATTCGACAAAGTTCCTGCCCTTTTGCTTTTTTCCGCCTCCATTATAATATTTTTCATCATATCCGCATTGGAACTTCCATTGTACTCATCGGCAATCCGTTTGGTCAAATCTTCCGCTCCC
>JAFTPE010000015.1 GCA_017463425.1 Clostridia bacterium | reverse complement strand
TTTTTCGGGAAGGCTGTCCTTTTTAAGAGTCAGGCGTGGCGTGATGCCACGCCTTTTCTCGTGCTATTTAATTTTCTTCATCTAATAAATCACCAAAATCGGGTAAATCTATTGCTCCAACTAAATTGTAGATGATTTCTACGGTATGAGTATAATGTCCGTCAACTTTTTGCTTTTCATACCATAAAATTTTCTCTGATTTTGAAAAATAGTTTTTCATCGTAAACCCTCCTAAAAAATAAACATTCGCATACGTATCTTCAAAGACCTAACGATACGTAAACGAATGCTTTTTTTGCATTTCACTACCCGGTGGCAGTTTATTATTTAATTTTAATTTATTATATCACAAAAAACCGTTAAAAGCAACAAGAATGATTATTGTCAAATTGTTATTTGACAATAACCCCGTCGGGTGTAAACGAAAGATTTGTTGCATAAAATGCAGCCAAGCCTTTTTCCATTTCGTCGTAATCGCTTGCAGCGCAACATTCGCACGCGGAATGCATAGCAAGCTGACACAGCCCGATATCCGCGCCGCGCATACTGGTATGTCGCAACGCCGCCGCTCCAAGCGTCGAACCGCTTTGCATATCCGAACGGTTGAAAAACGCCTGATATCGAACGTCCGCTTTGTCAAAAATCGTTTTTACAATGGCGGAGGAAAGCCCGTCGGTGATATACGCTTTGTTTGCGTGATTTTTTATCAACACACCGCCGCCCAAAGTCGGTTTATTCGTAAGGTCGGTTTTTTCGGGATGATTGGGATGCAACGCATGCCCATTGTCCGCAGATAAAAGGAAAGAGGAGGCAAGCGCTTTGTAATATTCGTTGTCGTCAAACCGCAAAGAGTACGCAATGCGACGCAACACGTTTTCCAAAAAATCCCCGTCCGCGCCTTGCGCGGTTAAGCTGCCCACTTCTTCATTATCGAGCAACGCCGCCACGCAAATACCGCCGCTTTCACCGTGGTTTACAAGCGCCTGAATAGAGGCGTAGGCGTTGATTAAATTGTCGATACGAGGCGAGGCGAAAAATTCGTTGTTTTTTCCAAACGAATAGGGCATGTCTGCGTTCACGAGGAATAAATCGTAAGAAACAACCTGTTCATTTTCTTCAAGATTTGCCAATTCGTCCAAGTCAAATGCGCTTTCGTTTAAAGCGTAAAGCGGCTGCATATCGATTTGCGGATTGACGGCAACCCCTTCGTTGACGCTTCGGTTTTGATGAATGGGCAAAGAGGGAATGTGCGTAAAATACGGTGAAGTAACCGTTTCGCTGCGCAACGTTCCGTCCGCGCGTTTTATCACTCGTCCGGCAATTTTTAAACGTCTGTCGTAAAAAGAGGGCAAAATTGCACCGCCGTATTTTTCCACGTTCAAAGTGGCGTACGCGCCCGTTTTAATCAAGGCATTTTCCTTCAATTTCAACGCAGGCGAATCGACGTGAGAAGCAACGATTTTATACGAAAAATCGTCCAATCCGCCGATGGTAAAGGCAATAATGGCAGAACCGTTTCGTTCTACAAAATATTTCCCATCTTCGCAAATCGCCCAATCTTCCGTTTCCAAAAGAGGCCGAAACCCGTTTGCGAGCAATACCGCGCGAATCTCGTCGCAGGCGTGAAATGCCGTGAGGGAAGTGTTTAAAAATTGGCTTACTTGTTCTTTCATAAAACGCTCCCAAATTAAAAAAATATAAGAGTTCAATAATATTGTAACACTTTTGTTTGTTTTTGACAAGTCTTTCAAGAAAAATTATTTAATAAATTATCAATTTTTCACAAAACGATATTCGTATTTTCACATAAATACAGTATAATAAGAAGGTAAAAATTGCCAACTTTAAAACAGAAACGGCGCGAATCATGCAATCAAACCCAAAATTTGATAAAAAATTGCAAAAATAGCGCGAAAAAAAGGCGTTTTTTAATAAAAATTCCTCGTGTTTCCTTGACAAGAAAAAAAGAAAAAATTATAATTATATCGAAAATAAAAGGAATGCGCGGTATACGATTTAGGAAAGAGGCGAAAAATGAAAGACAAACAAAAACGTGCGCAGAAAAACAACGAAAAAATTGAGAACTGTATAAGCCAAGTGTTTGGGTTAATGAAAAGGAAAAATTCTTTTTTCTCAGGCAGTACAAAATCGGAATTCAATCATACGCAAATACGCTTGCTAAACGAAATTATTTCAGCGAAATACGAAGGGAAACGTCTTATCTCTACGCAACTTGCAGGGATTTTGGGAATCACCCGTTCGGCAGTTTCTCAAATCGTCAATCGGCTGGAAGAACAAGGCGTGCTCAAACGCGTTGCGGACAAAACGGATAAAAAAATAGCGTATATCGAAATTACTGACGAGGCTTTGGAAAAATACGGCGAGGCAATGCGAGGGAATTTCGAGTTTTTTGCCGACGTCGTAGCCGAGTTTGGAAAAGACAAATTTGACGCTATGTGCGGACTATTTGACGAGTTTATGAAAAAATTAGAGCAGAAAAAGCGCGAACAAAACACACCAAATAACAACAAAGACCAATAAAAACAAACCAACATAAGGAGCGCAAATCAATGTTGCAACTGAAAAATATCACGAAAGATTATAAAACGGCAGGTCAGCCCGTTCACGCTTTAAAAGGAATCGATTTACGTTTCCGTAAAAATGAGTTTGTTTCCATTCTTGGCGCGTCCGGTTGCGGGAAAACCACATTACTTAACATTATAGGCGGTTTGGATCATTATACTTCGGGGGATTTGATTATTAACGGGGTATCCACGAAAGATTATACCGACCACGATTGGGACGTATACCGCAATCACAGAATCGGGTTTGTGTTTCAATCGTATAATCTAATTCCTCACCAAACGGTGCTTGGCAACGTCGAGCTTGCTTTGACGATTGCAGGTTTGTCCAAAATAGAACGCCGCCGTCGCGCGGAAGAGGCTTTGACAAAGGTAGGCTTGGCGGGCGAGTTTGACAAACGCCCCAACCAACTTTCCGGCGGACAAATGCAACGCGTCGCCATTGCTCGCGCGCTTGTGAATAATCCCGAAATTTTACTCGCCGACGAACCGACGGGCGCGTTGGATACGACGACGAGCGTGCAGATAATGGAATTGATTCGCGAAATCGCAGGGGAACGGCTCGTGATTATGGTTACGCATAACCCCGAACTTGCGGAGGAATATTCGTCCCGAATCGTACGTTTGCAAGACGGACTTGTGATTTCCGATTCCAATCCCTACGCAGGCGAAACGGAAGAAATCCAAAGCGTAAATGATGAAAAGGAAAACGATTTACCCTTAGAAAAACAAAGCAAATGGAAACGTTGGATAGAAGAACGTAAAAGCAGAGAGAAAAGCTCGATGTCGTTCAAAACTTCCTTGGGGCTTTCCGCGCGGAATTTACTGTCTAAAAAAGGCAGAACGGCGATTACGTCGGTGGCTGGCAGTATCGGTATCATCAGCGTATGTTTGGTGTTGGCGTTGTCCAACGGATTTAATAAATATATTTTGAAAACGGAAGAGGATATGTTGTCCTTTTATCCCGTTCAAATCACGGAAACGACGCTAGATATGAATTCGATTATGACGGGAATGATGTCGGCGACGGATATGCCTGATTTGTCCGAATTGGACGATAAAATTTACGTCAATTCGTTCTTGACCAATATTGCGAAAGGAATGACGGTGAAAAACGACCTTTCAGAGGAATATTTAACCTATTTGGAAGATATGCCGAAAGAATTTTACACCGCGATTCAGTACGATTATGGGTTTTCGTTGAATAACAGCCTGTTCACCGCCGTCGTTACGGGTGTGGAAAAGGAGAATAATTTGCAAACCCGTTATCTTTCCCTTTCGGCTTTGAAAGAATTTTATAAAGCGGAAATCAGCGAACAAGACCCCAAGTATGCCTCGCTTGCCTATCTGGTGGATTATCTTGGCGCGATTTACGGGAAAATGCCTGGAACGAGGAATATGAACGACCCCGAATTTGGCGAATACGTAAAAAAGCAGTATGACGTTATCGCAAAAAATCCCGACAGTAAAACGGGCTTTCCAACGGCGGTAAACGAGGCTGTGTTGGTTATCGGCGGCAATAACGATATGACCGACCTTACGTTGGCGCAGCTCGGGTTTATTGACGAGGAAGATTTCCTTGATTTGTTTGACCAAACTGACGAAGTGGAAGAAAAAGGCTATTTATCCATTCCGTTTGAGTCCATTTTTAATAAAAAATTCGTGTTATACGACAACGACGCGATTTATGAAAAAGCGAACGACAAAGGCGCGTATGCGTTTGATTATAAAGGCGAACGTAGCGAGGGCGAGGGCTTAAACGTAAACGGCGACGGTGTGGAAGTAAAAATAACGGGTATTTTGCGATTGAAAGAAGGCTTGACGTACGGCTGTTTGGCGAATGGATCGAATTTTACAGAGGCTTTGATAGAAGAATATATCGCGCGAAACCAAAACAGCGAACTTGCAGAATATATTCGCGAGGGATACGTGTCCAATCCTATGCTTGGCGAAAATAAATTTTTTGAAAAACCTGCGGCGGAAACGGTAGCCTCTTACTTTATGTCTATGCCAAGTATCGGCGGATACATTTTATACAGTGAAGTGGACGCGTTGCGCACGATTGGCGCGAGCGATTCTGTCAGTACGATTTCCATATATACTTCTAGTTTTGAAACCAAGCAGGGTATGTTGGCGTATTTGGACGATTGGAACGATAGAAATCAAGACAAAGAAGCCAAACAGGTGAATTATACCGACCAGGTGGGGTTGATGATGGGTATGGTGCAAACGATTCTCGACGCGATAACCTATGTTTTGGTGGCGTTTACGGCGATTTCGCTGGTCGTTTCTTCGGTGATGATAGGCATAATCACTTACGTTTCGGTGGTGGAACGCACGAAAGAAATCGGTGTTCTGCGTTCGCTTGGAGCAAGGAAAAAGGATATTAAAAATTTGTTCAATGCGGAAACGTTCATTATAGGGCTGGCTTCGGGTGTGTTCGGTGTTGGGATTACCTACGTACTGTCGTTTGGGATCAACGCGCTCCTCGCGTCTTTGACAGGGATTGCAACGCTCGCCTCGTTGCCTGTAAGATCAGCCGTTGCTATGGTTGTCATCAGTATTTTACTAACGCTTATCAGCGGTTTGATTCCTGCAAACGCCGCGGCGAAGAAAGACCCTGTGGTTGCGCTTAGAACGGAATAAAACGTAAAGGAACGCCTAAAAAAGCGTTCCTTTCATTTACTTGCGCTTTTTAAAAAAACGTGATATAATATGAAAAAATAAGGGAGCGAAAGAATGGAAAAGAAAGAATTTACAGTAATTTCTGAGTATGACGGGTTAAAATTGCAAGGCGTTTTTTACGAACCGAAAAACCCTAAAGGCGTTGTGATTCTCGTACACGGTATGTGCGAATATAAAGAACGCTACAACGAATTTATGCAATTTTTGTGCGCCAACGGGTATACGGCGGTTTGTTACGACCAGCGCGGACACGGCGACAGCGTGGAAAACGAGGAGGATTTGGGCTGGTTTCGCGACAACGACGGCAAGGCAATCGTAGACGACCTCGCTGACGTAACGCGATACGTCAAAGAGCAAATGCCGAATCTTTCCGTTACGTTGTTTGGACACAGTATGGGTTCGATGGTCGTCAGATGTTTTCTGCGCGAATACGACGATTTGATAGACAAATTGATCGTTTGCGGTTCGCCGAGTAAAAACCCTTTGACAAACGCAGGTATTTTGCTTGCGAAAACCGTAACGTTATTTTATGGCGATAGACACAGAAGTAAATTGTTGGCGTTTTTATCCACAGGCAAAGGGGATAAAAATTTCCCCGGCGAGGGAAAAGGCGCGTGGCTGAGCCGCAATTATAAATGCACGGCGGATTTTTATTCAAATCCCAAAGGCGGTAAACGCTTTACCTGTAACGGCTTTGAAAATTTATTCAAATTGATGAAACGTACCTATCAAAAACGTGGTTATAAGGTGAAAAATCCCCAGCTGCCTATCTATTTTATTTCTGGGGATAAAGACGCCGTTTTAGGTTCGCCCCGTCAATGGATACGTTCGCAAGATTTTCTAATTGACGTAGGGTATGAAAACGTCGCCTCGAAATTGTATGAGGGCTTTCGGCACGAATTATTAAACGAGGTTGGAAAAAGACAAGTATACAACGACGTGTTGTCTTTTATTCAAAGCAAAGAATAAAAAGTAAACGCGCATAAATCTTTTTTGTCAGCACATACTGCTGACAGGAGGGAAAAAGTTATGCGTATTGCTAATATTATTGCCTATATTTTGGTAATTGTGGGCGCACTCAACTGGGGCTTGTTCGGATTTTTTGATTTTAATCTTGTGTCCTCAGTATTTAACGGCGCGCGTTCTGCAGGGTCCGTTATCGTGTACACGTTGATTGCATTGTCGGCGCTTTGGCTGATTCTTTCGCCTTTCATTACGGACGGCGTTTTGTGGCTGAAAAACAGAAGCAGAGCAGACTAAACGCTTTGCAAACGTTTCGCAAGTATATGCGAAAAAAAGCGGATTTTTCTTTTCGTATAGAGGGGAAGAATCCGTTTTTTTTGTAAGAAAAGGAAAAATTTTTCTCAATCATTGACTTTTTTTTGCATATATAGTATAATAGTGATATAAAATCTCAGGAGAGCCTGAGAAAAAGGAGAAAAAATTATGTTACATTCCTTACTTTTAAGTGGCGGCGCGATTGCCGCTATCGTAATCGCGGCGGTGGTTGTTTTGCTCGTCGTTATCGTGGCAATATGGTGGATTTCCACGCGCAACGCTTTCGTTCGTTTAAAGAATAAAGTGGAAGAGGCTTGGGCAACGATTGACGTGTATTTGAAAAAGAGATTCGATTTGATTCCCAACCTCGTAGAAACGGTGAAAGGCTATGCAAAGCACGAAAGCGAAACTTTACAAAACGTGGTTGCCGCGCGCAATATCGCTATGGGTGCAAAGACACCCGACGAAAAAATGGCGGCGGCGAACAATCTGTCCTCGTCTTTGCGTACGTTCTTTACGGCTGTTGCAGAAAGTTATCCAGACTTAAAAGCCAATTCCAACTTTTTAGATTTACAAAGCCAGTTAAAAACGATTGAGGGAGAATTGGAATCTTCCCGTCGTTACTATAACGGCGTTGTAAAAGCGTTTAATACCAAATTGGAAGTATTTCCCTCCAACCTTGTTGCAAACGGTATGGGCGAAGAATATAAAAAACGTCCGTATTTTGAATTGGACAGCGCGGAAGAAAGACAAAACGTCAAGGTACAATTTTAACAATATCAAAATGAAAAAGAATATGATAAAAACACGGTGTGTGATCGCGTTAAAAAGCGTTTGTGTTTTGCTTGTCTGTTTACTCGTTTTTGCTTTTCCTTTTTATACGAAAACGCAAAACGGGGTAGGCAGGTATGCGATTACCGCTTCTGCTTATACGGACGACCCAAGCATTGAGATCCATAAATACGATTTGGATTTGACTGTGGGGACGGATAGAAAAGTGGCGGTTAAGGAACGAATCACCGTCGAATTTTTAAAGCGCGGCTTGACAATGTTTTACCGTTCTCTGCCCAAAGAAGGCGCGCGATATTACGATATAAAAGCAAGTTGCGATAATAACGACGCGTTTTCTTACGTGGTGGAAGACAATCCCGATTATGACGAATTTATCGATATCAACTGTATCGGCAACGCGCAGAAAGGACAGACTTGGGTGTACGATATCACGTATATAATGGAGCCGAATATGGGCAACACAGGCGATACAATGATTATGGACGTCGTGGGGTTTGGTTGGCCTGTCGTTTTAAACGACGTATCCGTAACCGTGCATTTGCCTGCCTCGATTACCGCGGACGATTATAAAGTGAAAGTAGGCTATAACAGCAAAGAGGATTCGGACGAAGTGCAAAAAACTTTGTCTGAGGACGGCGCAACGTTGACAATGTACGCCGAGAAATTGGTTCTCGAATATATAGACGATTACGAGGAAAAAATGGCGAAAGGCGTTACTTTGTTGGTCGATTTCCCCGAAAATATTTTAACGCCGTATGCAAAAACGGATATTTTCACGGGGCGAATGGGCGTAATCGTAACCGTTGGGATTGTCGTGTTGGCGGTGTCGTGCGTGGCGTTGATTTTGACGAAAAAGAAACGAGAAATTATCACAACGGTCAACGTAACCGCGCCCGATAAAATGGACCCTATGAAAATGGGGAAATGGATAGACGGGTCGATAGACAACGAAGACGTTACGTCTATGATTTATTATTTCGCGCATAAGGGATATTTGATTATCAATTTGGAGGACGAAAACGACCCCGTATTGATACGAAAAGTGCGTCAGTTGCCCGACAACGCGCCGATTTATGAAAAGACATTGTTTAACGGTTTGTTCAAATCGAATGAGGATAGCGTACCAACCTCCAAGCTCGCGCATAAATTTTATGAAACTGCGGCGATTGCAAAACAACAACTCCCCTCACCGAAAATGTTTGAAAAGAAATCCTTTTTCGGGTTTATTTCAGGCGGTTTGATAGGCGTATTGTTTATGCTCTTACTGCCGCTTGTATACAGTATGACTCAAATCGGAGCAGGATACGGTTACGGCACGGGGGTGATAATCGCGGGTCCCATAGGCGCAATATTGTTCGTCGCCTATTTTAAAGAATGTAACCGTTACAAATGGAAACCGTCGGGATTGCTGGGAGCAACCTTGATTCAACTACTGGTGGCGGTTTTGACGACGGTGCTTTGCGTTTGCTTTTTCGGTTTACACGTGTTCTCACGTTATGAAACGGCGGCGTTGTGCTTGTTTGCGTTCGGGGCAGTATTCCTTACGATTCCTGCATTGTCGAGAAAAGAACGGTACGCGGATGAATTGGGTCAGATTTTAGGTTTTAAAGAATTTATCCTTTATACCGAGGAGGATAAACTCAAATTTATGTTAGAGGAAAATCCCGAACTATATTACAAAGTTTTGCCTTACGCGCAGGTGCTTGGCGTAACCAAAGAATGGGAAGAAAAATTTGAAAAAATTATGATAGAACCGCCTTCTTGGTGCGTAGGCTCGCGTATGGATATTTTCGATTATATGCTGTTGCGGCATTGTATGACGCGCGCAATGGTTACGGCTATGACGCCACCTGCAAACCAAAGTACGGTTGGAAGAAGTGGCGGTGGTGGTCATTTCGGCGGATTCGGCGGCGGTGGCTTTGGCGGCGG
This sequence comes from Clostridia bacterium, assembly GCA_017463425.1. Taxonomy (GTDB): domain Bacteria; phylum Bacillota; class Clostridia; order Christensenellales; family Borkfalkiaceae; genus Scatosoma. The sequence continues at coordinate 4,818 of JAFTPE010000015.1, read as the reverse complement.
CGGTGGCGGCGCTCGCTAAGAAAACTTAAAAGAATGAAAGAAAAGCCGTTGGCAGGTGCGCCAACGGCTTTTCCATAAGGAGGTGGGTAAACAAAATAAGGTTATTCAGTCAGTCGCGAATCCGCAAGTACGGGCGAATTTACGGCAAACCGTTTCACCGATTCTACGGCGTTTAAACACCGTTGTTTGGTACGGTAATGCTCGCCTAAGCAAAGTAATTGACCGTTCCGATTTAACAATTTAAAGATGTAATCGCCGCGTTTTGTCAAGCATACGCGGAAATTTCCGTCTGCAATATTCGATTTATGTGTTTGAATCCCGTTCACTGCGCCGATATACGTAGTGTAATCTTCGCCCGAGAGCAATTTTTCACCGTTGGAAGCAAACAATTCAAAGAAATACAACTGTTCGCCGTCAATCCCGTTACGGGTGGAAATAATCCATTTTCCGTTGTATCCGTCGGGCAAAGGCGGAATTTCTCCGTCGTCTTTGGGCGGTTCTTTTACGATATGATCTTGAATGTTCTCGTCGATAATCGCCGTTTTCGCAAACCGTTTTACCGATTCGATTGCGCTCTCGCAACGCGCGCGCGTCGGATAATTTTCTCCCATGCAAAGCAACAGGTTTTTACCGCTGAGCAATTTGAAAATATAATCGCCTTTTTTGGAGGTGGTAATTCTGAAATTGCCGCGTAAAATATTCGTTTTATGCGTTTCAATACCGCGAATCGCGCCGTTATACGTCGTATATTCTTCGCTGGCAAGCAATTTTTCGCCGTTGGACGCGTGTAACTCGAAGAAATACGATTCGTCCTCCGCCTGTACGTTATCGTCGGTAACGACACGGCAAATCACCCATTTTCCACGGTATCTTGCAAGTTGGTCCGTTTCATCTTCTTCGTAAAAATCAATCGCTGTTTCGACGCCTTTCAAGTCGTCTAATAACATAGTCGCCTCCCTGTTTTCATTTTTGGTTTCGCTTTCGTCTTTCTTCGGTTTCTTTGCAGGAGTCTTTTTCTTAGGCGTTGATTTTTCTTTGGTATCTTCGTCGCGAAGGGTTTCGCTCTTTTTTGTCGCAGTTTTCTTTTCTTCGGTTTCTTTCTTTTCGGACTTTTCTTCTAATGCCTTTTCGTTTTGGATAGGCGTTTTCTCAATCTGTTTTTCCTCAATTTGCGGTTCCGTTTCTACGCATTCCACATTCGAGGCGATAGTTGCAGGTGCGTCTATTTCCTCGTTTGCTTTTTCAACCGTGAGGGGAATGGGGGATTCTTCAACTTTCGGCGCGGAAACAGGTTCTTTTTTAAGTTCTTCTATTTGTGTTTCAGCTGTCGTTTCGCTTTCCGCCTCAGAGTTTGCATTTTTGCTCAATACCCAAATTGCGAGGATCGCGCCGCAAACGACCAATAATCCAACGAATGACAAAATCAAAACGTACGTCAAAATAAAATTCTCTTTGCAATATTCAATAAATAAGTCAATCGTCATAAAACACACTCCTTCCTATGTACGGTAACGGGCTATAAAGGTGGTTTTGCTAAAAACGCAACCCTGGGTAGCCCCTTATGTATATTTTAATATAAATTTCATAAAAAGTCAATAGTAGGAGAAAAATTTTTTCTTCGTTTTTTTAAAAAATTTGACATTTTATCGCAAATAGAGTACAATTAAAATATGAAAACGATTACGACGGCTATTATCGGCGGCGGCGCGGCAGGTTTAATCGTTGCCACCGCTTTGAAAAACTCAAAAAACACCATTCTTTTTGAACGGGGCGAGAGGCTTGGACGGAAACTTTCCGCAACGGGCAACGGGCAGGGGAATCTTACCAATCTTGCCGCTTTGCAAACGGATTATTTTTCCGTTTGCGGTTTCGGCGAGAAACAGGCGAAAAATATTCTCCGTACGTACGACCAAAATTCGTTTTGTCAATATTTACGGGCTTTGGGCGTTTTGACCTTTGCGGACGAGAGGGGGAGAGTGTATCCAACGGGCAGACAAGCGTCGTCTATCACCGACGCCCTGCGTTTTTGCGTGGCGGCGCGTGGAATAGACGTGCGGCTTAGTGCGCAGGTTGTTGATATCAAACCGTCGGGCGACGGATTTATACTCACGGTGAAAACGACGGAGGGCGAGGAAAGATATTTTGCCAAAAACGTTGCGCTTTGCGTCGGGGGAAAAGCTGCCAAAAATTTCGGTACGGACGGTACGGCGTACGCTTTGGCGGAAAAATTGGGACATTCCGTTACAGCGTTGTATCCTTCACTCGTGCAATTAAAAACGCAGACCACCTATATAAAAACGCTGAAAGGGCTGCGCGTAAACGACGGCGGTTTGACGGCGTTTGTTGGTGGAGAAAATATATGTTCGCTCCGTGGGGACGTGATTTTCACCGATTACGGCGTTTCGGGCGACGCCGTGTTCCGAATTTCCGCTTTTTTAACGAATAAAATCGGACGGGAGAACGTCCAATTACAAATTGATTTCTTGCCCGAATTTACCGAAGATACCGTTTTGGCAACTTTGCAAGAAAAACGCGCGTCCTTCCCCGATTTGCCCACGCAGGAATTGCTTTGCGGTATCGTTAATAACCAAATCGGCAGGACGATTTTAAAACGCGCGGACGGTGATTTGAAAAAAGCAGCTGCGTTTACAAAAGCCTTTCCTTTGGAAGTTACGGGCAGTTTGGGGTTTGATTACGCGCAGGTTACCAAGGGCGGCGTTCCTATGTCCGAGGTGGACGAAATCTTGCAAAGTAAACTTCAAAACGGCTTGTATTTCGCAGGTGAAATTTTGGACGTGGACGGACAATGCGGCGGATTTAATCTGCAATGGGCGTATTCGTCGGCTCGTACAATCGCCACGGCTTTGGATGAAAAAATATTGAAAGGTGGGGGGCAGGTATGAGTGTACGTACCTTATCCGATATAAAATTGCCGATTACAAGCAAGGAAACCGAACTGTTTTCTTTGGCGCAAAAAAAGCTGGGGAAAAAGCCTGCGTATTTTGCGATAAAGAAAAAATCTCTCGACGCGCGAGATAAAGACAATCTCCGTTTTGTCTATACGATAGAATTTTCTGATGAGGCGCAAACGCCGCAGTCCCCAATTTTTGAACGTTTGCCTAAAAGTAAACTGCCGCAAAATCCTGTTGTCGTGGTTGGCAGCGGTCCTGCCGGGCTGTTTTGCGCGTTGCGCCTGATTGACCACGGAATTTGCCCTATCGTGATTGAACGGGGCGCGCCCGTGGATGAACGGGAAAAGAATATACAAACGTTTTTTGATACAAAAAGTTTAAACGTGGACAGCAACGTTCAATTTGGCGAGGGAGGCGCGGGTACGTTTTCGGATGGGAAACTCAACACCCAAACGCACGGCGCAATCAATCGTGAAGTTTTGGAAACGTTTGTGAAATTCGGCGCTCCGAAAGAAATTTTATGGCTAAATAAACCGCATATCGGCAGCGACAATCTGAAAAACGTCGTCAAAAATATGCGAAATTACATTTTAGAAAAAGGCGGTGAGATCCGCTTTCATACGCGCTTGACGGATTTGTTTTTTTACGGCGGCGAATTAAAAGAAATTGAAATTTTTGATAAATCCAAAAATGTAAATGAACGGATTGCCGTGTCCGCGCTCGTTCTTGCAATCGGACACAGCGCGCGCGATACTTTTGAAAAACTCTGCTTGCGTGGCGTTCCAATGCGCCAAAAGGATTTTGCCGTCGGGGTGCGCATAGAACATTTACAGGAAAAAATCGCTTTTGCGCAGTATGGAAAATCGTTTTCGCTTTTGCCTGCCGCCGATTACAAACTCGTTTCCCACGCGTCGGAAAGGGCGACGTTTACCTTTTGTATGTGTCCGGGTGGGTACGTAATGCCGGCGACGAGCGAACAAGAATGTGTCGTTACCAACGGTATGAGCAATTATGCGCGCGACGGAAAAAATGCGAACAGCGCGTTAATTGCACAGGTGAATCGCGCAGATTTTCAAGACGATTCGCCGTTGGCGGGGATGTATTTCCAACGAAAATTGGAACAAGCCGCCTATATCGCAGGCGGCAAAACGTACGCCGCGCCTACGCAACTGGTTAAAGATTTTTTAAAGGATAAAGAAAGCTCGGCTTTTGGTGAAGTGTCGCCTACTTATGCGGCAGGCACAAGGTTTGCCGATTTGCGTTCCGTATTGCCCGCGCCTATCGTCGGCGCGTTAAAAACGGCAATTTTGGATATGGACAAACGCTTGAAAGGATTTGCCTCGCCCGACGCCATTTTAACGGCGACGGAAACGCGTACCAGCTCGCCCGTGCGTATTGAACGGGACGAAACTTGTCAATCGATTGGCGTAAAGCGCCTGTTCCCTTGTGGCGAGGGCGCAGGATATGCAGGCGGAATTACTTCTTCTGCAGCCGACGGATTTCGGGTCGCAAAGTCGGTTTTTGCCTTATTTTGCGAATAAAACTCAAAAAATTTAACCATTTTCATTATTTTATCACAAAACTTTCATTGTATTTTCACAAAACAGGTTTACAATAAAATGAAAGATAAAAGTTTGTTTTTTAAAAAGCAAACGATTTCTATTACGAATTTACAGAGAAATGAACGAAAAACGACTATACTAAAACTTTTTTCATATTCTCTCACTAAGGTATGCGACTCGTTTTTAACGGGTCGTATATCTTTATTGTAGCCTTTAGCGGAAATTAACCACCACTTGAAGTGGTGGTATTAAAAAAGCTTTAGCAAAAGTAATCCTCCTGTGTTATAATAAAGTGGGTTTGCCGACCACAAATAAAAAACACAGGAGGATTTAGTCATGACTGA
>JAFTPE010000044.1 GCA_017463425.1 Clostridia bacterium | reverse complement strand
CGCTTAAAATCGAATATAAAAAATTGGGGAATTGGAAAGCTATCGTTAATCCTTTGATTTAAAGGGATTGAAACAAAAAAAATAAGCAACGGATTTTTTGCTTTTTCCGTTGCCTATTTGGTTGAGGCGACGGGACTTGAACCCACGACCTTTTGGTCCCTAACCAAACGCGCTACCAAGCTGCGCTACGCCTCAATGTTACGCCAAGAGCTTTTCCGCCCAACAGCTTTAACATAATATCACTTCTCGACAACAAAGTCAAGCATTTTTTATCCATTATCGAAAAAAAATTGAGAATTTAAAAAAATATCTGGCTATCTTATGAAAAATCAGCAACGAAAGGTAAAAAACAGACAAATCGTAATATTTTCAATAAATTAGGTATTGATTTCTTTTATAAAATTTAGTAAAATAATAATGTAACAAAAAATAGGAGTATCTTATCATTATGAAATTTGTTTGGGCAGGCGAGCGCGCTGCTAAAAATAGAGAATTGACGTTTATTTACGACGTAACCAAGGATTGCGATACGTTGCGTGTTTGCGCCGTAGACGCGTTTCGGGTGTTTATAGACGACGTATTCGTTTCTTATGGACCCGAGCGTACGGCGGCAGGATATGTCCGTCCTCGTGAAATCAACGTGCCTATCGGGGCAAAGCAAATTCGGGTATGCGTAAAAGCATATAATATTCCGATTTACGCTTGCGATATGCAACTTCCGTTTTTCGGCGTAGAAGTTTTACAGAACGGGCAAGCTGTTGCGACGACGGACGATTTCGTTTGCGTTCATTCGTCTATTCGGGTGGAAAATACCCCAAAATACAGTTTGCAGCGTGGATTTGTTGAAGCGTTCGACTATCGCGCGCCCGTTTGTCAGGTTTTGCAAACGTACGAAGTGGCAGCGCCCAAGTTTTTGTCATTTAGCCCAGACCGCGCCGATTATGCTTTGCACGAATTTAAAAAATTGTCGGAAACGGATTTTCAAGGTTTTGACAGAATTCATAGGCTTTGGTGGCGAAATCGTCCCGAAACGAAATTCAATTATCCCGTATACGAAGTAGTAAAAGAATTTTTAAAGAAAACGAAAAAGGGCTGCTATATTGCGCACGATTACGTTTTGCAAACGGAAAAAACAGGGTTTATTTTGTTGGAAGTAGACACGGAAGAAGAAACGGAAATTTTTGTAACTTTTGACGAAATTCAACCAAACGGCGAATGGATTTTTTCTCGTACGGCGTGTAATGACTTGGTGTCGTGGAAACTTCCCAAAGGGAAATTTTTTTTGGAAACGACGGAGTCGTACGCGTTTCGATATTTGAAAATTTTAACTCGAAAGGGCGTAAAAATAACCCCGACGTTGCGCGCATTGGAAAACGCGACGGCGAATGGGGTAAGCATACGCGGCAATGAAAAGATTTGTAAAATTTTCAACGCTGCGTTGAATACGTTCCGCCAAAATGCGTTGGATATTTTTATGGATTGTCCGGGACGGGAACGCGGCGGATATCTTTGCGATTCGTATTTTACAGCGCAGGCAGAACGCTTGTTTTGCGGTAATAACACGATAGAACGGGCGTTTCTTGAAAATTTCATTATTGCCGAGGTAGAAGAGATTGAACGGGATATGTTACCTATGTGCTTTCCCTCGTCTTTTATGGACGGAATTTTTATTCCTAACTGGGCAATGTGGTTTGTGTTAGAACTGTACGAATATTATAAACGTACAAATGACCAAACGTTGGTGATGCAGGCTAAGGAAAAAATTTACGGACTCGTAAGCTATTTTCGCGCGTTTGAAAACGAATACGGATTGTTGGAAAATCTTCGGAATTGGGTGTTCGTTGAATGGAGCATTTGCAACGATTCCGATTATATCAGCGGTGTCAATTTTCCGACGAATATGTTGTACGCGCAAATGTTGGATACGATTGCAAAATTATACGGCGACGATACGTTGAAACGCCGCGCGGAAACCTTGAAAGAAACGGTGAAACATTTTGCGTTTAACGGCGAGTATTACGTGGATAACGCATTGAGGGAGAACGGAAATCTCGTACGACAAGAGAATCACCTTAGCGAAACTTGTCAATACTACGCGCTGTTTACCCAAACGGAAACGAGTACGGATTTCGCCGAAAAGATCAAAAATGAGTTTGGTATCTTAGGTAAGAAACATATAAGTATCGGGGAGAGCAACGTATTCATTGGGTATTATTTACGATTTCAATGGCTCTGTGATATCGGCGAATATGAGAAAGTGATAGAAGAAAGCGTGCGGTTGTTTGAAGAAATGGCGGACACGACGGGTACGCTGTGGGAATATTGTCAGCCTTTGGCTAGTTGTAATCACGGTTTTGCGTCGTCAATCGCGGTATTTCTTGCGCGCAGTTTGACGGGATATAGCGGTGTAAAAGACGGAAAACCCGTATTTGACGATACGTTTTGCACAGGAAAAACCTCGTACGGCGTAACGTTACGCTTTGCGTATGGCAACGAAGAAGTTATAGAAAAAGTGGTATAATATAAAATTGCGAAGAAAATAAAAACGTATTTCTTCGCAGTTTTTATTAAGATGTAGTAAAAAAAGCTACAAAAAAATATTTTGGGCAATATTTTGGTATATTAAAAGAAAATTTTAGGTTTACAAAATAAAAAAAATTTTGTATAATAAAAACGACACGATAGGGGTAAAGCAAATGAAAACGTATCTTCGGCATAAAATTTTTAACGTAATCGAAGTGAAAGAATTGATTGCGCTGGAATACCTCGATTTCGAGGGCAAATATAAAGATTACGTCGAACAGCACGATTTTTGGGAACTTTGCTATGTGGAGAGTGGTACGGCAACTCTTTGCTGCGAAGGAAAAACCAAGCAATTATCAAAAGGCGAAACGGTGTTGATCGCGCCGAATTGTTCTCATTCGTACTACGCGCAAACGGGGAATAAAAACAAGGCGTTCGTCATTTGTTTTGAATCGTCCTCACAGACGCTGAAACCGTTAAGCGGGGTTTGTTTTTCTTCGAGAAAGGAAGAAAACGATTGTTTGAATAAGATTATAGAAGAATGTAAAAACACCTTTTATATGAACGAGAGCGATTTGTTGGAAGTTGTTCCGTCGCCCAACTTTGGTGGGCAACAGGCGATTTTGATTCATTTGGAATATCTGTTGATTCGGTTGATTAGAAGATTGTCGTCAGAAGATAATCGCGGTGTCGTATTTTTAAAAGGGGAAAAATTTTACGCCGAACTTTCCGATATTATCGTGGAATTTTTTCAAGAACATATTCGCGAAAAATTGACGTTGGAGGACGTTTGCAATAAAGTGAATTATTCCCGTTCCTTTCTATGTCGTACGTTTAAGACGCAAACGGGCGAAACGTTGTTTTCCTGTTTCAATCGTTTGAAAATAGACGAGGCAAAAAGAATGTTGGAAGAAACCGATTACTCCGCAGCGAGTATTTCACGCGAACTTGGGTTTTCGGAAGAAAAATATTTCTGCTCTCTGTTTAAAAGATTGGTGGGCGTTTCCCCCATTACGTACAGAGAACAAAATAGAAACAAATAAGGAGAAAAATCATGGCGAAATTAGTGGATAAATTGTGGAATTGGGGGCATTTAGAAGGTTCGCACAACGAATGTACGCAGCTTGATTGCAAAATGACACCCGAAGAATTTGCAGAAGAATACGGGATTAGAAATTCGTTTATCGTGTCGTATGGAGGCAACATTCAGCCACCCTTTGACGATATGGCAAAACGATTTTCGGTATTAAACGAAGTCAAATGGTCGGTGCTTGGCGACGCAAGTACACCGCTTCCCGAGGCGGAGCTTGGAAATGCGCAAGACGTGGTGGACGTGCTTGGCGTAGGCAAAAATATCACGGGTGGTATCGTGGACGATTTCTTCTCGCCTGAGCGTATGGAACGGTTTACGCCCGAAGTATTGAAGAAAATTAAAAAATTGTTGAACGACAACGGTAAAGATTTTTGGTGCGTGCTTTATAATCACCAGTTGGATTTTGAGTTGGAAAAATATCTCGAATGTTTCGACGGCGTAACGTTTTGGCATTGGGGTTGCAAAGAAATTGAAAAAATGGACGAATATCTTGAAAAGTTGTTCGCGCTTACCAAAGATAAGCCCGTAATGTTGGGTATGTATCTTTGGGATTATTTGGACGTCGGCGCAAAACCGATGGATTCCGTGTTGTTTGAAAGACAACTGAAAACGTATTTTGAACTGTTGAAATCCAAGCGTATTCAAGGCGTGGTGTTCTGTTCGAGTACGGTAGGCGACGCTGACCTTGAAACGAATAAAATTTTGAAAAAATACATAGCGGAACAAGGCGATATTGAAATTGATTAAGGGGAACGGATATGATTACGACGGTCTTGGGCGAGATAGATGAAAACGAATTGGGCGTTACGTCCTCTCACGAACATATTTTTATTGATATGCGGCATTGCGTGGATATCACGGGAAACGAACCTGCTTGTTTTTACGATAAAATGCGTATGGACAATCGCGCGGAAGTGTGGGCGGACCCGTATGCAATTTTAGACAATGCGTTGCTTGAAAACGTAGACGACGCCGTAGAAGAAATGCTGTATTTCAAAAAATGGGGCGGACAGACGATTGTGGATTGTACGTTGGACGAAATCGGCAGAAACCCGTTGGCGTTGAAAGAAGTGGCGTTGCGTTCGGGCGTCAATATCGTATTGGGCTGCGGACATTATTATCAAAAAGCGCACGCGTCCTACGTGAAAGACGCGAGCGTAGAAGAATTGGCAAACGAGCTGAGAAAGGATATTCTGCAAGGTATCGGCGACACGGATATCAAAGCGGGCTTGATTGGAGAAATCGGTACGAGCGCGATTATGAGCGAGGACGAAAAGAAAACGTTGAAGGCGGCGGGAATCGTTGGCGCAGAAACGAACAAAGCCGTACACGTACATACCGACTTGTACACCGAAAACGGGTTTGAAGTGGTGGATATTTTAACGGCGGAGGGAATGAACCCCGACAAAATTTGTATCGACCACGTGGACGTATGGTTGCGTCCCGATTATATCCGTAAATTGTTAGATAAAGGCGTATACGTAGAATTTGACAATTTCGGAAAAGAATTTTACGTATCGCAAAGCCGTCGATTCGCTTATGATTTGGAACGGATTCAGCTTTTGAAAACCTTGATTGGCGAGGGATATGAAAAGCAACTTTTGGTATGCAACGACATTTGTTTAAAAACAATGTGGAAAACGTACGGCGGAACGGGATACGCGCATATTTTACGGACGGTAAAAGATATGGCGTTGCAAAACGGGATTTCGGAAAAAACTTATCAATCGATTTTGACCGAAAACGTGAAAAATTTCTTAAAGTAAATGAAAATAAAATGCTCGCTAAAAGAGCCAAACAAGAAAAAAAGGAGAAAAATGTTATGAATTATCCAAAAATTAAAGGCGCGGAATACGCGCAAAGAGTGCAAGCGTTACGTGCGAAAATGGCGGAGGCAGGCGTTGACCTCGTCGTTGGGTTTTCCAATCTTTTGGAAATCGGTATCGTGCGTTATTACAGTGGGTTCGCGCCCGTAAACGAGAGCTCGGCAATCGTTATCCCTGCAGAGGGCGAAACGATTGTATGCAGCGGTCAGGCTTCGTATTCGTTTTAATTTGTAGTGATAAGAAAATCCCTTTGAGCGATGAACTCAAAGGGATTTTTTCATGCGTTAATCGTTGACGACAAGGCATTTTTTCGCGATTTCGTTGCGATAAATAAGACGATATTGTTTCGGTGAAATGCCCGTAATGCTTTTGAATTGCCGATAATAGCTGACGGAATTGTTAAACCCTACCCGAATGGCGATTTCCGTAATAGACAATTCGGTATTGATAAGAAGATTGTACGATTTTACTACGCGGTGTGTGGTTAAATAATTTTGTAGCGTAGTGCCTTTGTCTTTTTTGAAAATTGCGGAAAGATACGTTCGGCTGATATGGAGCGCTTGGGATACGTCGTTGACGGAAATATCCGTTGCGTAATGCTTTTTGATAAATTCTTCCGCCTGTTGCACGTAGGAGGGAGGAGCTTTTTTTTGCGAAACGTTGTTTTCGGGTACGAGTGTAAACAATTTATAAAAAATTTCACAAAACAAAATATTTGCTTTCATTATCGAGGAGTAGGAATTTACGGACATCAATTTAAAAATCCGTTTCATCATACGTTCGATATAATCGGTTGCGATATGAATAATGGGGTTTTGTTTTGTAAGCCCTGCGTGTTGAAGAAGGGGGGCAAGATTGGTGCAAGTAAACGAAATGTAATACAGCCGACACGTTTGTTTATTGTTGGTTGTCGTGGCGTAGTAAGTGCCGCTAGGAATTACCGTAAGATCGCCTTTGGATATGGGAATCGAATGCTTTTGTAAAAACAGCGAACCTTCTCCGTCGAAAACGAAATACAAAACGTGCCTGTCCAAATGCCTATGTTGTGCTTCTGATGCAGGCGCAGTACCAAAACCGCCGTGTAATAACTTTATATCAAAAGTTTCTTGTTGATTGATAATGTAAGCAAAATGTTGCATTAACTATATTCCCCTTATATCGTAAAATTAACGCCCCTTTATTATAGTGGAAAAATTTGCAAAGTCAATACTTTTAAAAAAAAAGCTGTTTTTGCGCGCCAAAAAAAGTACAAAACGTAATAATTTAATACATATTGTATGAAATTTTCAAAAAAATTATAATAATATAAACTTTTTTCGTTTCTTTATAAAAGTTCTTAAAAAAAGACAAACTGTAATATTTAACTTACATTTGGTATTGACGGGGCTAATTTTTATATGGTATAATTAAAAAGAGAATGGAAAACCGTTTCTTTTTGAAACGGAGGAGGATAGATATGGCATTACCCGAAATTAGAAACGTGTCCGTATTGCCCGTGCCTTTTCCTACGCGTTGGCAAGCGGTAATTTTTCGAAATTACGGTCTAATTCCCGCGCGAAATATTGCGAAAGCAATCGGCACGGATATACAAACGGTGGAAAAAGAGGCGGCTCGTTTGGGTTTGAATGAAATCGAATACGATTCCGATTGGTTTTCTCACGGTTACGCCACGATTGTCCGCGCGAATTGGCATTTGCTTGCGTATGACGATTTGCAGGCGTTGCTTGGGGTGAGCGAAGAAGAATTGGAATTCAGTTTAAAAGAAGACGATTTTCTCGACGTGAAACTTGGTTGGTTCAAGCCCAACGTCCAAACGCCCCAATACGCGCCTTTAACGGGCGAAGAAATCGAAAAAACCGAACGAATTGAAAAATGGGTCAAGGCAAATAAATTGCCCCGAAAAATTAAGTATTTTGATTTTTATACGAATGGGGTTTCGCCGAATGAAAACGTTACGCAAGAGGGGGGCGAGCGTATCATTTACAGTTACGCCGCGCCGTACGGGGATATTTTTTTGCGAGGGGATTTCAGCGGTTATTCGGACGAATTGTTGAAAAAATTGCAAAAGGCAGGTGTAAACGGGGTTTGGATGCAAGGTTTGCTTTCGCAACTTTCCCCGCATCCGTTTGCGCCGCGATTGTCTGAAGGATATGAAATTAGAAGAAACAATTTGAAAAAGCTGATTGAAAGATTGAACAAATTCGGCATTAAGTTGTATTTGTATTTTAACGAGCCGAGATGTTTGTCTATAGAAGAAATTCCCGAACGGTTGAAAGGTACGACGGACGGGAATTATGCATCGCTTTGTTCGTCAAAGCAGGAAACGTGGGAGTATCTTTACGACGCGACGTTTGATTTGATGAAAGAAATCCCTAACCTTGGCGGCATTATCACGATTACAATGAGCGAGAATTTGACGCATTGTAAGAGCAAATACGTTTGCACCTGTGAAAATTGCAAAGATATGGGCGCGGAAACGTTTGCTGCAAAGATAAGTAATATTATTTTAAAAGCCGTCCGCGACGCAGGAAGTCAAGCGCAGGTGATTGCAAATCTTTGGGGGTGGGATCATTTTTTGAAATGGTCGCCTGAGCAGGTTGTTCGGGGAATAGAGCTGTTGGATAAAGACGTATCCGTATTGTGCGTCAGCGAAACGGAAATGAAACTTTGCCGTGGCGGTGTGGACGTTACCGTAGGCGATTATACGTTGGCAGGCAGAGAAAGCGAACGGACGAAAACGTGTTTTGAAATTGCAAAGAAAACGGGGCATAGGGTATTGGCGAAAATTCAGGTAAACAACAGTTGGGAATGTTCCGCCGTGCCGTATATTCCCGTATTTGATTTGTTCGTAAGACACATAAAGGAATTACAGGCAGACGGGGTTAGCGGCTATATGTTGTCTTGGACGGTGGGCGGATATCCGTCGCTTGGTTTGTCGCTTGCGTCAGAATTGATATCCAATCCCTTGCTGGATATAGCGCAATGGTATGAAAAAACGTTTGGCTTGCAAGCGGCAGAGGTAAGAAAGAGTGTAAAACTTTTCTGCGACGCGTTTGAAGAATTGCCCTTTCACGTTATGTCGATATACCAAGGGAATTTTCAAATGGGCGCAGGGAATTTCTGGTATAAGGAAGAAACGGGGTTGGAGGCGACGATGGTCGGGTATCCTTACGACGATATCGAACATTGGAGAGGGGAATATCCTTTGGACGTATTTATTTCGCAGCTACAAAAACTGTCCGACGGGTTCGAAAGTGGGATAAAGACGTTGGAGGGGTTGGAACAAACGCCGACAATACAAGAAATTTTGACAATGGCGAAAGTGTGCTTTATTCATTTCCGTTCGACGTTGTTACAAACTTGGTTTACTATAAAACGCAATGACGCGCAGAAAAACAAAGCGGAAATTCTTGCGTTGATTGACGAAGAAACGCAGTTGGTAAAAGAATTGTACGCGATCACCCAAGCGGACGCTCGAATTGGATTTGAGGCAAGCAATCATTATTATTATTACGAAAATTCGTTGTTGGAAAAATTATTAAATTTGGAAACGTTGAAAAAGGCGTTTGAAGGAGTGGGCATATGTTTATAAACGGCAATAATTGTAAAGCGTACGGCGTGATTACGGACGGCTCGAAAGCGTTGGATTTTGCCAAGAGCGAATTAAAAACGTTTGTGAAAAAATGTTGTGGTTTTGAGTTCGACGATTATAAAGAACAAACGCAGTATATTTCGTTGGGTGTCAACGAAAAATCGCGCGCGCTGATTGACGAATATAACCTTGGCGATTTGAATGAAGACGGATTTTATATCGTGCCCAAAGACGACAACGTGTACATTTTCGGGCAGAATGAAAAGGGTGTTTTATTTGGCGTATACGAATTTTTAGAAACGTATTTGGGCGTGCGGTTTATTTGCCGTGATTGCGAATATACGCCGAAAGCCGAGGGGATTGAAATAGAGGAAAACCCAATAAAACGCGTGCCGATTTCGGGACAAAGAACCTATCTTTGCAGCAGTTCGTACGAGGACAGATTAACGAATTTGCGTTATAAATATACCGCCGATTATTGCCCTGAATTGGAGGAAGAAGGGTTTAGAAGTAAGTGGTATAAAGGGATTCCCAGCAGCCATAATTCCAATCTGTACGTGCCGTATGAAAAGTATAAGGATACCCACCCCGAATTTTTCAGCGTTTACAGATATGAAAATTTTCGGCTTTTTGACGCGGTGGAACTTTGCTATACCAACGGGTTGACGGAGGACGGAGAATACGACGAAAACGTGGATTGCAGCGTATTGTCGGTAACGGTGGATTCGTTGATGAAGTATATCGAGGACGATCCTAAGGCGACCTATTTTATGTTTGGCAGAGTGGACAATTCCAACGCGCGTTGTCATTGTCCGAAATGTGAAAAGGCTAGAAACGAATACGGCGATTCGGGTATTATGATGGTGTTTATGAACAACGTTTTGAAAGAGGCGAGGAAAAGATTTGCAGCCCAAGGCAAAACGTTTGATAAAAAATTGGTTACGTTTGCGTATTCCGCAACGGTCAATCCGCCTGTAAAGGATGGAAAACCCATTTCGCCCAAAGTGATTCCCGACCCCGATTTACATATCCGCTACGCGCCGCTTGACGCGGCGGATTATACGTACGCGTTTGATGACCCTCGTCAAAAAGAATGTATCCGTACGCAGCTTGAGGGGTGGTCCATGCTTACGAAAAACATTATGCTTTGGGATTATAATTGCTGTTTTTTCGATTATTTTTGGTATTTTGCCAATTTGTCCTATTTAAAACGCAATTTACAGCTCTGTGAAAAAATCGGTATGAGCTATATTATGAAACAGGGCGCGTATAATATCGGCACGGTTTGGCAGGACGAAATGAAATCGTACGTGTGTTCAAAACTGTTTTGGAACACCGCTTTGGACGTGGACGAACTCGTGAAAGAATACGTTACCATTTATTTTGGGTTGGGCGCAGAAAACGTTTTGGCGTTTATCCGTAATATGGAAGAATTTTTTGCGGCGAAAGTGGCAAAAGGATTCCATTTGCATCTTGGCGAAGTAAAGGCGTTTTTCGAGCCGTCAGAATATCCTTTGGCGCGGTTGCAAGAAATGGAAACGTTGCTGGATGCCGCGATTGAAAAGGTGGAACGTTCGGATTTGCCTGTCGAGGAGAAAAAGATATATATCAAACGTTTGCAATCGGTGTTGATAACCCCCGTGCGTATGATTTTACGTAACGCCGAATATTATTTCGGTGGGGAAAATCTTGCGTACGAAGAAAAATTTTATCGCCTTGCAGATGCAATCGGTGTAAAAAGACAAGGCGAAGTCGTGCCTATTTTTATCGATTTTGTCAGTGAAAATCAATCCAAGTATAAATTGATTACGGGGCAAAACCCGACGGCGGACGAACTTCGCGCGGCGGAATATATTCAATCGTACGTATTGGAAAAAACAGGATTTAAAGTGCCGATTGAAAAGGACAACGCGATTTATCCAGCGTATTGGGAACGTGGGATTATGGTGGGAAAAACCGCTATGACCAAAGAATTTTACAAAGAGGGCTTGGATATCAGCGGATACGCATATTTTGCCGACGTTAAGGGCTGGTGTGTATTTTTAGATTCCGATTCCGATTTGATGGCGGTGGCGAAGGTGTTTGTGGCAGAGTATCTTCGCGCAGGCGAAACAGAAAATTCGTTGGAAATCGTCGTGAAAAAGAGGATTGGGAAATTAAAGAAATAAAAAGCGATAAAAAACGTCTTGTTAAATGATTCACAAGGCGTTTTTTGTTTGTAATTTCGTTGATTTTAGTAAAAAATTATGATATAATAAAAAACAGAATACGATAAAAGGAGTTTGGATATGGTAAAATTTCACGACGATTTGCGGGTGAAATACGAATATAACGACGAGGGGAAAAACGCATATTCGTTGTTTAACCTCGCAGATTTTGAAGGTATGAGCAAACGCGTGCGGTTGTTTTCCTACGTGGAAATCGATTGCGGCGAAGAAGTTGCTTATCACGTACACGAGGGGGAAACGGAAAATTATTACATCATTTCAGGAAAAGGTTTGTATAACGACAACGGAAAAGTTTGTGAAATTGGACCTGGAGCAACGACGTTTACGCCGTCGGGACACGGACATTCGCTCAAAAATATCGGCGAAGGAAAACTTGGGTGTGTCGCTAGGATAATTGAAAAAGAATAAACAAATAAAAAATAAAAAATAAAGACGAAAAAAGGAGAAATAGAATATGATTGATATGTCTTTATTAAAAGTTGCTGACCCCGAAATTTACGAGGCTATGCAAGACGAACTTTGTCGTCAACGCGACAACATTGAATTGATTGCCAGCGAAAACGTGGTGTCGCCTGCTGTTTTGGCGGCGGCAGGTTCGCATCTGACCAATAAATATGCGGAGGGATTGCCTTCCAAACGCTATTACGGCGGTTGTCAATACGTGGACATTGCGGAAAATTTGGCGAGAGAACGTTTAAAGCAGTTGTTCGGTTGCGACCATTGTAACGTACAACCGCACAGCGGCGCGCAAGCGAATACGGCTGTGTATTTCGCTATGCTCAAACCCGGCGATACGGTAATGGGTATGGATTTGTCGCACGGTGGGCATTTGACGCACGGTTCGCCCGTCAATATTTCGGGGAACTATTTTAAATTCGTTTCTTACGGCGTATCTCCCGAAACGGAAGTGTTGGATTACGACGAGATGGAAAAAATTGCTTTGGAATGTAAGCCGAAAATGATTGTTTCAGGCGCGAGCGCATATCCTCGAATTTTGGATTTCAAGCGTATCCGTGAAATTTGCGATAAAGTAGGCGCGTATATGATGGTAGATATCGCGCACATTGCAGGGTTGGTTGTGGCAGGAGAACATCCCTCTCCCGTGCCTTACGCCGATTTCGTTACGACGACCACGCACAAAACCTTGCGTGGACCTCGCGGCGGCGTGATTATGTGCAAGGAAGAATATGCAAAGCAAATAGACAAAGCGGTGTTCCCTGGTACGCAAGGCGGACCTTTGATGCATATTGTCGCGGCGAAAGCGGTTGCGTTTAAAGAGGCTTTGTCGCCTGAATTTAAAGCGTATCAAAGACAGATTATTCTCAATGCGACGGCAATGGCAGACGAATTTAAAAAGAATGGAATCCGTTTGGTTTCAGGTGGTACGGACAACCATTTGATGTTGTTGGATTTGCGTGAAACGGGCGTTACGGGTAAGGATTTGGAACGTATGCTTGACGAAGTGCATATTACTGCAAACAAGAATACCATTCCTTTTGAAACGGCGTCGCCGTTTATCACCAGCGGTTTGCGTGTAGGTACGCCTGCCGTTACGACGAGAGGATTTAAAGAAGAAGAATGTCGCAAAGTGGCGTCGCTCGTCGCGCGCGTGATTCGTGAAAAAGAAGCGTGTTTTGAGGAAGTAAAAGCGGAAGTAAAGGCGCTTTGCGCGCGCTTCCCCGTTTACGAAAACGATATTAGATAAACCGTTTGTTTTCAAAAGGAGAACAGTATGTTAATAGACATTCATACCCATGCGTATAGGGTCAAAATGCCGTTTGTAACGCCGTTTTGTACGTTAGAGGAATTGTTGAAAGAACAAGAGCGTTTGGGAATAGACAAGAGCGTGGTTTTGCCTATCGTTAGCCCTGAAATATACGTTCCGCAAAATACGGAGGACGTAATTGATATGGCGCGCGCGTATCCCGACAGAGTGATTCCGTTTTGCAATATCGACCCTCGTTCAATGACGAATTCTCCGTTTGCAAAGTTTGAGGATTTGATGGAATTTTACAAGGAGAAGGGCTGTAAGGGCTTGGGCGAAGTGATGCCGAATATGCGCATGGACGACCCGAAAGTGCAAAATTTGTTCCGCGCGGCGGAAAAAGTGGGCTTGCCCGTAACTTGCGACGGTTCGGATCAGCTGACGGGGGATTTCGGGTTATACGACGACCCTGGACTTCCGCAATTAGAATTGACGCTCCGCCGTTTTCCGAAGATGATTATGCTTGGACACGGGCCTGTATTTTGGGCGGAGATTGCAAGGTTAGAAACACCGGGCGAGAGAGGCGTGCCGTTTAAGTTTTTGGACGAGGGGCAGGTGGAGAATTTTTATTTCAACACCGACCCTATCAAAGAGGAAGGCGCGATGCCAAAGCTCCTTAGAAGGTATCCGCATTTGCATTGTGATTTGTCAGACCCTACGGCGTACAATGCATTGACTCGCGACGAAAAATATACGGCGGAATTTGTCAAAGAATTTGAAGATAGGCTGTATTTTGGAACGGATTGCTGTTTTCCGAATATGCCTGTGCCTTTAATTGATACGTTGAAAAAATGGAAAAAAGACGGCGTGATCAGTTCGGCTGCGTATAATAAAATTACGCACGAAAACGCAATGAAATTGTTGGGAATATAAAATCTCTTACGGGCAAGGACAAGGATTTTCGTCCTTGCCTTGCGTATTTTTGATGAAAATTTCGTAAAGAAAGTAAAAAAATACCTTTGATTGTTTGACAGACGGAGCAAAATACGATAAAATTGATTATAATAATAAAGACGGGTTTTAGGATTCGGGCAATTTTATGTAAAAGGAGAGCGAAAAAATGAGGATATGCGTATACGGCGCGGCGTCGCCGACGATTGATTCGGAATATAAAATCAAAGTGGAAACTATGGGTAGAGAAATGGTGAAACGCGGACATTCGTTGGTGTTCGGCGGCGGCGCAAACGGATTGATGGGCGCAGCGGCGGACGGCGTGCATGCGGAGGGCGGATATATCTTGGGGGTCATTCCCAAATTTTTCGACGACGAAAACGTAGAGGAAGTATGCACGTTTTGTAACGATTTAATCGAGCCTGACACCATGCGTGAGAGAAAACAAATAATGGAAGATAACGCAGACGCGTTTATTATCGTGCCTGGCGGAATCGGAACGTTTGAAGAATTTTTTGAAATTTTGACGTTAAAACAACTCTGTCGGCATAATAAACCCATTGGGATTTTTAATATCAACGGGTATTATAACGAAGTGATTATCGCTTTACAAGAGGCGACGAAAAAGAATTTTATCCGAGGGAATTGTATGGAATTGTTTTTTGTCAGCGAGGATTTGAACGAATTGTTTACCTATATCGAAACCCCACAAGAACAAATGACTTTGAAAGAATTGAAAGACGGCTAATGATGAAAGGCGACGTTAAAAAGAGATTGAAAAGAGGGATTTGCTTGCAAGCAAATCCCTCAAATTTTTTATCGTTTTGTTTTGTGAAATGTCTTTATTGTATAGGTTTAATTTAACCATTTTTAATTTTTTTAATTGCCTCTTTATAAATTTTCGGCAATGCGCAAACGTCTGATTCAATATTGATAAAATCGTATCCCAGCGCGGCAAGCTCGTAAAAATTGTCCTTATTTCCCACCGTTCCTGCGAATTTTCCGTATTTTTTGGCTGTTTTAGCAATCAATTCCCGAACCCTTATTACTTCAGGGTCGGAAAATTGCAAAGGTTTTCCTATCCCTTGCGTAAAATCGGCAGGACCAAAGAAAATCATATCGATTCCCTCCAAAGCGCAAATTTCTTCCAATTCAGCCAAAGGTTCGGGGTCTTCTATCTGCGCGATTACAAACCGTTCGCGATTTGCCGTTTCCATATATTCTTTTCCGTCTAGCAGCGTATACGCCCCGTCTGCATTTCCGCCGTCTAAAGGACGCCTGCCGATAGGGTGAAACTTTGTATAATAAACGATTTCTTTCGCTTCGGCGAGGCTCATCAAATGCGGGATCATAATCCCCGTGGAATCGGCTTCGAGGGGTTTGATATAATCGTTATATCCGCCTTTTTCCACACGCGTAATAACGTCGCAATCGTAAATTTTTGCCGCCCGAACGATATCTTCCACTTGGTCTATACTGTTGGGGGAATGTTCCAAATCCAACCAAATACAATCAAAACCGCACATAGCGGCAATCTCCGCGCCACGAGGGTCGCGCAGGTTTAATTTGACTGAAACGGCAGGATTGCCGTTTCTCATTTTTTCTAACACCTTACTTCTTCTCATAAAACAGCTCCTTTTTTAATAATAGTATACTATATCTTAAAAATATTTTCAATTTTCAGAAAAGACAATTTTTTGCAAGTTATGTCTTTTTTGTATAGTTTAAAAATTATCTTAAAAACGTTGCTTTTTAAAAACGGTTGTGTTATAATACGAATATGGACGAGTTGAAACATCAGCGAAGCAACAATTCAACGTGGATAGAGGATATGAAAATAATCGCGCATAATAAGGACGGGTTTTTATTGTATCCAACGAAAAGACGTGTGGCGGAGATTAAGGAAATCCAAGCCATTCATTCGCACGTGTATTACGAATTTTTCTTTGCAACGGACGTGCCTCTTTGTATCGTAACGGAAAAGGAAACAAGACAATTTCAAAACAGCGTGGTAATCGTACCGCCGAAATTGAAACATTTTTCCTGTTGCGAGGGCGAGGGAGGATATTGCATTGCCGTTACGGCAAAGGACGTAAAAACGATAGGGGAAGTCGGTTTGCTCGATTACGTAAAAAAAGATAAATTGACGGTTTTGCCTATCAACGAACAGGTGGCGTACTGTTTAAAAAAATTGACGACAGAGGACGTTTTTTCTCGCTTTGGCAAAGCGAGAAGCGAGGCGTATTTATACAACAGCGCCTGAAGAAGTCGGGGATATTGCTGAGGGGGTTGCTAATCCGTATATGGCAGTAGAAACGTTGGGAACAATGTTTGAATTTAAGATTTCGACGGCTCAATTAGGGGCGCTTAATTATGATACGGGAGATACGTTAATTACTGTTGCGGTATGGGTTTATAACGACCAAGGATTGACAACTTCAGTTGGATATGGATTGACGTATACACTCGACGATATCAGCTACTATAACAACTAAGAAAAACCGTTGAAAGGCGGGTTTAACTGAACAGACGAAAGGGGGGTGGGGAAACCTGCCCCCGTGTTCGACTACGCTTGCGAGGTGTTTGTCATACCGAGCGAAATGAACGTAGTGAATGTAGTCGAGTGTATCTTTCTAATAAGGAGATACGCTCCGTGCGGTTGCTACGCAATCGTATTAGGTATGACAATAAAACAAGGAGAAACAATCAAAAATGGAAATCAAATTGCATCAAATCAAGACGAATTTTGAAGGTGAATATTGTTACGTTGCGCCAAGGGGCGCGGTGTTGCCAAACGGCGACGTGTTTGTGGAAACGAGTCCGTTGCTGTTGTCGGGCGTGGATACGGTTTACGGTACGGAAACTTTTATTGCGGACGGAAAAACTTTCGAACCGTCCCCGTTCCCGTTTAAAAAACATAAGACGTTGCAAAGACAAAAGCTCCCTGACGGGCGCGAGATGATTCCCTGCGATTTTATGCCGATTTATCATAAAAAGACGGGAAAATTGTTAATGTACGGGCATAACACCTACTACCATAACAACGACGAAGTATATTTACAAGCGCAGGCTCGGCAAACCACCTACACCGTTTACGACGAAAAAACGGGTACGTTCCCTGCCGTTTCGTATTTGGAAATGGACGAAGAAGAATTTTTCAACTTCGGATCGGGGTCGGGGCAATGCGTGGAAGAAGACAACGGCGATTTGATTTTGCCCGTTTATGGATTTAGCAAAGCGGAAATGTTGGCTGGAAAACACAATACGTGGGTTGCGGTGTTGCGTTGTTCGTTCGACGGGAAAACCCTCCGCACGAAAGAAATCGGTGAAAAGTTGGTTTTGGAACAGGCGCGTGGTTTTTGCGAACCGTCTGTAACCAAATACAACGGCGAATATTTTATTTGCTTGCGTAGCGACGACGACGGATATCTTGCAAAGAGCAAGGACGGCTTGCATTTTGACGAGCCGAAACCGCTTTGTTTTGAGGACGGAGCGAGCGTTGGCAATTACAACACGCAACAGCATTGGCTGGTAGGCGGAGGAAAATTGTGGCTGGTATATACGCGCCGAGGCGAGGACAACGCCCACGTGTTTAGACACCGCGCGCCGCTTTTTATTGCCGAGGTTGATCCTGTTTCTTTGCGTGTAATTCGCGCCACCGAAAAAATCATCGTGCCTAACCGCGGCGCAAGGTTGGGGAATTTCGGTTGCTGTAATATAGACGATAAACGCGGGATTGTCGTGGCGTCCGAATGGATGCAATTCGGCGGCGGCGCAAACGATATCGGCGCTTGGAAAAAATGTATGGAATACGGCAGCGATAATTCCATTTTTATCGCGGAAATTTTATTTTGATTAAGGTGAAATTATGTACACGCAAGCATATTTGACGGAACAAATTCGTCGCCTTGGCGTAAAGGAAACTGACCTCTTAACAGCGCATACTTCTTTAAAATCAGTGGGGCAGGTATGCGTTGAACGGGGGAAAACCGCCGCAGAAACTTTGATTTCGGCTCTTTGCGACAGAGTGAAAAACGGTTTGCTATTTATTCCTGCGCACACGTTTTCCAATATCAGGCAAACCCCGATTTTTGATGTTAAAAACACGATGCCCTGCATTGGCGGAGTGCCTTGCGCGGCAGTAGAAATGGCAAATCGCGCGTATGAGCGTGGCGATAAAACCTGCGTACGCTCGATGCACGTATCACATTCGGTTGTGGCGTTTGGAAAGGGCGCGCAAGAATACGTTGCGGACGATATCCGCGCGGAATCGCCTGTGCCTATGTTTGGCTGTTATGGAAAATTGTTGACTTTGGGCGGTAAAATTTTGTTTATCGGCACAAACCTTAGCAATAACACGTTTATCCACGCCATTGACGAATACGTTCAACCCGAGGGCATGTCTGCCCCGTATGAGATAACCGCGATAGATTACGAGGGGAAAAAGACCGTCCGTATTGCGCGGAATTGTCAAGGCCCGTCGGCGAAATACGTGGGGTATCAACCGTATTTGGAAGAAGCGGGCGCGTTGTCGTTTGGGAAAATCGGGGACGCCGACGCAATGCTTTGCGACGCGAAGAAATGTTTTGAAGTAGTTATCAAAATGCGTGGAAAAATAATGGGGTATTAAGTTATGGCGTATGATATTATCGTATTGGCAGGGCAATCCAACGCCGAGGGTACGGGGCTGGGCAACGGACCAATGTTTGAAGAAAACGAACGGATTTTGCAATTATATGATCCGCAGGACAACGGATTTGAAGAAAGCGCGAACGGGGAAATGCTGTTAAAAGTCAAACGACCTTGGCACTTTTTAATTGCTCCTGCGAAAGAAAGACGAAAAGACGGACACGTTTACGGGAATTTTGCCCTGTGGTTTGCCAAACGTTATATAGACAGCGGTTTGTTGAAAAAGAACAGAAAAATCTTGATTGTCAACGCTGCCGTGGGTGGTACGGGATTTAAAAAACGGCATTGGGGTCGAGGCGACGTGCTTTCGGATAGGTTGTACGAAATGACGGACGTTGCAACCTCGGCAAAAGGTAGCAAAATCGTGGCGTTTTTATGGCATCAAGGCGAACACGACGCTTTTGAAAACGAGGGGAGCGATAGCGAATTATACGAGGAATATTATCAAAACCTGCTCTCGTTTTTTACGGACGTACAAAATAAATATTCGGCGTATTCGTTCCCGATTATCGCGGGCGGTTTTGTAGACGAATACGTGAAAAACAATCCAGGCTGTCTTGCCGTTTTTCGAGCCACCCAAGCGGTGAGCCAAACGCTGAAAAAAGTTGCTGTGGTTTCGGGTGAGGGATTGCAATCCAATAACCAAGCGGTAGGCAACGGCGACGACGCTCATTTTTGCCGCGAGGCGTTGTACGAATTGGGACAAAGGTATTTTGAAAAGTATCGGCAAATGACAAACACTTAAATAAAAAACTAAACAACCCCGTCTATTCAACGTTGAATAGACGGGGGATTTTCTTCGTTTATTAAGGCGTGATATAATAAAATTCGATAATTTTCTGTGTTTTCGTCCAAAGAAAGAAAATGTTTTGAAAACAGTTGAAGATAACTTTTTCTCACTTCCAACAATGTTTTCGTATCTAAATGAAAATGCAGTTCCAATGCTCGAACGGTGTGATTTTTGTAAAAATCTTTTAAATAAATTGCCTCGATTAAATCTTTGTATTGGCAACCGTGTAAAAAATCTTCGTCGGCGAAATGATTTCGCGTGTATTCGTAGGATTCGCGTATGGGTTTGCTGTCAGGTGTGTTTTGTTGTAATTTGTAGATAATCAACAGTTCTATTGTTTTTAATTGAGGACATCTTTCTTTCGTATTCATAAATATATCATATCACATAAAATAATGTAAAAATTTCCAAATTTTGGAAATTTTTAAAGCGCAAAATGTGGTAAAATAAAGTCATAAATTGGAAGTGATGAGAAAAAGGAACAAATGAAGAAAACGGCGGAAGAAGTGTTGGCGCAAATGATTGCATTGTTCACGTATTATCTTGACGAATTGCAGGACGTGGACAAAAACAAAACGGACGATCAGTTTGCCTATGGGGAAAAAACTGCGTACGTGGAGGGTTTGGAAATGATTGCGGATTGGGAATATGCCGAACAGTTTGGACTGAATTTTGAAGTGGAAGAACGTTTCGCCTTGTAAAATAATGGTCGATTATATATATACCTGAAAAATTTTGATTTCTTTCGGCTTTTTTTGAAAAAAAGTTGAAAAAAATTTTAATT
>JAFTPE010000043.1 GCA_017463425.1 Clostridia bacterium | reverse complement strand
TTTCAAAACCTAAAATTTTGATTTGAATCCCCTCGTAATATTCTATTTCTGTTTGAGAGGGTGAATCGGGCGGTTTTATTCTATGCACGTCGGTTACGCTGTATAAAATTGCCTTATATTCTACCGAACCGCCGTCTTTCATTTTTAGAGGGATTGGAATCAATAAAAGAACAATGAATATAGCAAAAATAATTTTCCATATTTTTTTCATACGCCTACTCCGTTATTTTTTTACAATGATTCCATTTTCTACGTGTAATATTTCGTCGGCAATTTCAAGAGCAGCCGGGCGGTGCGTTACGATAAGACAGGTTTTTCCTTGTAAATTTTTAATATTTTGCAACAACGTCTTTTCCGTTTCACTATCAAGCGCAGAAGTCGCCTCATCTAACAACAAAATCGGCCTATCTGATACGATTGCCCTTGCCACGGCAAGACGTTGTAATTGTCCTTCCGACAAACCTCCTCCGTCTTCCGTCAACTGTGTTTGCAACCCACTTGGCAAATCCCAAACAAATTCAGCGCACGCCGTTTTTATCCCTTCTCTTACACGTTCTTTCAACACATTTTCGTCCTTTTCATTGGAAAAGAATGTCAAGTTTTCATAAATACTTCCCGAAAACAAAAAATTGCCTTGCGGAACATATGCAAACAATCCTCTATCTTTTGCGGACAATTCTATTTGTTCCTCTTTGTTGTGTCCGCAGAGAAAAATTTTGCCGTCGGTTGGAACAAATACCTGCAACAATAATTTAAAAAGCGTACTTTTCCCTGCGCCTGACGAACCTGTTAAACATACGATTTCGCCTTTCTGAATTTTTGCGTTCGCTCCGCATAAAACGTCGTTTCTTCCATAGGTAAACGTCAAATTCTCAAAAATAATATGCGTTAAAAACTCATAATTTTTATCTTGCAACGCCAAAACTTCGCAATGAAGTTCGTCTATTTCCGACAACCGTTCTCCGCTGGTAAGTCGAGCGTAATACGCAGGAATAATCGACGAAAACGCCGAAAACGGGTGCTGTAATTGCATCAATAATAATATAACGGACAAAATCGAACCGTAATCGTCGTTGCCGTTTAAAACGCTGATACTGCACCAAACCACGGCAAGAATCATACCAAAATTGCTAAGAGTTGAAAATATACAATTCATAAAAGCATATAACGCGTTTCGTTTCATTCGCTTTTGGTAATAGCAATCGGCAAAGCGTTTAACCTTTTCTTCCGTTTTTGTTTCCGCGCCGTACGCCTTAATGGTCAACGTTGAACGAACCCCCTCTTGCATAAACGCGCGAAATTCTCCGTCTGATTGCAATACGTCTTTTTGACTCTTTTTCATTTGTTTTCTGAAAAGAGCCGTAATCCCACCAAAAATGCCGCCGCAAACTACGTAAACGGCTGTAAAAATGGGATCAATGGTCATCAAAGCCACAATTGCACCGATACATTGGGTTATCATTCCTGCAATAGATGGTAACAATCCCACCGTATAAGCCGAAACTTCTTGTATATCCGTCGTCAAGCGATTTAACAATTCTCCGCTGTGATATTCTTGTAATCTCGCGTAATCCGAGCGTAAAATTTTAGCAAACAGTTTCGTTCGCAATCCTACAACCATACGCGCCCGTAATTTTTCCGAAAGATAGTTCGTAAAGGTTTTTAGCGCAATCCGTAAAAGCAACAAACCTAAAATGACGATTGTAAAAAGCCATAACTGCTTTACTTTTCCATCACTTGCGCTGTTGATGAGATAGCGCATCATATAGGCAAATGCCAAAGATAACAACGTTGCGACAACGGTAAAAAAAGTTAAAAAAAGAATAAACGTCCAATACGGGCGCGTTTCTTTTTTTAACCATATTTTTGCTGATTCCGTTGCCTTTGTCTTTTCCATAATTCCCCTATACCCTATATATTTATGTTTGATGATTTACAAGTGTCTATTTTCTTCCGATTATCTTTTTTACCGCCGCTTTTGCTTTGCTTTTCAATATCACGAAAAAACGACGGATTTTATACGTTTTTATCCGTCTGTTGGCATAACGAATATACCGTTTGTCCGTACAATACACGTGTTTACCCTTGCGGAAAAATTCTGTTAAAACGCCAATAACAGCATTTTCAGGTACTTTTTCGTCTGAATAACAATTATCTCCACGAATGATATATCCACCTTCAATGGGTTGCAGCACCCGATGTAATACGTACGCGTCGCCGCGGCGATACAGCGCCACATCCAAACGTTGCAAACGTTCTGTTTTCGGCTTTACCACAATCGTATCGCGACGAGTTTTTAAAAGCGGCAACATACTAACGCCTACCGTCGGACCGATATACGCGCCATTTTCAGCCAACACCTGTTCAATTGTCTTTTTTTCGCTCGAAATTGTATCCATTTTAAATAACTCTTTATTCGATAAAACCGTTTTGAGTAATAATTTCCGCAAACTTTTCTACGTCTACTCGCGCGCGTTCTTCATCTACTTCGTATTCGCCGCAAAGCGCCGCAACACCCTCGTCTATCGTATGTTCTTCCGTGAAAAAATTCCACAAAAACGCGCCTGTTTCATTCAAGTTAATCATACCGTGAAACGTTTTACTCAATTCGCCTACGGGTACAACGACGCTTTCACCGCCAACTACCCTTACAACAAATCCCTTTTTAATCTTCATATTTTTTAACCCCTAAAAATTTATTTTCTATCTTCATACGCCGTACTTGTCAACGTTTCAAAAGAAGTCTTTACCGCCTCTTCTGAAATATCGCATTTTAACAAATACGCAGGCGTATTGCAAATCATTTTATCAAGTAAATCCAACGTTGCAATTACGTTTTCTTCTTCCTCAGGCAACAATACCTGCGTAAACAAACGCGCGGATACCTCTGCATTGCTGAGTTTTTTTATCGAATTCTCTTTGGCTTGTTCTAAAAAGCAGAGCGCTTTTAACGGCGCTTTTGAATTACACCCCAAACCTTCTTTTCCCATCCAAGGCGTACCGTAAACGATAAACTGCGGATCTACGTATTGCAAAATCGGTTTATCTCCGTTGACAATTTTAGACGAAGGTACGTGTTTTAACCAAAGCCCCGTGTGCGTGGATTTTCCCGTACCGCTTTTGCCTAAAAACGCGTATCCGTTACCGTCGTATTCAAGTACGGCGGCGTGTAACAACATACGCCCCAGCGTAGGAATTTGCCTACAAATACTGCGATACAAACAAATATTTTCGATATATCCATCGGAAAAATTCGCTGATTTTTCCTTTTCTTCTAAAAATTCTTCCTTAGTAACAGTAGCGTAAATATCGTAAGGCGAAACTTGGTCTTCCGATACGTATGCTTGACAAAACCTCGTTGTATACGCGCATTTGTTATCAATATTGATGCGTAAACCCGCAATATCGTATATCATTTTTCGCCTCCTCTTTTTTAAATGCGTAGTTTTTAAATGCGTACGTCGCCTTTTTCCCCAAGCCAATCGGCGTGTTTTTGCAATATCGGGTCGATTTCGTTTTCGATAAATTCTTTCGTTTGCATCGGCGCGCGTCCAATAAAGTTTTTCGCGTCTAAAATATCGTCAATATGCTCCCAAACCGACGCAAACATTTCGTCTTGTTTTATAAGCTCGATAAGGTTATTTTCACCGCCTTCGACCTTAACGTTTTTACCTGCTTCCATAGATAAAACACGAATACGTTCGTGCAATTCCTGGCGATTCCCACCTGCTTTTACACATTCCATCATAATATTTTCCGTCGCCATAAAAGGCAATTCTGCTCGAATGTGTTTTGCAATTACCTTTTCGTACACGACAAGATTTTCCGCCACGTTCATATACACGTTCAAAATCGCGTCTACCGCCAAAAACGCTTGCGCGTTGACGATACGACGGTTTGCCGAATCGTCCAAAGTACGTTCAAACCATTGCGTAGACGACGTAATCGCGCTGTTTGTCGGCAAAGAAATAACAAAACGCGCCAAAGCTCCGATACGTTCGGAACGCATAGGATTGCGTTTGTACGCCATCGCCGAAGACCCAATTTGTTTCTTTTCAAACGGTTCTTCGATTTCTTTCATGCTCTGCAAAAGTCGAATATCATTGGAAAATTTATACGAGCTTTGGGCGATTTGCGAAAGAACGCATAAAATATTATAATCGAGTTTTCTTGGATACGTTTGCCCGGTAACCCCGTACACGTTTTCATAACCCATTTTTTGCACGACGCGTTTTTCTAATTCTTTCACTTTTTCTTCGTCGCCGTCAAAGAGTTCTAAAAAGCTGGCTTGCGTACCCGTCGTACCTTTGACACCACGAAGTTTAATCGAATCTTTTAAATGGATCAAATTCACGTAATCCATCTCTAAATCCTGCAACCAAAGGGTTGCGCGTTTTCCAACCGTCGTTAATTGCGCCGGTTGCAAATGCGTAAATCCAAGCGTAGGCATGTCTTTATATTGTAATGCAAAATTTTTCAATTTTTCCATTACGTTAACGAGCTTTTTTAATAAAATCTCCAACGCCTCGTCCAGCATAATCGCTTCTGCGTTGCAATTTACGAAACAGCTGGTTGCGCCAAGATGAATAATCGGCATTGCCTTTTTTGCGTATTCGCCGTACGCTTTTACGTGCGCCATAACGTCATGGCGGACTTCTCTTTCAAATTTTGCCGCAAGTTCGTAATCAATATCTTCGGCGTATAATTTCAATTCGTCCACTTGTTCTTGCGTGATATGCAATCCAAGTTCCATTTCCGATTCCGCCAACGCTATCCACAACTTTCTCCACAATTTAAATCTCTTTTCATCCGAGAAAGCGTGTTGCATTTCTTTACTTGCATAACGCGTGATTAAAGGATTTGTATAAATGCTGTAATCTGACATACTTTCCGTCCTTTATGCTTTCGTAGGTTCGTCGTAAGAAAGGCCGAACGTTTCTGCTGTTACTTTTTTCATTTTTTGTTCTTCGTAAGGACGATCACTCCAATCGGTTTTTACGTTGGCGATTTCGTCCACCGTTTCCATTCCTTCAATCACTTTACCAAACGCCGCGTACTGACCGTTTAAATAATCCGCGTCCTCGTGCATTACAAAAAATTGCGACCCGGCTGAATCAGGATGTTGCGCGCGCGCCATAGACAATACGCCGCGAACGTGCGCGATATCGTTTTGGGTAAAACCGTTAGAGGAAAATTCGCCTTTTATATGATATCCGGGTCCACCCGTACCTCTGCCGTCGGGATCGCCGCCTTGAATCATAAATCCGGCGATAACGCGGTGAAAAATAATGCCATCGTAAAAACCTTTATTGACAAGGGATAAAAAATTGTTGACTGTATTGGGGGCTTTATCGGGATAAAGCTCTGCTTTAAACGTTTTGCCGTTTTCCATTTCAAACGTAACGATAGGATTGCTCATAATTACACTTCCTTTATAATTTATTCTTCATATTTTTCCACGACGACGTTCGCCTCGTTAAACATTTGCAGGGAAAATTCGTCGGGATAACCGTTTTTATATACCACGCGAGTAATGCCTGCATTGATAACAATTTTTGCGCAGATTACACATGGCTGGTGGGTACAATACAACGTCGAACCGTTGATATTGATTCCGTGTTTTGCCGCTTGAATGACGGCGTTTTGTTCGGCGTGTACCGCAAAACATAATTCGTGTTGCGTGCCGCTGGGAATATTGAGTTTTCTTCTGATACATTCCCCTTTTTCTTCACAACTTTTAATTCCTGCAGGCGCGCCGTTATACCCCGTGGCCATCACGCGTTTGTCTTTTACAATTACCGCGCCGACGTGGCGATTTTGTTGAAAACAACTCGACCAAGTAGCCACAGTTTCGGTTAATTGCATAAATCTTTTGTCCCACTTATCCATTGACATAGACTTTCTCCTTTGTTCGTACGACATTAATACCTTTAAATTATATCATATTTTTTTTTGAAAAGCAATTCTTTAACAGACGTTTTAAAAATTCCACACCCTTTTCAGTGAATTTTTATGCTTTTTTAAGTCTTAATGAAAAACTTAAAAAATTTTTCCGATTTTTTCCACTTTTTTTGTTTGACGGCGTATAAAAACTGTTTATAATATATCTGTATAAAAAATAAAGGCGTTTTACGCCATAGAAATTTCGGAGGATTTTATTATGAATATCAAACCTTTATTCGACAAAGTTGTCGTAGAAAGCGTAACGGTTGAAGAAAAGACCAAGAGCGGTTTTTATCTTCCTACCGCAGCACAGGAAAAACCCCAAACTTGCCAAGTCGTAGCAGTCGGTCCCGGCGGTATTATTGATGGAAAAGAAATCGTAATGCAAGTAAAAGTAGGCGATAAAGTGCTTTGCTCGAATTATGCAGGTTCTAATTTCAAAGTAGACGGTAGAGAATTTACCATTATCAAACAAAGCGATATTCTCGCTGTTGTGGAAGACTGAAATATATAATAATCGATTAAGGAGAATATAAAATGGCTAAACAAATTAAATATGGAGAAGACGCAAGAAAAGCTCTTGAAACAGGTGTAAACATTTTGGCTGATACCGTTAAAATTACCCTTGGGCCTAAGGGTAGAAACGTTGTGTTGGATAAAAAGTTCGGCGCTCCCCTCATCACCAACGACGGGGTTACGATTGCAAAGGAAATCGAACTCAACGATCCGTTTGAAAATATGGGCGCGCAACTTGTAAAAGAAGTATCGACGAAAACCAACGACGTTGCGGGCGACGGTACGACGACGGCTGTGGTTTTGGCTCAAGCAATCGTACGCGAAGGCTTGAAAAACCTTGCCGCAGGCGCAAATCCTATCATCTTAAAAGACGGTATTAAAAAGGCGGTTGACGAAACCGTAGCACATTTAAAGAGCATTTCCAAAGCGGTTGAAAGCAATAAAGCTATCGAACAAACCGCTTCGATTTCCGCTGGCGATCCCGAAGTAGGCGCTTTGATTGCAAAGGCTATGGAAATCGTAGGCAAAGACGGCGTTATTACCGTTGAAGAAGGCAAATCCATGCACACCGAGCTCAATACCGTTGAGGGTATGCAGTTTGACCGTGGCTACGCATCTGCTTATATGGTAACCAATACGGATAAAATGGAAGCAACGTTGGAAAATCCGTATATTTTGATTACAGACAAGAAAATTTCCAATTTACAAGAAATTCTTCCCGTAATTGAACCCCTTGCTCAACAAGGCGCAAAGCTCCTTATTATCGCAGAAGACGTGGAAGGCGACGCATTGGCTGCGTTGATTGTCAATAAATTGAAAGGCGTATTTAACTCCGTCGCTGTAAAAGCTCCTGGATTTGGCGACAGAAGAAAGGAAATGTTGCGCGATATCGCAGTTTTGACGGGCGGCGAAGTGATTTCCTCCGACCTTGGCATTGAATTTAAAGACGTTACGCCCGATATGTTGGGTAGAGCGACTACCGTTCGCGTAGACAAGGAAAATACGACGATCGTTGGCGGCGCAGGCGCGGCTGAAGATATCAAAGCACGTATCGCGTCTATTAAATCGCAAATTGCAGAAACCAAATCCGATTACGACAGAGAAAAGTTGCAAGAAAGATTGGCGAAGTTGGCTGGCGGCGTAGCGGTTATCAGCGTTGGCGCTGCAACCGAAGTTGAAATGAAAGAAAAGAAATTGCGTATCGACGACGCGTTGGCTGCTACCAGAGCTGCTGTGGAAGAAGGTTACGTTCCCGGCGGCGGAAGCGCACTCCTCTCCGCTGTACCCGTAATCAAGAAATTGGTTGCATCTTTAAGCGGCGACGAAAAAACAGGCGCAGCTATCGTTTTGAAAGCGTTGGAAGAACCTATCAGACAAATTGCGAAAAACGCTGGGCTTGACGGCTCGGTTATCGTTGACAAAGTGCTTTCCTCTAAGAGAGCAAACTGCGGTTTCGATGCTTTGAATAATAAATATTGCGATATGGTTGAATGCGGTATTATCGACCCTACGAAAGTTACCCGTTCCGTATTGCAAAACGCGGCGTCCGTTGCATCCACGCTTCTTACCACGGAAAGTATCGTAACGGATATTCCTACCCCTCCCGCGCCTATGGCTCCTGCAGGCGGTGATATGGGCGGAATGTACTAATATCGTTTAAAAGTTTACAGGCTTAGTTTTTCATTAGCCCTCCTTTTAAAAGAGCGACTACGTTGTGTAGTCGCTCTTTCACTTATACCAAACGCCCGTGCGATTTTTTGCACGGGCGTAATTAACCCCCTGCTATGCAGGGGGCAAAAAACTTTAGATTCTCGTGTATGAAAGATATACAAAAAAGCTCCTTTGTGTTAAACTAAATGTAGGCTGGCAACCGTACACAAGTAAGCACGAAAGGAGGACGTTAAAATTGAAAAATCAAACTAACGACACATTTAGTTTAGCACACACAAGGTGGAAATGTCAATATCATAT
>JAFTPE010000003.1 GCA_017463425.1 Clostridia bacterium | reverse complement strand
TTAACGCAGGGATTTCCTCATAATAAAACTGCTTTACGACACCGTTTTTGATATTGTCCGCAACGAAACCTGCCATATTGACGGGGTCTTTCGCCGACGAATACGGCGGAGCGTACGCAAGGTCTAAATCCTTTAATTCGTCCGCTTTCATACCTGCACGAATGGCGGTTGCAATCACGTCAATGCGTTTATCTACGCCGTCATAGCCGACGATTTGCGCACCCAAAATCTTATAAGTTTCCTTTCCGAAAAGGAGTTTCACCGTCATTGCCGTTGCGTTCGGATAATACCCCGCGTGCGAGTTTTGCGTTAAAATCACCTTTTCGTATTCTATACCGCTTTCTTTGGCTTGCCGTTCGTTAATGCCCGTCGTCGCTACCGTCATATCAAACAGTTTCAACACGGACGAGCCTTGCGAGCCCTTATATTCGCTGTTCAATCCGCAAATATTATCGGCAGCAATACGCCCTTGCTTGTTGGCAGGTCCTGCCAAGGAAACAAGCGAATCTTGCTCGGTGATAAAATGTTTTACCTCCACCGCATCCCCCACCGCATAGATATCGGGAACGGACGTTTGCATTTTCGCATTGACCTTGATTGCGCCCTTTACGCCAAGCGCTAATCCTGCTTTTTTCGCAAGGGTGTTTTCGGGGATAACACCGACGGAAACCACCACCATGTCCGCGTTGAGTTTATTTCCGTTATCGGTTTCTAGCGATATTTGCTCGCCGTTTGTCGTCAATTTTTCCGTGTTGGCGTTGAGTAAAATTTGTACGCCGTGATAACGGAAATTAGCGTGGATAAAGGACGCCATATCGCAGTCAACCGTCGGCAAAAGATGATTACCTCGCTGAATAACCGTCGTTTTGATTCCAAGCTGAGCAAGATTTTCCGCCGTTTCCAAACCGATAAACCCACCGCCTATAATAACGGCAGTCTTCGGTTGTTTTTGCTCTACAAACGCGCGGATTTTGAGTGTATCTTCTACGGTGCGGAGCGTGAATACTCTTTCGTTTTCGGCGTAAAAATCAGGCAAAATCGGCTTTGCGCCAGGCGATAAAACCAGCTTATCGTAATTTTCGGTAAAGCTCGTTCCCGTTTTTAAATCGATTACGGAAACGGTTTTGTTTTGAACATCAATATCCGTTACTTCGTGATTGACTTTCGCTACGATTTTGAAACGCCGATAAAAACTTTCGGGCGTTTGCAAGGTCAAATCTTCCTTATCCGCGATAACACCACCGATATAATAAGGCAAACCGCAGTTTGCGTATGAAATAAAGCCCGAACGCTCGAAAATGATAATTTCCGCACGTTCGTCTAACCTTCTTATTCTTGCCGCCGCAGTTGCACCGCCTGCGACTCCGCCCACGATTACGATTTTCATAAAAAAATCCCCCTTTAGAAATATTATAGCACAGATCCTTAAAGATTTCAACCGTTTTGCTTTTCTTTATTTACCGCCTAGTAAAATTTGCGTAGTGAAAGGATAACTATTTCGTATTTTTTAGAGCAAATAAAAAATCCGAGTCGTTTTTATGAAACACCCGGATTTTCTTTTCACTATCTTCTTTACGGTCTACCTTTCTCGTAAATGTCGCAGATTAATTTTTGAATCTTCAACGCCTCTTTTCCGCTGATAAACGGTTCTCTGTCGTTTTCTACGGCGTCGTAAAAATCGGCAATCTCGCGGATATGTTGGAACCCCCAATAATCCTTGCCGTTCTCGTAAACGATATCCCCTGCGCCTTGCTTGGTAGAAAGCACCGTACCGTCGTTAAACTCAACCCGAGCGTCGTCATAACTCATATACGCCTTGCCTTTTTCACAACACAATCGGATTTCAATAGCCTCGTCGCAAGCGTAATTGTTCATTGCCCAAAACGAAAGCGTTGCGCCGTTTTTATAACGGATAAAGCCCTCGCCCGTATCGTCCACTTCCATTATTGAATGTCCGCGATTTGCAAGATGCGCCTGCACAGAAATCGGCTCGTCATTTATAAACCAATTCGCCAAATCAATCGAGTGAATGGCTTGGTCGATAATAACGCCGCCACCTTCTTTATCCCAAGTGCCTTTCCAATCGGAAAGCGAATAATATTCGTCAGGTTTACACCAAGTTAATACCACGCGCGCAGATAACACCTTACCCAACTTTCCGTTTACAATATTTTCTTTAATCAAACGCGAGGTATCGTTGAAACGGCATTGAAAAATAATACCGTATTTCACGCCCATCTTTTCCGCAAGCGCAACGTTTTCAACGGCATCTTCGTATTTGATACTCATCGGCTTTTCGCATAACACGTGTACACCGTGTTCTAAGGCGTATTTAGAAATAATCGGATGCAAATAGTGCGGAACGCAAATATGTACGATATCGATTTTCTCTTTATCAATCAATTCTTTATAATCGTAATACGCCTGCACGCCATATTTTTGCGCAGCTTTATCCGCCCTATCCTTTTTAATATCGCAAACTCCGACAAGGGTTGCGTTTTTTAAATAATCGCAAGAAGTTGCGTGCATTGTAAAGATATTTCCGCAACCGACAATACCTACTTTAAGCATGAAACGAAAGCTCCTTTAATAAGAATTCCAAAGACGACACACCGTCGCAAAGAGTTGCTTTGTCTATCTTTTCGCCCTTCTTTGCTTTGTCCGTGAAATATACAAGTTCGTTGTAATAACCGCCCAAATCGGAAATATTACCGCCCTCGACGCCACCAACAAGTTCTTTTTTATCCATTTTGATTTCCGACGCGCCATCTTTCGTATAAAGCATAAACTTACCGCCTGCGTTCTCCACAACCGCATTTTCAAATACTACGCGGAACGTGGCTGTAAACGGATAATTCGCAGGCAAATCCCAAGTACCCTCTACGCCGACCACGAAATCGTCGTATTGCATTATCGTATTCACGTACGAATTTTTCTCGCCGTTCACGTTCTTCACCGAATAAAAATTCTTCGGCTGACCAAACACCGACAACACGTAATCCACGTCGTGGATATGCAAATCCTGCCCTGCGCCTCCTGACAATTTATAATTCAGCAGCCAATTATTCCAGCCCCAATCGGGCCGAGGGCTTAAACGACGGAAATTCGCGTTGATAACTTTTCCGTAAACACCGCTTTCTACAATCTTTTTAAGCTCTACATATTCGTCCCAAAAACGAATAACCTGTCCAACTTGTACCTGCGCACCCGTGTCCTTACTCTTTGCCAGCATAGCTTTGCCTTCCTCAACGGTAAGCGCAACGGGCTTTTCTACGAACACGTATTTTACTTTTTCCATTGCGAGCATTGCGTATTCTGCGTGTAAAAACGTAGGCAAGCAAATATCAATGATATCCACGTTTGCGTTTGCAATCAACTCCTTACCGTCGCCGTAAATCGTCGCATTCGTACCTGCGGAAAGTTCTTCCGCTTTTTCTTTACGGATATCCGCAAATGCAACAACTTCTACGCCCTCGATATTCTTATAACAATTTGCGTGCATTGCACCCATAAATCCACAACCGATTAAACCTACTTTTAACATTTTATTTCCTCCCTAAAATTCTATCCATTGCGTAAGACGTATTGTAAATAATTGCGCCCGTATGATGTTTGTAATTCGGTATCATTTCAGCCGAAACCCAATCGTCATACCCGATTTCATTCAATGCCTTTACCACTTCGGGATAATCCACGTCGCCTGCCAGCAAATCCACAAATCCGTGCAAACCGCCTGCTTGCATTCTATAATCCTTGAAGTGTACTTTTTTGATACGGTTACCTAAAATACGTATCCAATCTTCGGGATAACTGCAATAAAGCGTATTACCAATATCCAAATAACTGCCCACGTAATCGCTCCCAATTTTATCTATAAAATCACGCATTTCCATAGGCGAGAGCAAGAATTTGTTCCATACGTTTTCCAAACCTATATTCACCTGCAAGCTCTCTGCGTCAACCTTCAATTCGTTAATTCCCTCTAACGCGCGTTCGTAAACCACGTCGTACGCAACTTTCTTTTCGGGCATAGAAAACTCTACGTTTACCACACCGGGGATAACTAAAATCGTATCCGCTCCGAGAATTTTAGCCGTTTCCAGCTGCTTTTTAATCATATCCTTTGCTTTTTGACGCATTTTCGCATCGTCGTCGCTTAAACGATAATCCCAGCAAAGCCCACTAGAAAGACTGTATAATTTCAGCCCCAAATCTTCTGCCTGTTTTCTTACAGCTTTTATCTCACATTCTTTGGAATGTAAAGAAAGTTCACTTTCGCCATTTAACGCTAGTTCCACACCTTCAAACCCTGCGTTTTTCGCGAGCGTAAGGCTGTCTTTTAATTATCTATCCCTGTCCTTATTACTTCAATCCCATTTCTTGCCAACAACTCTTTCAAATCGACAAGAACTTCATTTACTAAATTTTCACAAGCAGCGATAACCAAATCGTGTTCGCTTGCAGGCTCGCCCTCTTGCCGTTCTTGATTTCGTTCTTCTTCGCTCATTTCCGCAAACATATCTTCTGCGATTTCTTCCAACTCTAATCGAGCTAAATCTAAATGCTCGAATAAATACTCGATTTGCCTTAACCTGTTTTTTTCCATTTTATTTTACCTATCCTTTTATTTTTTCGCTTTACCTGCTGGCAAGCGTTTTTTTTTGCGTTTCTGCCCGTTCTTTTGGGGTTATTTTGAATGAATTTGATTTCTTTTAAGAAATCTATTAAAATTAGATTAACGTTATTATAATCTATTTTTGTTAGATTGTCAAGACTTTTTTCTAAAAAAATTAGATAATATAAGAAAAAAATGGGAATTTTTATGCTTCGCATTAAAGAATTACGCTGTGAATGTGGATTAACACAGAAAGAACTTGCCGAAAAAATCAATACTACGAGTAAAAGTATTTGGGCTTACGAAAACAATGGTGCTGTTCCGCCTCTTGATGTCTTATCAAAATTAGCGGACTTTTTTAATTGTTCAATTGATTATCTTTCGGGTCGTTCTGACGATTTCGGAAATATTACCATCCAAAAAGAAAAATCCCCTACGGACAATTTGTCCGCAGAGGAAAAAGAATTATTGGAAAATTTCCGACGATTAAACTTAAAAAACAAAATGCACGTTTCTTCCTATGCAAAAATCCGCCTGGAAGAACAAGAAGAATCCACTAACAAAAGAAAAGCATAAAACACAAAGGAGAACTTTTATTATGAAACATTTACGCAAGCGTTTCGTTGCTTTGCTAATAAGCCTTACAATGATTCTCTGCACGTTTACTGGTTGCGCTATAGAACTTCGTAATTTCTTATTTGGAGATCCTACTATTGCTCGTAACGACGATATCACGATTTCTTCGGAATTTGACGATAATTACTATGTATATACAGTCATTCCCCATTGCGATATAGAACATTTGGAAATTACCGTTTCGGTAAAAACATTAGACGGTCAGACTCGTGCCGAATGGGAATTCTATATCGCTCCTCTTGCCGAAGCAGGAGAAACATATACATTTTCTTTATCAGCAGATAGGCTTTCTAAACTTTATGAAGAGGGAAATATTGAAAAGACACGTTATTGGTCAGTAACTGCAGGAAAAATCGTAGGATAACACAAAGGAGAATTATTCTACCGCACTGTTCTTCCATTTAAAAAATCCGATGTCGGATTTGGAAATATAAATCATAAAAGCGACTGTTTGAAAAAAACAGCCGCTTAAAAAACACTTTTTAGGAGGTGATCACACACAAAAGGAAAGTTGCGAAGAATTTATGTTATAAATTCTCGCAAAATCCCCTTTGTTGCAAATCAAATTTTTTATGGTAACATTTTCCTATGCGTGAAAACGTAAATACACACATAGGAAGGTAACAACATGTTTACCGAAAGAGATTTTGAAACACTTGAACAAGCCGCAAGATTGATTCTTGACGTTATCGAACGGCACCGTATCCACGAAGAAAACGCCGTTGAACGGCGATCGCTTTTCGCCCTCGTGGAGAACACCGACACGGGAAAGGTGATACCGTTCCCAGTAAAAAAAGAAAAGAGGAATACGAAAGAAAGCATCTTACATTTTACCGAACAGGAGATAAAAAAGATGCCTAAAAAATTTCAAAAACTATTTAAAACTCAAAAAGCCGTTGCGCATATCCGTTTAAAAAATGGAAAATATTACGAAATACGCGTAACAATCAACGGCGAAGCGATTGCTGCCTCTTCCAAAGATTTGGAGAAAGCGAAAGAAAAATTCATGGAAAAGCTGTATATGCCTGCTGCTATACGCAACAGGAAAGCGCCAAAAACGCCCACTTTCCAAAATTTTGCCAACGAATGGTTAGAAAACGTATCCAAGCCCTACGTTAAACAAATTACTTACGAAGATTATGCTCGACTTTTAAAGAATCACATTTACCCAGCTTTTGGAGATAAAGAAATTGATAAAATCGATAGTATGGATATTCAAAAATTTTTAAACGACAAAGGCGCGAATCGAACGACGGGAAAACTGTTTACGTTGCTTGGAACGATATTCACGTATGCTACGCCGAAATGGTTGCCGTACTCTCCGATGCACCACGTAAAGAAACCGTTTTTCCTCTCTAAAGAAAAACAGCCTTTGACTAAGGAAGAGGAAATCGCCTTTATCAACCGTCTTTTTGAAACGGACAGCCCGTATAAGTATACTTTCATTGTCATTCTTTACACCGGGCTTCGAAGATCTGAATTGAAAAGCGTATCTATCGACGAAAACTTCGTAACGGTACAGTCGGCAAAACAACGGATGGGACATCCTGATAAATTTCGAAAAATTCCAATATCGCCGATGTTACGGTTGTATATGCCGATTGGAGACATACCACAAGTACGGGACGATACGCTTTCTGCCGTTTTTAAAGAGCTTTGTCCAGGGCATACCTTGCACGAGCTGCGACATACATTTAACGTTCGAGCCCGAACCGCAGGAATCCCGAAACCACTCGTTGAGTTTTGGCTTGGGCACAAACCCAGTCGCGACGACGTAAACGAATTGCATTATATGCATTACGACGAAGAATATCAACTGGAAGAAATTAAAAAATTCGAGTATAAATATCCGGTTGAAAATGCTGAAAGCCTTATAAAACCTACACTCTAACGTTTCAAACTTTCCCAATTTTTTCCCAAGATTTGGGTAAAAACAAGGAAAAATCGATTCTTTTTAGCGGATTTGGCGAAAAAAAAGAGCAAAAACGCTTGTTTTTGCCCTAAAAAATGGTGCGGATGAAGGGACTTGAACCCATACGGAGTTACCCACAGGAACCTGAAACCTGCGCGTCTGCCAATTTCGCCACATCCGCTTGTATTTAGGTTTTTCATTTTTACACGGAGAACCTTTACTCCGAGATGGGCGCGTACGCCAATCCACCAATTATAAAAACGGAATCGCTCCCGATTTTATCAAATTTCTGTCTTTTCTAAAACGCCGTTCTTTCTTTCCAACCGCCACGCTTTGCCACCGCTTGAAAGGCTTTTTACGATTTCGCCGTCCTCTATCACGAGCGCCGCGTCGTCCTCAATCCCCAAAGCACAGTCGTAATTATAACACACAATTTTATCAAAGTCAAGCATTCTTGCGCCATAATGCGGAGAAATTATTCCGTCTATCCAGCCCAACCCTTTAAACATAGAATACTTTTCTTCGCCCTTGCCGTTGACCGTTTCCGAATCGGTGTAAATATCCGAAAACCAACAAATTGCGCCTGCGGAAAGTCCAGCCAAAATCACGCCGCGACGATACGCATCCTCAATCAAAGGCAACAATCCCGATTGTTTCCAACTGTCTATCATAAACACCGTGTCGCCGCCCCCGACGTAAATAACGTCGGCTTTTTCAAATTTTGCTTTCATTTTTTCCATATCCGGCTCTTTAAACACCGTCAATGCAACGTCCGTTTTTATGTTAAAAACACTCGTATATACTTTATGAAAGGTGTTGTAATACGGCATATAATCGTGGCTGGCGGTAGGGATAAACAAAGCGTTTGCCCTGTTTTCCCCTGCGCGCGCTTTTGCAAGCTCTGCAATATATTCGTCTATTTTTAAAGTTGTGCGTTCACGGAGTTCGCCTCCGCCGATTGCGATAATAGTCTTTTTCATTCGTCTTTATTTGCTGTATTTTTCTTCAATCGCTTTGATTTTTGCAATACGTCTGTCGTGCCGTTCGCCGCCTTCGTATTCGCAAGTCAAGAACGCGTTCACCATTTCTTCCATCAAACCGACGCCCACCACTTTTTCGCCAAACGCAATCATATTGGCGTCGTTGTGGAAACGGGTGTATTTCGCGCAATATACGTCGTGGCAATGCGCGCAACGAATCCCTGGCACTTTGTTCGCAACGATAGAAACCCCAATACCCGACGAACATACCACGATTCCGCGTTCACATTCACCACTTGCCACCGATTCCGCCGCTTTCAGCGCAAAATCGGGATAATCACACGAATCCGTCGTGTACGTGCCAAAATCCAAAGATTCGTGCCCGAGTTTCTTCAAATACTCGATCACCGCTTTTTTCATGGTCAACCCACCGTGGTCGCAAGCAACTGCAATTTTCATAAGTTTTTCTCTCCTACAATTTATATTTTATATTATTCGGCGTGATTTCTATCGTGATATTTTCACGTTTTTTCTCGCCTTTTTTCGACAAATTTCGTTTCACGTTAAACTATTCCGTTTTTTTCTTGCTCGGTCTACCCCGTTTTTTCGGGATTTGCACGATTTCTGCAATCCTTAATTTTTCAAGCAACGCAGACATTCCGCCTGACAACAAACCAAATACGTAACGATAACAATCGATATCTTTCCCGAACGGGTCAATCACTTCGTACCCTGCAATTTCTGAAAACGAATACACGTTGTTTTCTATATTTACCTCGCCCGTTTTTCTAAGAGCGTGCCAACGCGCGTCTAATAAATATTCCCGTTGCGCCTCCGTCATACAAACGACGGCGTACGAATCGCGCAACATACGTTCGGTCAATTTTCGCGATTTAAATTCCCCGACAATCAAGCCCTTTTCTTGCAAAACCTGCGCTGATTTAGAGTTTATCGTATCACCCGCACGCGCGGAAATCCCTGCGGACACGACGTCTACGCCTTTCCAGCCGCGCGCTTTTAATTCGTATTTCAATAAAATTTCCGCCATTGGAGAACGGCAGGTATTGCCTGTACAAACAAAAATTATTTTCTTCTTTTTTGCTTTCATCTCGTACCTGCCCCCTTCGTTTTATCTTTCGTGCGTAATTTTTATCCATCTTTAATGTTCGATATCTACCGACGCGCAAGCCTTTCTCAAACGGTTAAGAACACCCTCCATGACGCCGTCTTTTTTTCTTGGTTCTACGACAATCAAGATATCGCAAATCTTTTCCGCCTCGCGCAGTAAGCGATATAAATTGCCCGCCATTTCCGTTTCCGTTTCGCCAAGATTCAAACAAGGCAATCCTATCTTTTCAAATTTTGATACGAAAAACGTTTCGCAAAGCGCAGCAACCCGAACACCGTTTTGTGCTTTCGCCGTTTGCACAGCCCTTTCTACGTCCTTGCAATCAAACAATTTCGTTTGACAGCGGGGCGAATAATGCTTGTACAAAACCCCTGGGCTTTTCACTTTTTCCTTTTTCGTAAAATCGGGAATATATTCTTTACAATCACCCACGATTGCGGCTATCATTTCCCTCGTAATCAACCCAGGCCGAAGCACAACGGGAATCTCACCCGTAACGTCGCAAACGGTGCTTTCTATCCCCCCAACACATTCGCCTCCGTCCAAAATTAACGGAATTTTTCCGTTAAAATCCTCGAACACGTGAGCTGCCGAAGTAGGGCTGACGTGTTTGGAAAGGTTCGCGCTGGGCGCGACGATAGGGATATCCACTTTTCTCAAAAACGCCTGCGCGCCCGTGTGGGACGGCACACGCACTGCCAATGTATTCAAGCCACAAGATACGTAGGGGCTAACCTTGCCCGTGGACGGGTATACTAACGTCAACGGTCCGGGCAAAAATGCCTCGCGTAATTTTTTCGCGTACGGCGGATCGTAATCGATAATTTTTTTTAAATCAAAATCCGAATGTACGTGCGCTATCAACGGATTGTCGTTTGGCCGACCTTTCACCTCAAAAATCCGTTTTACAGCCTCGTCGTCAAACGCGTTGCCTCCAAGTCCGTACACGGTTTCCGTGGGAATTGCCACCACACCGCCGTCCAATATAATTGTTTTCGCCTCCGACAACGTTTCGGGGGTTATTTGTTTAATTTTCGTTTGCATACTACCCCTCGTCGCCTTAGGTTTTCTCGTTAATCAAAAGGAATTTCGTCGTCGCCCGTCGCTTTTAAATCGCTCTTTCTAAACGGCGGTTCAGGCGGAGCATAATCGTCGTCGGGCGGTACGAATTCTTCGTCGTCCTCCTCAGGCTCGGCAAAGCCCTGCGTATTGGAATATTCAGGCGGTTCGTCGTCGCGGTTTTGTTCGTCCACGTCCACGAATTTGGTACATTCCCCGATAAATTTCAGCGAAACGCGACCCTGCTCGCCCCCTCTGTGCTTGGCGAGAATGAGTTCCGCCGCGCCTTTGATAATTTTCCCTGATGCAAGTTCTTCCGCCGTAGCCACAGCCTCTGGACGATTGATGAACATTACGATATCTGCGTCCTGTTCGATTGCGCCCGATTCACGAAGGTCGGACAACGTCGGTTCTTTGGATTGAATACGGCGGAGCTGCGAAAGCGCGATAACAGGCACTTCCAATTCCTTCGCCATAATTTTCAAATCACGGGTAATGGACGCGATTTCTTGTTGTCTGTTTTCCGCGCCCGCCATTTTGGAATCACCGCTAGACATCAGCTGGATATAGTCAATCATAATCAAATCCACGCCACCAGCCCTCGTTTTCAATCTACGGCATTTAGACAAAATTTCCGCAGGCGTTACACGCGAAGAATCGTCAATATAAATATTGCTCTTTTTCAGTTGGTCGCCCGCAAGCATCAATTTTTTCCATTCTTTCGCCACCAACGCGCCGTCTAACGCTTTTTGCATACTCACGTTCGCATACGAACAAATCAAACGTTGCACGATTTCGTGGCGAGGCATTTCCAACGAGAACACGGCGCAGGTTTTTCCTGCACGCAAAGAGGCGTTTTCTACCAAGTTCATAGCAAGCGACGTTTTCCCCATACCAGGACGAGCTGCCAAGACAATCAACGCGCCAGGTTGTAAACCGTGCGTCATCTTATCCAATTTTTTATATCCCGTCGGAATCCCTTTAAACGAATCGGGGTCGGATTGAACCTGCTCGAATTTATGCAACACTTTTCCGATTACGTCGCCGTCGCTCATACCCAACAGAGCCGAACGTTCCGATTGTTTGGAGATATCGTACACGCTCTTTTCCGCAAAGGCAAGCGCCGTCTTTTCGTCCAAACCCGACGTAGACTTTTCTATAATTTTCCGCGCCGCGCGAATGAGTTTTCGATTCA
Organism: Clostridia bacterium; assembly: GCA_017463425.1. Taxonomy (GTDB): domain Bacteria; phylum Bacillota; class Clostridia; order Christensenellales; family Borkfalkiaceae; genus Scatosoma. The sequence goes on along the minus strand of JAFTPE010000003.1, from coordinate 16,672 downwards.
AGCTGTCGCGCACGATAATTTCGTGATACGATTTGTAATTAGCCGCAGAGGGCGTAATTTGCGTCAATTCGGTAAGATAGACGATTCCGCCCGCGCGTTCTAAACTTCCCTCTCTTTCCAATTCGTCGGAAACGGTAACGAGGTCGATAGGTTTTCGGTTGTTGAACACCCTGCGCATTGCGCGCAAGATATATTTGTGCGATTCTTGATAAAAATCTTCTTCGCCCAACTTTTCCACCAACTCCGCAGCGATTTCGTTGTCTATCAAAAGACAACCCAAAAGCGCCATTTCCGCCTCGCAATTATGCGGCATTGTATTGATATCGTTCGCCATAATTCTTCCCTTTTCTATCGTATATTTTATCTAATTTTTTACATTCAACGCATACCTGGTATAGGCAAACGCAATTTTTACAACAAGGATTTGAATTCGTTTAACGTCGCCTTAAATTCGTCCATAGCAGCCTCAAACGGCGCGCTTGTCGTCAAATCCACGCCTGCTTTTTTCAAGATGGACACGGGGTCGGTGCAACCGCCAGAAGAGAGGAACTCGAAATATTCTTCCACTGCTTTGTCGCCCTCCGTCAAAATCCGTTTGACAATGGAAATTGCGGAAATGATACCCGTTGCGTATTTGTATACGTAGAACGAGGTATAAAAATGAGGAATACGCGCCCATTCGTACGCAATTTGAGGGTCGTGTATAATACCGTCCCCGTAATAATCCTTATTTAATTGATAATATACTTGATTGAGTACGTCTTTCGTCAACGGCTCGCCCTGTTCCGCTTTTGCATGCGCAATTTGTTCAAATTCGGCAAATTGCGTTTGACGGAACATCGTCGCGCGAATCATATCCATATAATAATTAAGCAAATATTTCTTAACGTTTTTATCGTCCGTGTTTTTATACAGATGTTTCAACAACAGCACTTCGTTTACCGTACTTGCAATTTCCGCAAGAAAAATGGTATAATTCGCCTTTGAATACGGTTGCGTTTCGTTGGATTTATAGGTATGCAACGCGTGTCCCATTTCGTGCGCGATTGTGAAAATGTCGTTGGTCGTTTCTTGATAATTCAACAATACGTACGGATGCGTATCATATACGCCCGTCGAATACGCGCCACTACGTTTGCCCTCGTTTTCGCATACGTCAATCCAACCCTCGTCTTTGCCCTTTCTAAGCAGTTCTTGATACCCTTTGCCAAGGGGCGCTAAGCCCTCGATAACCAAATCGTACGCCTTATCGAACGGAAGTTTGATTTCCGCATTGTCCACCAAAGGCACGTAGATATCGTACATATGCTGTTCTTTCAAACCCGTTACTTCTTTTCTCAGCGAGATATATTCGTGCATGATCGGGAATGCGTCGTGAATGGATTTGACAAGTTGTTCGTAAACCACGGGCGAAACGTCCTCCCCGTCCATTGCCTTTGCCATACAGCTGTCATATTTGCGGACGGTTTTATAGAACACGTCCTTTTTAACGTTGCTGTAATACGTTTGCGCAATCGCGTCAATCAAATTAATGAAGGCTTGATAATACTTTTCAAACCATTCCTTTCTTTCCTCTGCGTTACCCGTATGCAATACTACCCCATACATACCGTGGCTCATCTGCATTTCCGTTCCTTGGAATTTTGCTTTGGGCAAATTCAAGTTTGCGTTGTTGAGCATAGAAAATACGCCTTGGAAATCGCGCATAACGTCGCCGCCGAGCGCGAGTATTTTTTCTTCCGCCTCACTTAAAACGTGCGCCTTGGAATCGGCTACTTTTTTCAAACGGTAATCGTATTCTGCAAAATCAGCGTCAGCGATAAACCCGTTTAAAACTTCGTCAGGAAGCGCCGTCAATTCAGGCTCGATAAAAGCAAGCTGCGCGAAAATCTTGGTAATCAACGCGCTAACCATGGCGTTTGACGAAGTATATTTGCCAATCCGAACGTCCTCGTCGTGGCGCATATGCGCATACAGATACAACCGCTCCAAACGACGGGAAAGCTCGTCATTCAAACGCAAACATTCCAACAACTTCGCGTTATCCCCAAGCGTTCCTTTAAACACGGTAAAATCGTAATTGGAATATTCGCTTTCCACCGCTTTAAATTCTTTTTCCCACGCTTCGTCCGATTCAAAAATATCCGACGTTTTCCACTTCAAATTTTCGGGAATATCCTTTCTTTCCATAATTTATATACCTCTTTTATGATTTATTCTTTATTCTTTGTTTTAATTTTTAAAACTGTGAATGGGCGCGGGGATATTTCCACCGCGATTGATAAGACGGGACGAATCGCAATTATGCACAGGCATAATCGGCGCGCGACCAAGCAATCCGCCAAAGCTGACTTGATCCCCCACCCTTTTCCCAGGCGCAGGAATAATACGCACCGCCGTCGTTTTGTTGTTAATCATACCGATCGCAGCCTCGTCCGCAATCATTGCCGCAATCGTCGTTGCAGGCGTATCACCAGGGATTGCAATCATATCCAAACCAACGCTGCAAACACAGGTCATTGCCTCTAATTTATCCAGCGTAATCGCGCCCTTTTCCGCAGCCTCAATCATACCGATATCCTCGGATACGGGAATAAACGCGCCCGACAAACCGCCAACACGCGACGACGCCATAACGCCGCCCTTTTTCACTGCGTCGTTCAGCATAGCGAGCGCCGCCGTCGTACCGTGTCCGCCCACCGTTTCAATGCCGAGCTCTTCCAAAATCTGCGCCACCGAATCACCCATGGCAGGTGTAGGAGCAAGGGACAAATCAACGATACCGAACTGCGCGTTCAAACGCTTTGCCGCCTCTTTGGCAACCAACTGCCCTGCGCGCGTAATCTTGAATGCCGTACGCTTTATCATTTCCGCCGCCTCAGTCAAATCCGCGTCAGGAATTTGTTCGAGAGCGTGTTTTACAACTCCTGGACCTGAAACCCCGACGTTTATAACGACGTCTGCCTCGCCCACGCCGTGGAACGCGCCTGCCATAAAAGGATTGTCCTCTACGGCGTTACAAAACGCCACCAACTTCGCCGCGCCGATTCCGTCTTTGTCTTTGGTCAAATACGCCGCCTCTTTAAACGCCTCGCCCATCAATTTAACCGCTTCCATATTGATCCCCGACTTGGTTGAACCTACGTTGACGGACGAACAAAGCCGATTGGTCGTAGCCAACACCTCGGGAATGGTCTTAATAAAAATCCGTTCGTATTCCGCAGTCGCCTTATGCACCAAAGCGGAATATCCCCCCAAAAAATCAATCCCCAGCGTCGCCGCCGCATCGTCAAGCGCTTTGCCTATCAAGGGCGCTTTTTCAGGAAACGCCGCTGAAATCAAACTCACAGGCGTAACGGAAACGCGTTTATTGACAATAGGAATCCCGTATTCGCCCGATAAATCCTTTGCGGTTTTTACGATATTTTCGGCTTTTGTACAAACGAAGTCGTACACTTTTGTCGCCGTTTCTTCCGCGCTTTCGCGAATACAACCTAAAAGGGATATCCCCATCGTAATCGTACGGATATCCAAATGTTCTTTCTCCACCATAGCGATGGTTTCCAAAACGTCGTTTTTACTAAACATATCTTTCTCCTTTTCGTTTCGTACCCTATCGCCTTTTATACGTTGTGCATTGCGTTAAAAATATCTTCGTGCTGCATGTAAATAGACATACCGATTTTTTTGCCAAGCTGCGCACATTCTTGCGCCAACACCGACAATTCCTCTTTCGCATCCTTGATATCCGCAATCATAATCATTGCGAAATATTCGCCCAAAATCGTCTGCGATATATCCTCGATATTAACGCCCTTTTCCGCCAAAAAAGCGCTAACCTGCGCGATAATACCTTTTTTGTCCTTTCCCGTTACGGTTACAACTGCTCTCATAATTCTTTCTCCTAAACGTTGTTCTTCATTCTCTTTCTTCCGCTGTTTGCGTTTGATTTTCCTCTATTTCTTCCGTTTCTTCTTCGCCTTCCGATTGGTCGTCCGTTTCAAATTCTTCATCTTCCGTAATTTCCTCAAATTCAAATACGCCACGTTCCAAAATGCGATATTGCAAAATAAAATTGCTCTGAACGATATACTGCACGTAATCACCGCTGCCGAAATCGGGCAAAGGTTTTTCCGGGTCAAAATATGCCGCGCGCTCCATCCATTCGTGTTTTTTCTTGTTCCAAGTTTCAAACAAACAATAGGTTACGTCGATATTATCCTTTTGCAAGTTATGTTCTTCAAACATATAAAAATAATTTTTTTCTTCGTTTTTCAAACCCTCGGAAAAATTGACGAGAGCCTTATAATACCGACGAATACGGCTGTATTTAATCCCCATCAAAGGAAACAATGCGATTACGTAAATTGCGGACGCGCTGAATACGCACAGCTTGGGTAAAAACAACATTTTATCGTTGTACGGCAACGAGATATGATATATCAGCCAACCTATGCAAAATGCTGCGTAAACGAGCGTAACCGTCCAAAATACGCCTAAAACCTTTCTTTTTTGTTTGTACACCGACAACAAATCGGCGTCGCTGTAAACGGAAACCATTTTCATTTTCTCCAAATCGTTTTTAATCGTTGTAAATAAACAATACTCCGAGCGTATTTCTGCCGCAATGGCTGGTAACAATCGACCCTGCCACCGTTACCTCAATTTTATCAAAGTGGAACAATTCTTTCACTTTTTCAATCGCAAATTCCACCAATTCAGGATCTGCCGTCGAATGCGTTACGAAACAACGGGTTTTATCGTAATTGGGATATTTGGCATGCAAATCTTCAATATATTGTTTGATGCAAACCGACATTTTTCCGCGATATTTCTTACCTGGCAATAATTGTCCTTTCTCCATATAAATTTCGGGATGAATTTTCAAAAGATTTGCCCCGTACATGGTCATTTTTGACACACGTCCGCCTTTGTAAAGATAATCCAAACTGTCTGGAACGAACGACGTGTTCACTCTTTCGCGCAAGCTCAAAATCGTTTCTTCAATTTCGTCCATGGATTTGCCCTCGTCGCGCATATCCGCAGCCTTTACAACCAGCAAACCTTGTCCTGAGGACAATGCCATACTGTCAATTACGCGCACTTTTCCATTAAAATTTTTCGCGGCGGTAACGGCGTTGTTATGCGAAACCGAACTCTTTTGCGAAATGTTAAAATGCAACACTTCGTCCGCAAGCGTTAATTGTTTTTCAAAAAATTCTTGATAATCAAATACGCTCGGCGCGCTGGTTTTGGGCAAAATGCCCGTTTTAGAAACAAATGCAAAAATTTCTTCAGGCGTAATGTTCACGCCGTCGTAATATTCGTCCATATCCAGATTGACTTTTAAAGACATAATACCAATATCCCGTTCTGCCACAAGATGACTAAGGTCACACGTGCTGTCTGAAGTAATACGAATTGCCATAATTTTTCTCTCCTTTCACTATCGAATAATTTTTTTAATTTTTTGCTATTTTATACAATCAAACATGTTTCAGCGCTTTTGTTTTGCCCCGAAACAACCGCTTTCTCTAAAAAATATTTTCTCCAATATTTTCTGATTTTCAAGCGCCCAAGTGGGTACGACGCCGTAAATATCCTTTTGCTTATACAAATGAGTAAGATGCGAACCGCCTGGTTCTTGATACCGACTGTCGCGGCTATTATTTCGGTTGTCACCAAGAAAGAAAATTTCGTCTTTCCCTACGACGTATTCGTTAAAATCATAATTCAGCTTGGCTTGCGAACTGCTGTAATACGCATATGGTTCGTCCAAAGGCACGTAACCCGTTTCGCCTGCATACCAAATAAATAGCTGCCCGTCTTGACATTTTACTTTATCGCCCTCAACTGCTATCAAGCGTTTGATTAAATAATCGCTGGCAACGTCCTCACATTCGGGATAATCCCCAACGTATACGACGATAATATCTCCACGTTTGGCGGATTCTCTTTCGCTCGCCTTACGCATCAACAGCTTTTCTCCGTTATACAGTGTTTGGTTCATAGATACGCCGTCTACAATAACCCCAGCGTACGTCTGTCCCCAATAAATACGGAATGAAATTACGGCAAGCAACATTATCGCCAACGCGCCGTAAAAAAATATTCCTGTTCCTCGTTCTTTTTCCATATTCACTCTTACTCCGTCAACGACGTATTATTTGTCGTTTGCGTCTTGATTTTTGCGCGTTTTCTCAATTCGTCGCGCGTCAAATTGACGTATTTCCCACAACCAAGGCATTGCAATTTGATATCTGCGCCAACGCGCGCAACCGTCCAATCCTTGCCTCCGCACGCATGCGGTTTTTTCAACGTTAAAACCGTATTCAGCTCGTACATGCTACCCTCGTTTTTCTTTTACAGCCATAATATATTCGTTACGGCAAATTCGGTTTCTTCATTCTCACACGAGAACAAAATTGCCCTTCCGTCATAAAAATTATTCAAAGGCATATTGCAAATTTCTCCTTTAAAATCCGCCGCCTTTAAAATGATACGTTTCCACTTTCCACCGCCCTTAACAGGCACGATACACGTATACCGTTCGGATTCTTTCGTAACGTCTGCAACGTCTATGGAAATGGTCAATTCGTCTGTTTCTTTAAAATATGCGTCAAATTCAAGCATAGCGTTCTCGTCAGGAATATACATAGGCGAACTGATTTTATACGTTTTGATACCGCCTACCGAATACGCACCTTTTACACCGCCGTAGCCCTCGACAATTTTCGGCACAGCCTCTCTTTCAAGGAAAATACCCCCCACCGAATAATCGGAATATTCCGCTACACCAAAACAATCGGTTTCCGTTCCGGAAAACAAACGCCGACTCTTTACCGCGAAAGGATGAGGCGACGAAAGCCGTTTGCATACGACCTTGGACATAACGCGAAATCCGTTGATATATTTTGCATACGCATACACGAACGCGGCTTTTGCGCCGGAAAAAGGTTTGATTGTACAACGCGTCGTTCCGTTTTTCACCGATTTACCGCTGACCGTATACACGCATTGCCAATCGCGATACGCCGATTTCGTCTGCACGTCCGCCTCCGCGTAAAATACGCCTGCTTCTTCCAAAATTCCCTCTTTATCAAATTCTACGTCTACGACCAGCCCATCGTCGCTTTCCGTCAGCGTTACGTTTAACGTGTCGGGGATATAAATCTCTCTGCCCTTTAAATTCTTTTCCAAAAACAAATCCATATCCGTCAGGGCGTTCGGACCAATACACGCTCCACTATCGGGCGAATATACGAGCGCATTGCCGTCGTCGCCGCCGATTCTCGAATACGTATCGTACGCTCTGTCGCAATCAAATTCAGTATCCCGCAACGCGCAAAGCATCAATACGGGACATTTTACGTAAGGCGCGTACGATTGAGATTCTACCGCCGCGATATATCTATGCGTTTCGTCGCTGAGATTATGGGCGATATTATCCCCAAATTTCGCTATATTACGGAACGAATACCAACCCACCGCATTGACGGGTACGCCGCATTTAACGTCAGGCGAAAGCATAGTTTGCCAAGCGATTTCACCGCCTTTCCGAATCCCAACTACGCCGATATTGCCAATGTCCTCGCGCGATTTTAAATATTCTACCGAAAACAACGCAACGTACGCCCATTCAAACCACGTCGTAGCGTCCACCTCCACGTCTTTCAAATCGTAAAGCCCACGCGCGCGTTCAAAATTGCCGTACTCAATCGACGCAGGATACACCGTACGCATCACGCCGTCCTCGTCCGTCGTCATTTTTCCCGAATAATCGGGCATCAACACTGCATATCCCTTTTCCACGAAATAATTCGCCAATTCTCTGCTGGGCGCAACGCCTACGTCGCCAAGCAACAAAATCGCAGGCTTTTTCCCCTCGCCTATCGGAGCGCTAAACTGCGCGTAAATACGCACGCTGCCGTCCTCTACCGCGTGTCCCGAATACGCGACGTGGCTGTATCGCACGCCTGCGTGGTTCTCTATCCCCCATTCGCTTGCGCCAAGCGGAGTGTTGAGATTAAATTTTTTCCATAAGGATATTGCGCTTACAATCATACTCTTATTTCTGCCTTATTACGCTTTCTTTATCGTCTTGTGTTCTTTTTTAAAAATGCTGTATTTGCAGCCTTGAACCGTGTTGTTCGTTCGCTCCCGTTACCAATATTTTGTTATCGATACGGTGTTTCAATTCCTCTACGTGGGAAATCAATCCAACGCAGAAATTTTTACTCAATTTCCCCAACACGTCCATAACGGTATCTACCAACTTTTCGTCCAACGTACCAAATCCCTCGTCCAAGAAGAAAAATTCGATAGGCCGCAACGATTTTTTACAAATTTCCGCGCTAAGCGAGAGTGCCAACGAGAGAGAAACCAAAAACGTTTCGCCGCCCGAAAGCGTTTTCACCGCGCGAAGATTGCCACCGTCAAGGTTATCCCCCACCTTAAATTCTTTTTCATATTTTAAAAAATATCTACCGCTTGTCAACGACAACAACGTTTTGCTTGCCGAAAAACAAATTTCTTGCAAATATTCAGAGGCGATAAATTCCAAAAACCGATTATTTTTCAACATTCCGCGCAGTTCGTCGCAAAGATTTTTCCGTTTTTCCTTTTCTGATAAACTCTTTTCAAACGCGCGATATTTTTCACGCAGTTCTATCAACCGCGCAAGTTCGGTTTCACAAGCCGCAATCTTGCGATTTTTCAGGTCTTTTTCCGCTTGCACCGCCGCTTTTTTATCACGCGCCGCTTGCAACGCGCCCGCGTCGTAAGATACAAACTTTTCTTTGTCTACCTCGTCGCGCTTGTTTTTATACAATTCGTATTTCTCGAAAAATTGTTTACATTCCGTCTTGACTTTTTCCTCGTCGCCAAGCCGAACAAGCAAATCGCGCGCGTCGCCCACACAGGAAAATCCGCTGTTTTTTAAAGCCTCGTCCAAATCCCTTTTTAACGAAATTTCCATTTCCGAAAACATAGCAATCAGTCCGTTTTGCTTTTCCAATTCCGCGCGCGCCGATTGCGCTTTTTCCTGCGCAAAATCCATTTGTTTTTGCGCCGCCGTCTTTTCCGCCGTCGCCTCTTTTAACTGCTTCTCTAGCCCCTCTATCGTACCCAGGTCTTTGACGAACGCTATTTTTTCGTTCGCCGCATCAAACGTTTGGCGATACACCTTCCCCTGTTCTATCAACAAATTCTTTTTCGCTTCGTTGTCGTCAAACACACGTTTTCTTTTTTCCAAACTTTCCAATTCCGTTTTAAGAGCCTTTTTTCGTTGCTCTATTTGTTTGAACGCCACGTTGATTTTGCCCACGTCCAACTGCGTATCGCTGTTTGCGGAAAGCGTGTATTTTTCAATCAACGCTGCCACGTCCGTTTCTATTTGTGGGTGTTTTTTTGCCAAAGCGCGCAAATCCGCGCGCACTTCGCCGTAAGCGTCCGTCAACAATACGTCTTTGAAATTGTGTTTGAGATAATCGAGCAAAGTATCGTCCTCGCCAAGCGAAGCCAATTCCGTTTCAATCCGCGCGCGTTCCCCCACGAAATCTTCTTCTACGCACAGCTTTTTCAACCGATTGTATTCTTCTTTACAGGTTTCCAATCGCTGCTTTGCCGCCGCCGCGTTTTCCAAATCCTCTTTCGCACCACGCAATTTTTCCAAATCCAAAGAAATTTGTAAAATCTTTTCGTCAAATCCGCCCTCAAAAAAGGCTTTTTTCGCCGTTTCGGCATTGCGATTGACCATTTCAAACTGCGCCTTGGCTTGCGTGCCAAACCGAACGGCGTTTTGCTTTTCTCGCTCATTCTTTTCAACGGCTTTCGCCTTATCGTCTATCAGCCTCGCTTCAGGCAACCGTTCTGCCTGATTTCGCTTTTCTTCCATTTTCGGCAATTCCACGCTCATTTGCCCAAGTTTTTGACAAATCTCGTCGTATTGTCTTTTTTCCTTTTCGATTTCAGCCGCCGCCTCGTATTCTCTTTCGGCAATTTTCAAGACGTTTTCCGTCTCTACAAGCGCCGCCTTTTCTCGTTCTATTTCGGCTGTCTTTTCTGCAATAAACTCGTCCCTGCCCCCCTCGTTTTGTCCCATTTCCGCTTTTACGAGGTTGACTTCTTGTTCCGCTTGGTAATATTTCTCGTTGACCGCTTTCGACAATTTTTCGCCGTATTTCTCCAAATCGAACAGCCTAGCCACCAACTTCACCCGTTCCGCCGTCGCCGCTTTGACAAGCGCCGCAAAATCTCCCTGCGGCAGAGCGATACACATCTTAAAATCGTTAAAGCTCAACCCCAAAATACGCTCGATTTTATCGTCCACGTCCCGCGCGCCCTCGGCAAGAGCCAACAATTCGCCATTGTCGCCGTATTCGTATAAAAAGGCTTTCGTCGTGCCGTTTTTGCGTTTTCGTTCACGCTGTACTCGATACGTGCGCCGAATCCCCCCAACGGTAATTTCAAAATCAAAAATGACGTACGCGCTGTCTACGTGGTAATTGATGCAATCGGTCATAGACTTGGACGCGCGTTCAATCACGCCGTACAACGCCAAATGAATACAATCGAGAATGGTACTTTTCCCACTTCCCGTATCCCCAAAAATCCCAAACACGCCGCCTGAAAGCAACGCGCGAAAATCAATCTGCGTCTTTTCCGAAAAACTATTGATTCCGCAAAATTCGAGATATACGGGTTTCATTCCATTCTCCTTACGTCTTTCTTAACTTCTTTCTTCCAATTCCGCTACCGTGGATAAAAACAGAGTTTTCAATTCCTCTTTCGGTTCGGAATCGTACGTCGCGCGATAAAACGCGGTAAACAGTCCCTCGTCAGACAACCCTTTTCGGGATTCAAACTGCAATTCGTCCTGCATGCGTATCTCCGCCACCAAAGAAACCAAATTCCTTTGCGCCGACAACGCCTGCGTATCCGCCGAAGTCAACGGCGAGGACAGCAACAATTTCATTTCCACCAAATTGTCGGGATATTGTTCCAACAAATGCAACGCCGACGGCACGTTTTCCGCCTCCAAGCGCAACAACTTTTTGCCCTTTGACAACGCAACGTCTTTCAAATTTTGTACGCCGTCCGCAGTCAAATCGAACACTTTTACGCCCTTATCCGCGCTCTCGTCGAACGAATATTGTAAAGGCGAACCGCTGTAATAACAATTTCCGCCGCCCATATGCTGTTTTTTATGCAAATGCCCAAGCGCAATATAATCGCTGTGTGGCAATGCGTCTATGGGAATCGCGCGCGCGCCGCCAAGATCGATTTCCCGTTCGCTTTCCGATACCGCGCCGCCTGCAACAAAAATATGCGCCATAAATATCGACGGCAAACGTTGTTGGTTTCCACTCTCTCCCTCGTCAATCCATTTTTTCATCTGGTCCACGTATGGAAGATCGGATTTCTCCTCTTTAACCTCGCTTCGTTGGGATAGGGCAGAGTCGATACGAACGCCTTTTCCCCTCGTGCGTTTTCAAACACGACGAATCCTTTTCCCGACTGCACAGGCCACACCTTGCGTTTCGTCTTTTCCGTCGCCACTTTCAACGCTTTTCTCGCGTTTCCAACGATAAATACGCCCTGTTCTTCCGCCAAAGGCGTTACCGCAGACAACCGCACTCCGTCGTCGTGGTTTCCGCTGATAATCAGCACCGAACGGTTTTCCCCTGCCACTTGTTTGATTTTGGAAAAGAACAAATCTTCCGCTTCCGCGCTGGGCGTATACGTATCGAACACGTCCCCGGCAAGCAGCACCAGCTCGATTTCTTCCTCCTCGCAAATCCGAACGATTTCGTCCAAAACCTCCGCCTGTTCGTCCAAACGCTCCCGCCCCATAAGACGTTTGCCAATATGCCAATCGGACGTATGCAGAATCTTCACGACGTTCGTTCCTCCTCACAATTTTGCTTTTTGGATTTTTTTCGGCTTTTTTCCAAATTATTATAAAAACGCCTTGCTTTTACAATCGAAAAAGGGTATAATAATCGTACCTTTAAAAAAGGGCGTTAAGATACTTATACCATTTTATTATACACCATTTCTTCAAAGAAAGCAAGAAATCTTAAAAGAAAGAAAAAAATTTTTCCTAATTTACATATTTTTATCATTGCTTTTTTTGAAATCGACAAAATCCGCAAAATTTTGCGTCAAAGGGGGCTTTTATGGCTTTTTGCTCATTTTCCAAGGACACGGACAACACCTATACCCTTGTCGAAAACAAATTTATCACCAAATATCTCACCGTCGCGGACGGTTTTGCCGTAAAAGTGTATCTTTACGGTCTGTATTTGTGCCAAAACACCGATTCGGATTTTTCCATCGCCTCCATGGCAGAGGTTTTAAAAACCGAAGAAGAAAAAATAGCCGAAGCCTTTGCCTTTTGGGAAGATTACGACCTTGTTCAAATCCTTTCCAAACAACCCTTTACCGTACAATATCTGCCCGTCAGCGCCGCCGTGGGTCGACCTAAAAAGGTGCATTACGAACAATACGCCGATTTCAATAAAGAATTGCAACGCAAATTACAACGAGTGGGCAAATTCGTATCCGCAGGCGATTATCTCAAATATATGCACTTTTTACAGGAAAACGATATTCAACCGCAGGCGTTCTTGTTGATTGCCGAATATTGTATCAACAAACAAGGCGAGGCGGTTTCCCCTTCCTATATCTTTAATAAAGCAAAAAAACTCATTCGCGGCGGATTCGTTACCTACCAACAAATCGAAAAAGAATTGTCCAATTACAACGCGCACGAAGGCGATTTGACCGCCGTATTTTCCGCGTTGTCCATTTATCAACGTACCCCTGACGACGGAGATTACGCCTTGTATAAAAAATGGACGGAAACGCTCGGTTTTACAAAAAACGCCGTCCTTGCAACGGCAAAAAAGCAAAAACGCGGCACAATGACGTCGTTGGATTTGACCTTGGACGATTTGTCCGAAAAAGGCAAATTCGATACGGACGAAATTGAAACCTACCTCACCGATAGAGAAAATTTGGCAAACCTCACCTTCCGTATCGGCAGAAAATTGGGCGCAAAAGTCAGCAATCCCGTGGCGTATATCGACGAATACACCGAAAAATGGTACACCTACGGTTTTGAAGAATCGTCGCTGTTGGATATCGCTCTGTTTTGTTTAAAAACGGCGCGCGGCGATTTTGATTCTATGAACGCAGTCGTTGAAAAACTCTTTGCCGAAGGTATCGTTTCTAAAGAAAGCGTAAAAGAATTTTTAAAGGCAAAGAACGACGAACTGAAATTGTTCACCAAAATCCAAGAAATTTGCGGTTCGCTGCGTAAAAATGCCACCAATCTTTCGCTCATTCGCACTTGGCGGGATTGGAAATTCAACGACGAAATGATTTTGGAGGCGGCAAAACGCAGCGCAACCAGTTCCAGCCCTATCCCCTATATGAACAAAATCCTGTCCGATTGGAAACGCGGCGGCGTGTACGCGGTGAAAGATATCCCCGAAACGACGACGCAAAACGGCGGAACGGGCGCAAAGAGTTTTGTCAACCCTCTCGTCGAGGCAGTCAACGCCAAATCGGACAGAGAACGGTATTACGCGCAACTTCGGGAAAAAGCGCAAACACGCGCGGAAAAATTCATTGCAAAAGCCAACGGCAATTCGCGGTTTAAGGAAATCACGTCCGAACTTTCCAAAATGGAACTCTCCCTTGCTAAAGCGGAAATGTTCGACCCACAAACCCTGCCCTTGCTGAACGAACAAAAACGTTCGTTGCTTGCCGAACGAAAAACGTTGCTGTCGGAAATGGGCATTGACGAAACCGAATTGTTGCCGCAATTCACCTGTAAAAAATGTTCGGACACGGGATTTTTGCCTAGCGGCGCAGCGTGTAATTGTTATAAAAATTGAAAGAACCGATAAAAAGCACCCTTGTATGGGTGCTTTTATCTATACGCGGAATGGTCAAGACCATTTTTTACTATCATTTACGAAATATTGCTTTCATTATTAAATTTAAATATAGCTTTTGTATTAGACCAATAACTTGATTTTATTTGCAATTCGATTTCGTTCCAATTTTCTGCAACTTCTATTGCATAATATCCTATCAATTTTTTTCCTGACGATATCTGCCCATCCAAAGTCCCTTCATCAAAAGCAACATTGGCTGAAAGAGAATAGTCGCACTTTATTCCATCAACGTATGCATCAAACAATGCGATTGAACTAACCGTAACATCTTCATCGGAAATATTTTCAACAGTAAATTTAATTCCCACAAAAATCTTTCCTTCCGCAGACGGGAAATATGTATCACCATAAGAACTCTTTATTTCTGTTGCCGTTATCTTTAAATTTCTAAATACTGCCGTTTCGTTTAAGCCAAACGACATTTCTTCAACGACAGAAGAATTTGTCGATTCGCCGATTTCCTTTTTAGGAGAGTCATCTCCCGCCCCAGCCCCCACAGCAATAATAGATATGAAAATCACTATACATATAAAAGCTATTAAGATTTTTACTAGGCAGCTCGGTGCTTTCTTTTTATTATCCTTAACATTTACAACTACGTTTACCGTCTTGTCTTGATTCGCCCCACAATTAGGACAAAACTGTCCGTCGATTACTTCTTTGCCACATTGATTACATTTCATATTTTTTTCGCCTTTTACTTTGTTATCTCTATTATATCAAGTCTTATACGACTTGTCAAGTCTTTTTTGACTTAAAAAGAATATAATAGTTGTATGAAATTCAGTGAACGTTTAAAAGAATTACGACAAGAATATGGATTATCGCAGATGACTCTATCGCAAAAAACAGGATTAAGTCAATCCGCCATTGCAAAATGGGAATTAAATAAAACTGAGCCTACCGCTAGTGCGCTTATTACACTTTCGCAATTTTTTAATGAAAGCGTTGATTATTTATTAGGACTGACAGATTAAAAAGTATCATTTGTATAATCCACCTATATTACTCCTATTATTAAGCAGGAAGTGAAAGCATATTCGTTTTACGCAGAGAATAGGATTTTTGTTACGCCAAAGCTAAAAAGCACCCTTGTATGGGTGCTTTTTCTTTGGCGCAGAGAAGAGGATTCAAACCTATATGGTTCTTCCACAACCCCTTTATTTAAAAGGCTTGTAGCGTTTATTCGCCAATCGTTCACCAAATTAAAATTATTTCATTTACGACTATTATATCATCCAAACAGGTAAAATTAAATGCTTCCTATCTATTGCAGAGAACTCCTCACGTAAACACACAATAGCACCCGTCCCTCTTGGAATAGACGCCTTATCAAGAACTTTAAACGCGCCTATCAATTCCGTTCCTGGATTGGTAGATTTTTTTATTTCAAGCGGATGCAATTCCCCATCGCTTTCAAACACTAGATCAATCTCGTTACATTCTTTATCACGATAATAATGCATTAAGCAATCCTTTGCACTATTCAGATACGTCTTTCGAATTTCCGCTACAATATAATTCTCTAATATTGCCCCATTGAGAGCACCATTCATGAGTATTTCAGGACTCGAATATTTCGTAAGATATGCAACCATACCCGTATCAAAAAAGTACATTTTCGGTGTTTTTATGGTACGTTTTAATAAGTTGTTTGAATAAGGTCTTAAATAAAAAATTATCGCTGACTTTTCAAGCACAGCAAGCCATCGTTTTGCCGTATCATCACTCACTCCAACGTCTTGCGCTATATCGTGTATATTCAACATTTGCCCCGCCCGACAAGCTGCCGCACGAATAAAATCGGCATACAGTAATTTATCAATTCCAGGTATCATATCTGATACATCCCGATCTATATATGTTTGAATATAGGAACTATAGAAGACATCCCTATCCGTATATCTTCCACTCCTATGGCCAGGCATAGCCCCTTTCCAGATTCTTTCATATATTTCAGTAGGATTTGCAGATCTTAAATGACTTTTCCTTTCCATAATACTTGGAATAGAAATCGCCAAAGGTGCCGTTGCGCCATCCCCATATAACTCACTTTGAGAAAGTGCCGACATATGAAGAATCGCCGCTCTCCCCGCAAGAGATTCCTGTGCCAATTCCATCAACTTAAACGCTCGAGAGCTCGTAAGCCAATAATCTCCCGGAGCAGCACCGTTATCTATTTTAATTTTTATATAGGAGAATAACTCAGGCGCATATTGCACTTCATCGATAAGCACTGGCGCAGGATGAAGTTCTAAAAACAAAGCAGGATCTGTTTGTGCCATTCTTCGCTCAGTCAAATCATCTAAAGAAACTTCTTTTCGTTCCGTCCCCTCCATTAAATGTCTCAGCATAGTGGATTTTCCCACTTGACGGGGACCTACAAGAATTAAGCAACTATATTCTTTATTAAGTTCAAGTATTTTGCTTTCTAATGTTCGTTTGATATAAGACATATATACACCTCGGCTAAAATACGATTTAATCTTATTATAGCCACTCTCCCTATCTTTGTCAAGCGTTTGGACAAACTTTTCTTTCTAATTTTTTATTTAACTTATATTATTACAAATGATTCGTGCTTTTTAACTATATTTAAAAGCGGATAATTTTCACAGTCTTGCATGAAAGCTATCCGCTTTTTATATTTACCACATTATTTACTCGAAAAAATATCCACTATTTCATAGTCTCTTATCTCAATT
>JAFTPE010000014.1 GCA_017463425.1 Clostridia bacterium | reverse complement strand
TCTGTAACACTTAACCTCGCATCATATCGTAACTCGCCGGCCCGTTCTACAAAAAGTACGAGATCACGCACGTATGGCGCTCTCTCTGCTTGTAAGCTCACGGTTTCAGGTTCTTTTTCACTCCCCTCCCGGGGTTCTTTTCACCTGTCCCTCACGGTACTATTCGCTATCGGTCACATGGTCGTATTTAGCCTTTTGGGATGGTCCCCATTTCTTCCGTCTGGATTTCTCGTGTCCCGACGTACTCCGGATCCCGCTCAGCTCCTCAACTCTTTCGTCTACGGGCGTGTCACCCTCTTTGCGGCAACTTTCCAATTGCTTCGACTAAAGTTTTAGATACCTCTATCGCGGTCCTTACCCCTTAAGTATTACTACCTAAGGTTTGGGCTTCTCCGATTTCGCTCGCCACTACTCTCGGAATCACTTTTGTTTTCTTTTCCTCCGGGTACTTAGATGTTTCAGTTCCCCGGGTTCCCCTCATATACCTATCTATTCAGTATATGATAACGTAGTATTACCTACGCTGAGTTCCCTCATTCGGATATCTGCGGATCTCAAGATATTTGCTCCTCCCCGCAGCTTTTCGCAGCTTGTCACGTCCTTCTTCGGCGCCATGTACCTAGGCATCCTCCGTAAGCTCTTTGTAGCTTGATCTTTCTTCTTATCTACTCGTCTTCTCTAAAAAAAATTCTATATTCTAACGTTACCTCGGCTAATTTTGTCTTTCTTCACAGTATCTGAGCCTTCTAATTGCTTCTTATACTTCTCGTGCTTATTAACCAAATTAGCTTTTCTTTAACTAATATGAAAATTTCTTTGCCTTTCGTACTCGTCTTATTATTTTTCATAATAAAACTTTTCTGTTTGCTATGCAGTTGTTAATCTTCTTCTCCTCTCAACAACAGTTGCAGGTTTGCTACCAAAAAACGCTCTCGCGATTGACAGCTTAAACATAATACCATTTCAAAAAGAGAAAGTCAAGCGTTTTTTTAAATTTTTTAAAACTTTTTTAAAATTTTTTCTACTTTCTTCATTTTTAACAAAATCCAAGGTTTATATAACTGTTTTTTATTTTTATGATTTTATTGGTATTATATATTATTATATGTCGCGCGCGAAGACAAACGCCTCATATAAACCAAAGCCCTATTGAACCGAATTTTTGATTCAACAGGGCTTTTATAACTATTTTTTTTATCAACGACAACCGCTGCACGTTTTACAATTTCCCGAACACTTCTTCGATTGTTTTC
Organism: Clostridia bacterium; assembly: GCA_017463425.1. Classification (GTDB taxonomy): domain Bacteria; phylum Bacillota; class Clostridia; order Christensenellales; family Borkfalkiaceae; genus Scatosoma. The sequence continues at coordinate 114,779 of JAFTPE010000014.1, read as the reverse complement.
CCGTCGAAGAATACATTTCGCCCGAATAATCACGGCTGGTTTCACCGCCGCAATCAGGACAAACGACTTTATCCGTATACACTTTTACCAATTCTTCAAATTTCTTTCCGCATTTCTCGCATTTGTATTGTAAAAAAGGCATATATCTTTTCCTTTGCAAAGTTTTTTTTCTATTATACTCTCAAACCCAAGTTTTTGCAACCGTTTTTTATACGTTCTTACAAAATCGCTTTTCCCGACAAAAAACTGTCAAAAAATCCGTGTACGTCCAAACCTACTTTTTCAAAACTACCTATCAAATTCCCAACCGTAGCAATTTTGAAACGGTTTTGCGTATAATATTTCTTTAATCCCGCGACAAATTTTTTATCGCCTACGCTCTTTCTCAACGTATCAAACATCAAAACGCCTTTATCGTATGCAAGACATTTATATTCGTAATCACCAACGTATTCGTCCAATCGCCGCGTCATACGCGTGTCCGTGCGTCCTAAAACGTTACCGTATACGTCGTAATACGAACGATATTCTTTCAACGCCTCCATAACCAGTTCTTCGCGCGTGTATTCGTATTTTTCATAATTTTCAAAAAACATCACCGTCGAATATTCTGCCAGCCCCTCGTCCTGCCAAGCATTCTCTATTGGATTGCTCCCGACAGTGGCATACCACCATTGGTGCGCCGTTTCGTGCGCAATCACACGCGCGCGCTCCGCATCTTTCAACGAATCGGAAATCATCACCAGCGCAGGATATTCCATTCCGCCAAGACAAAACCCCGTTTGCGCCACGGTATACGTTTCGTACGGATATGCCCCAAACGTTTTTTCAAAATATTCAAACGATTCTTTCGCGACCGCCACGCTAACCTGCGGAGTTTTATCCGAATGATAATAATACAAAATATCCACGTCGCCCACCTTCGCCTTTGCCACGCGATAATGTTTTGACAACACCAAGGCAAAATCCCGCGCGTTCGTCGCGTACATGGTGTACACCTTTTTACTTTCAAGCGTTCTTTCCCCTACAATTTTACCCGTAGCCGCAACCGAGTATTCCTTAGGCAAAGTCAGGGTCATTTTATAATCCGCGCAATCCTGATAAAAAGGGTCGCCTATCGGATAATATGCAGTTTCATAAAACCCGTCGTGCTTGATTCCGCAAAGAATCGGGAAAAAATTCCCCAAATTAACCGTCTTTTTCGTAACGCCCGTACGGTGATTTACCTCTGCGAGTTTCGTCATAAACCCAATGTCCAGCACCACTTTTTCTTGAGGATACAAAGAACGTTCTAAAAATACGTATAAAATGTTTTCGTCTTCGCCCATCACCTCCCAATTTTTCGCGCCGTTTACACTGGAAATCACCATTTCCCCATAACTTTCTCCATTATAATATGCCGAAGTCGCATACGCCGTGGACACGGGCGCGTACAATGCGTCTTTTCTGTATGCATTGGGATAAAGTTGAAATTTTAAAACGGACAATTCGTTGTCTGTCGGATTTTCAAACGTAACCTTTACCGCCCCTGCAAGCGTACGGTTCTCCGGCGAATATTCAGCGATAATCTCATACCTGGTATGCCCGTTCTGTTCCTTTTTGCACGCTGCAAACCCTTGCAAAGAAACCACCACGCAAACGATTATTAAAAACCAACCAAGTACTTTTTTCATATTTATACCCCGATTACACTCTATTCGTATCAACCTATTATATGCCAAGCGCGCGGACAATATGTCCGCGCGCCTATGCGTTTACGAGGTTTTTATTACTTTTCTTCCAATGTCAAATACGTCGTGGGGTCAACGTTCTCACCGTTTTTCAAAATTTCAAAATGCAAGTGCGCGCCCTCTTTGTATTCTTCGCCCGTCGCCTCCGCTACGGTGGCAATCACTTCGCCTTTTTCCACAACGTCGCCGACTTTTAATCCGTCCACTTCGTTGACAAAGCGATACATAGATTTCAAGCCGCCACCGTGATTAATAACAATCTCCGTGCCTAACAACAAATCGTCTTTATAAATGCTCTCAATTCTCCCATCCTCAACAGCCAATACGTCCGTACCTGCCGCCGCAGTAAAATCCAAACCCGTATGCTCGTGGTATACGTTCAAAGTTTTGTTATAATAAAACCCATACTCGCTGCCTACCACAACCGCCTCCACGGGCATCGTCATACCCTCAGGCGTATTCACCACAGGCTCGTCGCCGCCACTCGAATCGTTTCCATTCGACGAATCCACGACGGACGAATTGGGCAGCTTTCCAATCGAACTGTTTTTCAACTGATTATTCGGCTTTGCGCCACCTACGCTGATTACCACCGCCAATACGACGATTATAACAAGTGCAGCCAAACAACTGCTCGCCATCACTAAATACTTTTTCTTTTCCTTGTTCAGTTTTGAAAACCTTTTCACTTTTCCTTTTTCTTTTTTCTTTTCTTCTTTGTTATTCTGTTCGTTCATTGTTTTCTATCCTCCGAAAATCGTTTTTGTATGTAAATGTTTGCCTATTCGGCGCTTGTTTATACTCGATTTTTCAATTTTTTTATCTTACGCCCTTAAAACCCGTCGAAAATAATCGGACTTCCCACCGCTCCGACACCCTCGCCAAGCGCAATATGCAGATTTATTTTTTTATTCCCCATCCATATCCCGTCTGCAAACGCAGGCGTATACGCATAATACGACACCGTTCCGCATACCTCTTCTTCCAATAAAATTTCCGCGCCGAATTTTTTTGCAATTTCTTTCGCCAAAGCCCCTTTGTCGCAACCCGTTTCCATTTGAAACCGTACGCTTTCTCCTCGCACGTCAAATAGTTCGTCTATACTCAACGTTTCCGTTCTCAGCCCTTGCGAGGACGCCGAACGCAAATACAATACGCGTTCCCCCTCTATCTCCGAAAACCGACAGACGTTGACGCATAAAAAAGCAAACGCCGTTGCCGCGCATAAACAAATTGCAGAAAAAGTTTTCCACGCCGCCTTACATCTCCATAAAAATCGCATAAAAAAATCCCTCCACGGTTTCGTTTTCTAAAAACGTTGCCGTGAAAGGAATTATTGACCTATCTTTTTTGTTTTATACCTAAAATTTTTCAAACTTTAAACTGTGTTAAAAACCTCCAAGCACCTCACCGCCGAGCAAATGAATATGCAAATGGTGCACCGTCTGTCCGCCGTTTTCGCCTTGGTTGATGATGATTCGATAACCGTCTTGCAAACCAAGCTCAGACGCGAGTTGCGGTATCTTTTCAAAACAATATTTCACCACTTCCGCGCGCGCCTCGTCCATTTCCGAAAGCAACGCAAAATGTGTTTTGGGAATACACAAATAATGCAATTTTGCCTTGGGTTCGATATCGCGAATGACAATCATTTTATCGTCTTCGTATAATCTCGGCGAGGGAATTTCCCCTGCAATAATCTTACAAAAAATACAATTTTCCATACAATTTTTATCTCCTTTGCCTTTCGGCAATCAATTTCTATTTTTTTCCTTATTTTTTAACAACAGCCAAAACGCCGTCTTGAAACAACCGTTCAACGCATACCTGGGTGGGTTCTTTGGGTATTTCCCCCTCCACGTATACGCGGATATAATTCTCCGAATACCCTTCGGTCAACCCGTCTATGCACCTTTCGGGGACGATTTCCAAATCTTTACCCACAAACTTTTCCATATACGCCCGTTTTTGTTTCGCGCCCACCTCTAAGATCCGCTCCACGCGTTTCTTTTTCACTGCCGCAGGCAATTCTTTATACTTTTTATATGCGTTCGTTCCCTCTCTTGGCGAATACGGAAAAGCATGTATTTGCGAAAAACCTGCCTCCTCCACAATCCGCAACGAATCGCAAAAATCTTCCTCGGTTTCCGTGGGAAAACCAACGATAATATCCGTCGTGATCGCCGCATTTGGAAACGCCCGATAAATCATTTCACACTTTTCCAAATATTCCGCGCGCGTATAATGCCGATTCATACTTTTCAACACGTTATCCGAACCGCTTTGCAACGATAAATGAAATTGCGGCGCAAACCGCTTTACTTGCTTTAACACTTCCAAAAACCGTTGGGTAATCAAGCTAACTTCCATTGACCCAAGCCGAATCCGCGTATCGGCGTCTTTCACCGCCCACATCAAATCGGCAAGGTCGCGCCCTTGTTCGTCCTTATATGCGGAAATGTCAATCCCCGTAACCACCGTTTCTTGCGCTTGACTTGCCAAAATCTCCGTCGCCGCGCTTTCTAAATTCCTCGAACGACTGCGACCGCGCAAATACGGAATGATACAATACGAACAAAACCGATTGCACCCGTCCTGTATCTTGACGAAATTCCTCGTTTTCAAACATTCGGGGACAAGCATTTCCTCGTATACGTTATCCCCCTCATCTATCCAAACGCCGCCCTTTTCCTGTAATCCCGAATCGACGATTTCCAGCACCTTATTTTTTCGTTTTGCGCCCGTAATCGCGTACACGGTATGCCCCTTTTGTAAAAACGCCGCCGAATTTTTCTCCGACGCGCAACCGCAAACGATAATTTTCGCCTGCGGATTACACTTGACGGCTTTCCCAACCGTTTGACGGCTCTTTCGCTCTGCCTCAGCCGTTACCGCACAAGTGTTGATGATATATAAATCCGCCTTTTCCATTTCACGCGAAACAACGTAACCACGATTTTCCAACCCACGAATAATCGAACCGCTTTCCACGTCGTTCACCTTACACCCTAGCGTATATACAACGGCTTTCATCTCAATTCCCCCACGGCAAACATCACCACGCTGGTCAACGCAATCGCCGCCGTTTCCGCGCGTAAAATGCGTTTTCCAAGCGTTACGGACGCAAATCCCTCGCCGTTTGCCAATTCTTCTTCCTCGCGCGAAAAACCGCCCTCGCTCCCGATTACGATTGCAGTCGACCCGTCCAAAGCGCCCACGTCGCATTTACTCTCCGTCGCAAATTCGCAGGCAAACAGCTTGTTTTCATATTCCCTTGCGCTTGAAAACGCCTCCGCGAGCGTATCAAAATACACCACCTCGGGCGCAACCGCGCGCAAACATTGTTTCGCCGCCTCTTTGGACACTTTGTTCAACCGTTCCAACTTGTTTTGATTCATATACGCTGACGAGTATTCCGACGAAAACACGCCGATTTTTTTTACGCCCAGCTCCACCGCTTTTTGAACGATAAATTCGTTTTTGTCTGCATTTTTCAAATACCCAAACAACAAATATACGTCCGTTTCTGCCTCTCGCGTACCCACTTCGCAACGCACTACGTTTAAAACCATACGTTTCTTTTCCACAGCCGCAACGACGGCAGTATATTCCTTACCGCTGTTGTCAAGCAAAATCACCTCCGCGCCAACGCCAATCCTAAGCACGTTTTTCGCGTGCTCGAATTCCTCGCCGACAAGTTCGGTCGTATCTTCAATTTTATCCACAAAAAAACGTTTCAACGCAGACATGGTACGCTCCTTTTAGCATTTGTGTCTAAGCACCAACGCAAACCATTCCCCTTTTCTTCTCTCAAATACCACTTCCATTCCCACAGCCTCGTACGCCGATTTCACCATATCCAAACGGCTTTCGATAATACCACTTAAAATCAAAACGCCGTCCTTTTTTAAATTTTTCGGTATGGACGGAGCGAGCATTTTCAAAACCTCACCCGTAATGTTCGCCATCATAATATCCCCTTGGATATCGGTATCGTCCAACAAATTAGAATGAGCCACCACGGTTTTCTCCGCTACCTTATTCAATTCGCTATTGTGCAACGCGCTTTCCACGGCAATTAGGTCAATATCCGTCAAATACGCCTTTTCCGCCCCCAACTTAATCGCAGAAATCCCCAAAATACCGCTGCCGCACCCCACGTCAATACACACCGACGAGGGCGTAATATATTCCTGCATCAATTCCACGCACATAGAAGTCGTTTCGTGTTCCCCCGTTCCAAACGCCATATTCGAATCGAGCAACACCACTTTTTCATTGCCTACGGGCGTATAATCAATCCATTCCGGCACAACCACGATTTCCCCCAAATGAATGGGTCTAAAATGTTTTTTCCACACGTCAATCCAATCGTCGCCGTCCACCAACCGTTTGGTGTCTTCCAAAGTCCCAAACGGAATTTCTCCGCCCGACCATTCTTTCGCGTTTTGAATATCTTGCAAAATCGAACGAATCACGCCGTCCGCAATATCCTCGGCAACGTAACATTTCACCAACACGTCCGAGTGCTTGTCCTCCGTCAATTCGTCGTCCATATAATCCCAATACGTACTTTCCTTCGCCGTTTGCAGGGCGATAATATCCGCGCGGTCGCAAATGGTAACGCCGTAATCGGTGTAATTCCACATAATATCCGAAATAATCTCGCTCGCTTCCGTCGTCGTATGTATCGTCAATTCAATATATTTCATATCCGTCCACCTCTTGCCTTTTATTATACCACGCAAGCGCGCATAAGTCAATGATTTCAAAGCCCCTCGCGATCATTCCGTTTTTGCAAGGCGTTGCAATTCTTCAAACGCGTCGTTGATTTCTTTCAACAGCCTCGCCACTTTGTACGGCTTTACTTTGTTGATATTATGCAGATACAAAATCGAACGCAAATCGTCTATGTTCATTTCTTGCAAAACCTTTAACAACGTTTTCCTTTCTGCTTTCAACGCCTCCACCGCAAAATTGATTTCTTTCGTTTGCCCAAATTTTTTGATATTTTTCTCCATTTCCGCAAAATATGCTTTCAATTTCGGCATACCGCAACAAATTTCTGCCGTTGTCAATTCCTCTTTCTTCATTTTAATTTCTCCTTTGTTTAATCCAGCTAACCATATTTCCGTCTCGTCATTCTGAGGAGGGCAAAAGCCCGACGTGAGAATCCCATTGTAATATGATTTTCTTTATTGTAACATAGTTTTACAAGTTAAACAGTTATACTACCAAAATGGTAACTAAAATTTTTATACGCATTTAGGTAAGTCAAAGTTTTTTCTTGTTTTTTATGGTAAAATAATACTATACTATTTCACTTTATATTTTTCTCATACTATGTGCGGACAAAGATTAAAAGAACTTCGTATCGAACGAAACTTAACACAAAAACAAGTATCCGAATATTTGCATATAAACCCCGTTACCTATCTCCATTACGAAAAAGACCAACGCGAACCGCCTTTAAGAGTGCTTGCGGATATGGCTATTTTTTTCGACGTTTCCGCCGATTATTTATTGGGTTTGACGGACGAATATTAAAAAAACATTTTAAAAAGCTGTGCCATCTTTTTGATAAGCACAGCTTTTTTTATTCAATTTAATAGCAATGTATCATCTGTCCGTTTTTGCTTTTTTACGCATTTTTGCAAAAGATCGTCATTCCAAATTCTTATTACTTTTTTATCGGTTATATATTGTATCTTTTTTATAAGCAACGACTGTTTATATTGCTCTGTTTCAAAAGAAAGTATTCCTTGTCCCATAGTTAATTCTTTTTGATATGAATTTGTTTCATTTTTCTCTTTTAACAGCTTTAGATAATTTTCATATAACTTTGGACACTGTATTTGAATTAAATCAATTATCTTGTTATACTTTATTTGCACACCTAATTGTGGTGAATAATAAGGATGCACCGTCCCATCATTAGGATTGAAATATATATGATTAAAATAGTCAATATCTATAATAGAACCATGAATATTTCCTATCCCACCTATTTTTTGAATATCTTTAGCCAACCTTTTTAAAATATCAAAATAATCAACTACACTTGAATTAACAACTTTACAAAATTTAAGCATGTGGTCATAATAATATTGAATATTATTATTTTGCAAACAATTCAATACTCCACCATTTAATAAATATAATTTTTCCATTGCATACTTTTTCACAAAAAACATATAATATCCATTATTTTTACACATTAGGATTTCACATTGTTTATCATTAAACTCACAATTGTTCCCTATGGAATAATTAAAATCTATATATTGTTGTTTTGATATCTTATAAATGCCATTGGTTAAGTCCTCAAAGATATTATCCTTTTTGCTCATTATAAAATATTTAAGCCTTAATTTTGCCCAATCATATCCCATTTGATTATCTTCATAAATTCTTTGATTATTATCACAAAAAAACCGATTATGGTGCGTATGTCCACTTACAAACACCCAATTATTTATATAAGGCGAAGTTGTCCAATCTCGTTTTGGTGTATGAGTCAATACTGTTATATTATTTTCACTTAAAACTCTACTTAATTTTAAATATATTTTTTCAAATACTGTTGTATATTGTAAATCTTCTTCTTTAGTCATAATAGCTTTTCTATATAATCCCGCACTAGCATTATATTTATCGTTATACCCAGTAAATCCTAAGCCTCCAAAAACAATAAATTTATTCCCCTGACAAATATCAAAGATCACCCCCTCTTCCAAACTTAAAAGTTGAGATTCAGATAATAATGTTTCCCTTTTTATTCCCAATTTCTCGTATTCATACCTACTGTTATTTACCACGAGTAAATCGTTATGTAGAAAATTTATTCTTAATCTTTTAAACATATTCCTATACAATTCAACTATTTTTTCTATGGTATAACTATCCTCACCTGATTGTGCAAATCTATTAAAATTCCACAATTCGTGATTACCCAAAACGGCAATTATATGACGAGGATTTATCCCAGCTCTTATTAATTCATAATAAAAAATCTCTGAAATTTCAAAGCAAAATGAAACATCGCCGCCAATCAACAGATAATCATCAATTCCAATATTCATTGTTGACAACATCTGATTAATGCAGTTTTTTACATATTTGACGATGTCAATCTTTGAAACAGCCGAAGGAAATTGTTTTAATAATTTATGATTTAAATGTATATCTGTTATATAATAAACCTTAAATTTGTCATCCCGTATTTTTCCTATTATAGACTTCCTCTTGTTTTGCGCGATAATATCTCCACTTATTTCTCGCTCTTCTACTAAAAGATTTTCTAAAATTTTTTTATAACAAGCAATATTTCGCTCATAAAAACTTTCATTATTTATTGTCTCCAATTCTCTCAATTTTTTCAAAATAGTTTTTCGATTTTTAAACTTTCCTGGAATATATTTTTTAGCTTCAATATTATTTTCAATTGCCGTACAACAAATTTTAAGTGTAATTTTATCCTCTGGAATATATTTCAACAATAAACCATCCTGCGTCATGATTTGATTTATAACTTCAGAAGACAACAAGTTCTCAGGTAAAAATCTAACAGCTTCAGGATTATTATTTAAAGCAGCTTCACAAATTTCAGGAGTTTTAAAACGGATTGGCAACATTCCTAACAGTATCCCTTCGCACTTAACGGTTCTTAGACAAAGTTTTTTAGTTAATAATGTTTTCGGCATTTCCTCATATAAAGTACTATCAGCAAAATATATGTCTCGACCATTATCAAAAATATTAAAAATGTTGTTATCAATTTTATACTCTAAAACTTTTTTAAACCAATCCTTTGTTTTTATGCTATTTGGTATGTGAGATGTAATATAAAAAGGATTGTAAACCGCTAATGAAAAATATAAATTATCGTTCCACATCTTTTTAGGAATATACTTTAATATTTTTGCCTCTCCCGTATTTTTAGCAACTACTTCACAAACATCAAAAGTCCTTTTAGAAACTGGAATTTCCGAAATACGATTTGGTCTTTTTTCTAATATTTCCAGAACTTCTTTTTCCGACATTCCCTCTAAAGATGAATAATTTTTAGTTCCTATATTTAATATTTCCATTAAGGTCTCCCTTTAATAAGATTTTAATTTCATTATACAAAACTATTAAAAAAATGTCAAGCAATGAATATATATCTCAAAAACAAATCAACACTTAAACTTAAAAGGCTATACGCCAAAACGCACAGCCTTTTTAACACAACCATAAAACTCTTATTTCCTAATATTTTTATACAAAGGCCCGTACGCTTCGCAAGCGCGATAATCCTGACCTTCCTTATCCATACCAAACGCATTCCAAGCGGCAGGACGATAAATCTTGTCCTCGTCCACGTTATGCATACATACGGGGATTCTCAGCATTGAACACATAGTAATCAAATCTGCGCCGATATGCCCATACGAAATTGCGCCGTGGTTTGCGCCCCAATTATTCATTACGTCATACGCCGTCTTGAACGCGCCTTTGCCCGTAACACGAGGAGCAAACCAAGTGCAAGGCCACGTATAATCGGTACGTTTCCACAATTTATGCGTAACTTCGTCGGGAATCGACACCGTCCAACCCTCGGCAATCTGCATTACAGGACCAAGACCTTTCACCATATTCAGTCGCATCATTGTACAAGGCATTTCTGCGCGCGTTACGAATCTCGACGAATAACCGCCGCCTCTAAAATATCCAAGGTCAGCATACGGCCAAGTGGTTGCCGCCATACAAGTATCGATATCCTTGTCCGTCATTTCCCACCATTTTTTCATAATCGCGTTGCCGTTTTCGTCCTTGACTTCACCGCAAGCGTCCACACACGCCGCACCCGAATTGATAAGGTGAATAAAGCCGTCAGCTTCTTTCGCTTTGCCGTCGATTTCATAGCCCGTTACGCGCTTTATGGCGTCGCCCGACCAATACGTTCTCACGTCCGCAAAAATTTGCGCTCTGCCTGTAAGCAATTTACCAAACAACATACAAACGCCGTTGAGGCTGTCGTTTTCCGTAGCCAAAATGTACGGTTCTCTCGCGCCGTTCCAATCGAACGTGGAATTGAGAATGGATTCGGGGAAATCGCAGTTAGGATAAAAATCCGTCCATTGTCTTTGACCTTGGAAACCTGAAGCAATCGCGTTGTGTCCCACCATTTCTTCTTCCGCGCCTTGGGGAAGATTGGGGTTTCCGTTCATAAGATCTTTGATGATGCACGCCATTTTCGCGGTAAATTCCCAATCCTTTTCTTTTTGCTCTGCCGTGCGTTGCAATTCTTCGGGATTCTTATCAAAATCCGCGTTACACTTCGCTTTTACCCAAGCCAACGCCTTTTGATATTCTTTTTCGTCGTAAATTCCCTCGGTCATTCGGCGGATAATTTCCACTTCGTCCACGCTCTCTACGCGCATACCAAGGTATTCTTCAAACATATTTACGTCTACGATAGAGCCTGCAATACCCATACAAATCGAGCCGATTTGAAGATACGATTTACCGCGCATAGTAGCCACCGCAACGGCGCAACGGGCAAACCGCAAAATCTTTTCCGCAACGTCGCAAGGAATGGTCGTATCGTCCAAATCCTGTACGTCGTGTCCGTAAATACCAAACGCAGGCAAGCCTTTTTGCGCGTGTCCTGCCAAAACCGCCGCCAAATATACCGCGCCGGGACGTTCCGTGCCGTTAAAGCCCCAAACCGCCTTAATCGTCATAGGGTCCATATCCATCGTTTCCGACCCGTAACACCAGCAAGGCGTAACCGTCAAAGTAATATCCACGCCCTCTTTTTTGAACTTGTCCGCGCAAGCCGCCGCCTCTGCAACGCGTCCAATCGTCGTGTCCGCAATAACCACTTTCACGGGTTCGCCGTTAGAATAGAACACGTTTTCCGCAATCAATTTTGCCGCGTTCTTCGCCATATTCATTGTCTGTACTTCAAGGCTTTCGCGCACCTTTAAAGGGCCTCTTCTGCCGTCGATAGTAGGACGAATACCGATTACGGGATAACTCCCGATAAGTCTACTTTTTGCCATAATTTTTATCTCCCTTTTTATTTATTTTATAAAAATATTAAAATTGTTCTCTTATCTTAAAAATTCTCGTACAATAACCGCACGATTTCCAAATGTTTATCCTTAAAAACCGCAGGCCAATTCCGCACGTTCATACCCATCACGACGGAACTTTTCGTTGTCGGGTCAATCATCAAATAGCTCCCTGCTGCGCCGTCCCAACCGTACTCGCCTGCGCTCAAACCCCACGCCGTGGCGGTTTTCCGTACCCGTACACCCAAACCGTACCCATACTCTGCACCCTGTACGCAAGTGAATTGGTTGTTTGCGGACACTTCGCCAATTTGTTCTCTGCTGAGTGTCGCCAACGCTTGTTCTCCAATAATCCTTACACCGTTTTCACCTACGCCACCGACTGCCAAGGCTCTTGCAAACTTCGCATAATCGTCCACGGTCGAAATCAATCCTGCGCCGCCGCTTTCATAAGCAAGGGTCGGCAACAGCTCGTTCACGTTTTCCATAAGCGAAACGTTGCCGTCCGACGTCGCCATATATTGCTCTATCAGCCCCGTCGACACGTTTTCAAACGTAGAATCTTTCATTCCCAACGGCTGAAACACCTTTTCATTGGCAATTTGTGAAAAGCGTTTGTTTTCAATCACCTCTAACACCGCCGCCAACACGTCGTGGCACAAGCTGTATTGAAACCGTTCGCCTGGCTCGAACGACAACGGAGATTTTACAAACGCGCTTATCATATTTTTAAGCGTCGCGTTTGGATTTTGTTGCTCCAAATCCCGAATTTGCTGCGTGTTTACGTTGTAGGTAAAACCTGCGGTCATTGTAAACAGATGTCGAATCGTCATTTTACGTTGCAAAGACAACCGTTCGCCCGTTTCGCTCAATATAAAACACTCCGCAATTTCAGGTAAATATTTCTCCACTTCGTCGTCCAAGGAAAGTTTCCCTTCCTCTATCAGTCGCATTGCCACAACGGCTGTTACGGGCTTGCTGCAAGAATACATACGCAACCGTTCTTGCCCCGTCGCGTTGTCGCCCAACACACAGCGAAACACTTCTTTTCCCTGCTTTGAAAACGATACGTCCAAATACGGCGCGCCTGATATTTTACGAATTTCTTCTATTTTTTGTTTGACCTTTGCCGTTTTATCCACTCTTTATCTCACCAAGCACAAAATAATTACAATATTTTTTTCTTTATACTATAATTATATACTTGATTTTGAATAATTTCTTGTGTTATAATGGTAAAAAGTATAATTATTTTCACATTTTAAGAGATTTTATGATTTACAACGAACTTTTACAGCGCGGAACGGACGATTTCCCCTTTGAATTGTATCACGTAACCGCTTTACACCCACGTTATGAAATGTCTTTGCATTGGCATACGGAATTAGAGCTTGTACGTGTTTTAAGCGGCGAATTGACCTTGTCTTTGGACGGACGAACGAACACTTTGCGCGCAGGCGAGGCGGCAATTATCAACAGCGAAACCGTTCACGGCGCAACCCCGAACGATTGCGTATACGAATGTATCGTGTTTAATCTGGCGTTTTTAAAAACGGGCAATCGTTCTTGCGACGGATTTTTGGATAATTTATTGTCGCGTAATACCGTCTTGTTGGAATATCCCACCGACGACAAAATCTTAACCTATTTAAACGGAATCTTCGACGAACTTAACGCGCAAAAAACAGGCAACGCATTCAAAGTGTTAGGGCTTTTTCACAATCTTTGGGGGGAAATCGAACGCAACGGAGCGTATGAAACCCACCTGCCGACACATTCTTTACACGACGAAAAGCGAGTGGTTAAATTGAAATCCGTTTTGAAATATATCCGCGACAATTTTGCTACGGACATCACGCTCGACGATATGGCGGCAATCGCAGGCTTTTCCTGTAAATATTTCTGTCAATTTTTCAAGACAATGACGGGAACGACGCCTGTAAATTATTTGATGGCATACCGAATCGAACGCGCGGCGAGAAAATTGTTATCCACCGATTTGTCCATTACTCAAATCGCCTACGATTGCGGTTTTAACGACCTCAGCTATTTTATCAAAACGTTCAAATCTTTCAAAGGCATTTCCCCAAAAGAATACCGAAAATTGTAACACGCCCTTAAAATTTTTCGGAATAGTCAAGACTGTTCCCTACGGTTTTACTGTCATTGCGAGGCAGAGCCGTGGCAATCTTAGATTACTTCGTCGCTTTGCTCCTCGTAATGACAGGGGAAAACTTTGCTCCTCGTAATGACAAAATGGCTTTTGTAGGGAATGGTCCTGTCATACCGAGCGTAGGCGTAAACCAATTTATGTGCCACATTGTCATACCGAGCGAGCATAGCGAGTCGAGTGTATCTAATTGCAAAATTCTTTTTTAAGATACACTCCACGCGGTTGCTACGCAACCTTGGTCGGTATGACAATCCGCTAAACCATAGGGAAGGGTCTTGACCATTCCGCCATAAAACATAACCGAGCCGACAGGTTTTGCCTTGTCGACTCGGTTTTTCTTTCTTCCTTCTTATTTGTCAAACGGCTTTTCCCCGTACAACGCTTCAACGTTATCCGAATACCGTTTCATTTTTTCATATTGTTTCAGCTCGATATCCTTATCCCAAGACTCCAAATCCTTTCTCTGCGAACGGGATAATTTGGTAGGAATTTCCACCAACACACGCAAAATCAAATTACCCGTGCCGCCGCGCGCCGATTTAATACCTTTGCCACGAATGGTAAACACTTGCCCGTTTTGCGTACCTTCAGGTACGGTAAATTCAAACGTATCGTCAATCGTCGGCACTTTTACCACACCGCCAAGCACCGCAGTTTTAAACGAAATCGGCAAATCGATTTTCAAATCAAACCTATCGCGCACGAAAATTTTATGCGGTTCTACCTTGAACACGATAATCAAATCCCCGGGTGTTCCACCGTTCGGCGCGGCTTGCCCAAAGCCTTTTTTCTTCATATAACTGCCCGTGTCCACGCCTGACGGAATATCCACCGTAACGTTCGTTTCTTTCCGCTGAAATCCCTTGCCTTTGCAATCGGGACATTTTTCCTTGATTGTCCGTCCGCTACCGCCGCAATCGGGACATACGCTCTGACGAATCGTCCGTCCAAACATAGTGTTTTGCACCTGTTGCACCACGCCCTTGCCTTGGCATTTTGAACAAGTGTTATATTCCGTGCCATTTTTCGCGCCCGTGCCTCTGCACGCCTCGCATTGTTCGTTTCGGGTATACGAAAACGTCTTTTTACAGCCTTTCGCCGCGTCCATAAACGACAACGTCATTTCTCTTTGGATATCTTCACCGACAGCCGAACGCGCAGAACGCGCTCCGCCGCCACCAAAGCCACCGCCGAAAAAACTGCTGAAAATATCGGAAATATCCTCAAAACCGCCTGCGCCGTTAAAGCCACCGCCAAACCCTCCGAAACCGCCCATACCGGGATGTTCCAGCTCGTAATCGTACGCCGCGCGCTTTTGTTCGTCGGACAACGTTTCGTTCGCCTCGTTGATTTGCTTAAACTTTTCCGCTGCCTCCGCGTCCCCTTGGTTATGGTCGGGGTGATATTTCATTGCCAGCTTTCTATACGCCGATTTTATCTCTGCCGCGCTCGCTTTTTTATCCACGCCCAGCACTTCGTAATAATTCTTTTTCTCTGCCATAATTCTTACCTTTCAACGCCTTGCAAAAATTACCGTTTCGGCAACAGACAAGCCGTTATAACAATATAGCGTTTACGGGTTTGACCGTTTCCGCCAAACCCGATTTTACGCTTTTTTTCGTTATTCGCCCCACCCAGGTACGAGTTGAGCAAATTTATCCTCTCTCAATTATTGATGGAATTCCGTATCTCCGTCCGCGCCGTCGTTATTCGGTTCTCCGCCAGGAGCTGCGCCACCGTTTGCCTGATACATCTTCGCAAATACGGGCTGTACGTCTTGCATCAACTTGTCGTACGCCGCCTTAATCGCGTCGTCGTCCTCCGTTTCAAGGGCTTTTTTCGCCTCGTCCACAGCGGTTTGCAATGTCGTTTTATCCGCTTCGTCCAACTTATCGCCAGCTTCTTTCATCGTCTGTTCTACGGAGAAAATCATACCGTCCAGCTTGTTTCTGTTTTCTACCTTTTCCTTTCTCTTCTTGTCTTCTTCTGCAAACTGCTCAGCTTCTTTCACAGCCTTGTCGATTTCTTCTTCGGAAAGGTTTGTCGAAGACGTAATCGTGATATCCGTGGATTTGCCCGTTCCTTTATCTTGCGCCGTTACGTGTACGATACCGTTTGCGTCGATATCAAACGTAACTTCGATTTGCGGTATACCGCGAGGCGCGGGCGCAATGCCCGTCAACATAAAGTTGCCCAACGTCTTGTTGTCTTTGCAGAATTCACGTTCGCCTTGCAATACGTGGATATCCACGCTCGTCTGATTGTCCGCCGCCGTCGAGAAGATTTGGCTCTTCTTTACAGGAATCGTCGTATTTCTGTCAATGATACGCGTGAACACGCCGCCGAGAGTTTCAATACCCAAGGACAAAGGCGTAACGTCCAAAAGAAGTACGTCTTTCACTTCGCCCGTCAAAACGCCGCCTTGTACAGCCGCGCCGATAGCAACACATTCGTCGGGGTTGATGCCCTTGAACGGCTCTTTGCCCGTAACTTCTTTAACCTTAGCCACAACCGCAGGCATACGCGTCGAACCGCCGACCAAAATCACTTTGTCGATATCGCTGTACGAAAGCCCTGCGTCGCGCATAGCCGCTTTCATAGGCTCGATCGTTCTGTTCAACAAATCCGCCGTCATGGTTTCAAATTTCTGTTTGGTAATGGTAACGTCCAAATGCTGAGGACCGTCCGAGCTCATGGAAATAAACGGAAGATTTACGTTGGTCGAGCTCATTCCCGAGAGTTCGATTTTCGCCTTTTCAGCAGCCTCTTTCAATCTCTGCATCGCCATTTTGTCTTTGGACAAATCGATTGCGTGAGATTTTTTGAATTCGTCAACCAAATATTCGATAATCTTGTTATCCCAATCGTCGCCGCCGAGTTTCGTATCGCCGTTCGTCGCCAAAACTTCAAATACGCCGTCGGAAATTTCAAGAATGGATACGTCGAACGTACCGCCGCCAAGGTCGTAAATCATAACCTTGCCGCCCTTGTCTTTATCCAAACCGTACGCAAGCGCAGCCGCCGTCGGTTCGTTGATAATACGAAGTACGTTCAAGCCTGCAATTTTACCTGCGTCTTTGGTTGCCTGACGTTGGCTGTCCGAGAAATACGCAGGACACGTAATAACCGCTTCGGTTATTTTTTGTCCCAAATACGCCTCTGCGTCCGCCTTTAATTTTGCAAGAGTCATTGCGGAAATTTCCTGAGGGGAATAATCCTTATCGTCGATTTTTACTTTATAATCCGAACCCATATGCCGTTTAATGGAAATCACGGTTTTGTCGGGGTTCGCAACGGCTTGACGCTTTGCAGCCTGCCCGACCACACGCGAACCGTCTTTTTGGAAAGACACCACGGACGGGGTCGTTCTTGCGCCTTCCGCGTTTGCGATAACGACGGGTTCACCGCCTTCCATAACCGCCACGCACGAATTCGTCGTACCAAGGTCAATACCAATTACTTTACCTGCCATAAACATTCTCCTTTTGCCGCCTGTATCACGGCTGATGTATTTATTTACAATTATATGTAACCCACTATAAACCACCTTAAACAAAATTTGTAAAATTTTTTTATAAATTCTTTTTCTTTATAAAAAAAACGGAAAAGCCGAAAACTTTTCCGTTTTTTCTATCTAAATAATACTTACGGTCTTAATCCGCTGCCACCTTGCAACGTAATCGTTTCGCCCGTAACGTAGCTCGCCTCGTCGCTACACAAGAACACACACATACCGCCAACGTCCTTTTCAGGGTCGGCAAATCTGCCCATCGGCACACCCTTAATCGTCTGTTCGTAACGTTCGGGATATTCTTCTTTAAATTTCTGCAAGCCCTCCGTCATTGCCAAAGGACAAATCACGTTCACGCGCACACCGTAAGGCGCCCATTCCGTAGCCGCCACACGGGAAAGCCCACGAATACCCTCTTTCGCCGCCGCGTAAGAAGATTGCGCGATACGCCCAAACAAACCTGCACCGCTAGCAAAATTCACCACGCAGCCCTTACTTTCTTTCAAATACGGGAACGCTTTTTGCATATAGAAAAACGTCGCGTAAATTCCCGAATAAATCGCCAAATCAAGATCCTCTTTCGTGTGATCTACCAACATTTTACCCGACGCCGACGCCTGCGCGTTGTTCACCACCGCGTCAATCCGTCCGAATTTTTCTACCGTCTTATCAATAACGTTTTGAATCGCCGCCTCGTCCGCACCATCTGCCGTTACGCAGAGTACTTCACAGCCATGCGCCGCCTCTAATTTTTCTTTCGCTGCAAGCAACGTGGATTCCGTTCTGCCCGTAATCACCAATTTTGCGCCCGCTTTTGCAAACGCCGTCGAAAGCCCGAATCCGATACCTCTACCGCCACCTGTTATAATGACGACTTTGTCTTGTAAACTAATCATTGTGTATTATACCGTCCTTTTTTATTTATTGTACGCGCATACGCGTATACGCGCGTTTTTTATAATGATATCACGTTTTCTCTTAAAAAGATAGCACTTTGCAAAGATAAAAACATAACAAAGCAAATAATTCGTATTGTCATTATATCACGTTTTCTTGGCTTTTGTCAAGAAACGCGCCACCCTTTCCATAAAAACCCAAAAAAAAATATCCGTCCAAGGTTTTTGCCTTAGACGGATATCCATTTCCGTAATGATTTATAGTATCAGTCTTCTTTCTTAACGAACTTACCGCAATAATAGCAGCTACCGTCGGGACGGATAAGATGTCCGTAATCGCCGAACTCTTCACCACAAACAACGCAAGTCGCTTTAACCGTACAAGTTCCGGGAACTCCGTCCGCATAAGTATGCCCAACAGGCGCTTCGCCGTAGTATTCTCCGCAATCGCCGCAATACGCTTTTTCCGTACACGTTCTGGGTTTAGAATTTTCATTTCTCGTGAAATCCACGTCGTGTCCAAGAGCAGGAAGAATACCGTCTTCATACTTCTTGCCAAATTCGTCCAATCCGCAGAAAATACAGTACACACCGCCCGTATGCCCTTCGTCCAAACAAGTAGGCGCTTTCGCGTCAATCGTACGGTTCGTATGTCCTACAGGCGCACGATAATTTTCTTCATACGTAGAATAAGAACACTTCTTACAACGTACGTATTCGTACCAACCAAAACCGTTCTCTTCGCAGGTAGGTTCTTTCGCTTCCACGGTTTCCAACGTATGATGCCCTATCGGCGTATAATTTCCATAATATTGTTTACAGATACCGCAGTACGCTCTCGTCGTGCAATCTGCAAGAACGGAATTCGGGCTGATAAAATCGTCTTTGTCAAACTGACCTTTTCTCTGTCCGTCGTGTCCAAGCGCAGGCACGAATTGAGGAATCTTATCGTATACCAAACAACGAGTACAATATTCGCCTTCCGTATAACCTGCCGACGTACAAGTAGCCTCAATCTCCGCAATCGTCTTCTTAACGTGTCCCAACGCCTCAATCTTCGCTTCCGCGTAAGCCTTTTTCGCTTGTTCGCAATCCTTACGGATACAAGCCTCGTATTCTTGATGCCCATCGTCCTCGCAAGTAGGGCTCTGCGCTTTATACCAATTTAAGATATGGCCCAAAGCATTGCCGTAGTAGGTCTTACAAATCCCACAGTAAGCCGCCACCTCACAATCAGCCGCTTTCGAATCTTGGTTCTTTAACTTGGTGTCGTGCGCAGGGCTCTCGTTGTGGTAATTGTATTCCGTATTGCAATCACCGCAATATGCGCGAGAAGTACAGGTTTGAGGACGGGAATCGGGATTGCTGATAGGCAATTCATTGCCGTCCGCATCCTTTCTTTGCCCGTCGTGGTCAAGCGCGTACACTCTTTCTGCGGTAGAATAAGTACAACCCGTACATTGAACGTATTCGTTGTTTCCGTCCGTCGTACAAGTAACTTCCTTTGCCGCCATCAACACCAATTCCGTCGTATGATTCGTCAATTTTTCTTCGATTATGTAATCGCATCTAATACATTGTACCCCGTATTGACAAGTTGCCACTTTATCTTTTACGTCAGCTTTTTTGGGATTAACGTATTCAGAATGCTTGGGTCTTTCATGTCCAAGCGCAGTTTCGATATTGCTCGTTGCGTTTACTATATCGTTGTCGAACTTATCTTTTCCGTAATATTGCTTTAATCCGCAACCCGAACATTCTTTATATTCGTAATACCCGTCTTCCGTACAAGTAGCTGCTTTTGCAGGAATGACTACGTAGCTGTGATCCAATTTTTTAATGGAATTCACTTTTACAAAACCGCAACTTCTACAAGTCAACGTTTCGCTGCCGGCTTTCGTACAAGTAGCCGGTACGACGGTTGATTTCCAATCGTGCGGTTCGCAAACAACGCTAGACGAATCCGCGCTGCTAGATTCCACCGAAGCCGCCGCGTCTCTATCTCCTCTATTTAAAATATTGCAAGCCGTTGCCCCGAACAGGCACACGCAAGCCATCAACGCCATTACAATTATCATTGTAAGTTTTTTGAATTTTCTCATAGGAAAAAATCCTCCAATATTTGTATCTTTATCTATTATAAAACACAAACGCTCTTTTGTCAAGTAAAAATTTTAAAATAAACGCTATTTTTTTACAAACTTTCACACAATATTTTTTCACGCGCGCACAATCTTAATAAATTCCGACCAATCAAAAATTTTATCACAAAAAATTGCTCCGACAAACCGCCTTGTCAGAGCAACGTTTTTTTCCTCTCGGAATTGCGTTCAACGCTCATTGCGTAACGATTACTTGGGCGTACCTCAACACTTTTTCGCCCTTTTTATATCCTTTCACGTACACCTGCTTTACAATGCCCGTTTCTTCTCCGTTTTCCGCAGGCACAGCCATAATCGCCTCCGCCTCCGCAGCGTCAAAAGGCTGTCCAATCGGGTCGATTTCCACTACGCCTTCGCCTTCCAACACTTTTTTATACGCGCCAAGCACCATTTCCAAACCTTTTTTGGTGTTTTCGTCCGTACACGAATCCAAAGCTCGGCCTAAATTATCCCCAATGGGAAAGAGCGCGGCAATCACGTCGTTTCTGCCGTCTTGATACCGTTGCGCCGCTTGGTTTTGCGTACGCCGACGGTAATTTTCATATTCCGCGGTAACGGCGTACCATTTTCGCTTGCTTTCTTCCGCCTCAGCCAACGCCTTTTCCGCCTCTTCTTGCCATTTTTTACCGCATTTTTTCTTTGCGCCTTTTTCTTCCTTTTCGCAAGGCGTTTCTATCTTTTCTTTCAATTCTTCGTTTTCCATATCCTAATTACGTCCTTATGCTTGTTTTCTTTACATTTATAAGTCGTTTTTTACCGTTTTAAACGCTTTTTTTTGCTTTTTTCCAGAAAATTAAAAAATTTTCTCAAAATTCAAGGTGCGCAAATTTCTCCCGACGGGAATATCGATAAAAAATAGCCTTTCTTCCAATTACGGCAACAGGCACGGCGTCCAACAAATCCGCTACGTTTTCCGCAAGGTTTCTCACGTCCTCGTCCGCCGTTTCTAAAATGTTAACTTTTATGAGTTCACGCGCGTCAAGCGCGTCGGACAAAGTTTTTAATAAATTGTCGGTAATACCACCTTTCCCAATTTGGGTTATCGGAGAAAGATTCGCCGCAATCGAACGCAATTTACTCCTTTGTTTACTGGTAATATTTTCATTGGTTACTATCATTGTTTAATCCTCTTTTCTTGATTTTTGTTTTTATGCGTTGTATCGCCCTCGCCAAACGCAAACCTGACAAAGTATTGCGAAGTATATACGCCGTTTTAGGGTATGAAATCGAATTCGACTTCGCCTATCGACACGGTATCGCCCTCTTGACAACCCATTTTCGACAATTCTTTGATAACGCCGCGAAGCCGCAACACCTTTTGGAAATATTGCATTGAATCGGGATTATTCAAAACAACGTTGCGACACAACATATCAATTAATCCCCCAACCACAACGTATACGCCGTCGTCGTCTTTGAAAATTTCAAAGCTCAAATCGTCGTCTGCCTTGTATTCAAACACTTCGTCTGGACGTACGGGTTCTACGGGCGGCAACGTCGCAAGCACCTCGAAAATCCCCTCGATTAACTCTCTCGTTCCTTCGCCCGAAAGCGCAGTAATCGGAAAAATTTTATATTTTCTGCCAAATTTTTTCTTAAACGCTTTCAAATTCTCTTCCGCGCCGTAAATATCGCATTTGTTACAAACCACAATTTGGGGCAATTTTGCAAGCTCGGTGGAAAATTCTTTCAATTCGTCGTTAATTTTTTTAAAATCCTCAATCGGGTCGCGCCCCTCGCACCCCGAAATATCCACTACGTGGCAAAGCATTCGCGTACGTTCGATATGCCGTAAAAAATCGTGGCCCAGCCCTGCACCCTGCGCCGCGCCCTCAATCAATCCCGGAATATCCGCCGCCACGAAAGATTTTTCATAATACCGCACTACGCCAAGGTTGGGCGAAAGCGTCGTGAAATGATAGTTGGCAATCTTCGGCTTCGCCGCGGAAATTTTACTAAGAAGGGTACTTTTCCCCACGTTCGGGAAACCAACGAACCCCACGTCCGCTATCACTTTCAATTCCAAAATCACGTAATGTTGTTTAACTTTTTCACCTTTCTGCGCGAAATTGGGCGCGTGTCTGCGCGCCGTCGTAAACCGCACGTTGCCTTTTCCCCCGTTACCGCCGCGCGCAACCAACACTTCTTGTCCGTCCTCGAACACGTCGCAAATCAACCTACCCGATTCCTCGTCGCGCACCAAAGTCCCCAAAGGCACTTTGATATATACGTTTTCACCGCTTTTCCCAAAGCATTTATTCGTACCGCCCACCGCGCCGTTTTCCGCAAAAAACCGAGATTGAAAACGGAATGAAAACAAATCGTTCATATCCTTATCGCCGACGAAATACACGTTTCCGCCCTTTCCGCCGTCGCCACCGTCGGGTCCGCACGCAGGCTTGCCTTTAAACGCCTTAAACGAATTCATTCCGTCGCCGCCGTCGCCTGCCTTAATGAGTATTCGTACTTTATCGGTAAATTCACTCGTCGCCATACCAAATCTGTCCTTACTTTATCCTTTTGCATAATAATTTCCTTTAACAGTATATCAAAACCAAGATAAAAAATCAATGAATTACGCCTTGCCATAGAAAAAATTTTTGTCTTTTTCTCCCTTCCGATAAAAATCCGCCCTCCCAAAGCGGAAAGGCGGTAAACTTTTGATAACTAAAAAATTATTTTCTATTCCACGACACGCTTTTTAAAATCCCCGTTGCCAATACCCGTTTCCCTTTTTCCGCGCTTGACATTGCCTCCTCAATCAAATCGGAGAAAAATCTTCTAGCGTCTACGATTCTTTCACAAAACAAGTAATACGCAAGCGACCCCGGTACGGTATTCACCTCGCAAAGATAGGCTTTCCCTTCGCTGATTAAATAATCCATTCGCACCACGCCCTGCAAATTCATACGTTTGTAAATCGTTTTGGTATACGAGCGTATTTTTTCGCGCAATTCTCCGCTCAACAAAACCCTGCCCCCCTCGTTTTGCATTTTTCCACCTGCCAACACGCCCCTGTCCGATTGTCTTTTTACGTATTTTTCTTCAAACGTATACAAACCGTTTCCAAACGCCGCCTCGGGTTCGGAAACACAAATTTCCCCGTTCAGTATATACGCCGCGCAATTTACGTCCTGTTTTTCTTCCAAATACCGTTCGATAATCACTCGATTATCCAGCGCAAACGCATCTTCAATCGCTCGTTTTGCCTCCAAATCGTTTTTCGCCACCGCAATACCGATAGACGATCCTAAATGCGCAGGCTTGATAACAACGGGATATTTCAATCGCGCGTCAATCGTCTTTAACAAAAACGCGCCCCGTTTTTCGTAATCGCGTTCGTTGACGCGAATATATTCCAACGTCGGTATATTCAGCGCGCGCATCACGAGCTTTGTCATTCCCTTATCCATAAACACACCCGACCCTGTCAAATCAGGCGAGGCAAACGGCACGCCACACCATTCCATCATTGCTGATACGCCGCCGCCCTCGCCCAATCCGCCGTGGCAACAATTAAGGGCAACGTCCACGTTTAACAGCCTTTTAATTTTGCCTTTTTTCTCCTTCATTTCGTACACGGTAGCCCCATCAAAGAAAATTTTTTGAAAATTTTCGTATTTGTTTTTCCTAAAAACGTCCAAATCCGTCATCTTTTTCGACGTGTACATTGTCCCGTCCGTATGTATATAGACAGGCAACGGCACGTATTTTTCCCTATCCAATAAATTGAGTACGAACACCCCCGTTAATACAGAAATCTCGTTCTCGCACGACTTACCGCCAAAAAACACAGCCACGTTCCGCATACAAAAAACACCTCCGCAAATTTTCTTTGCTTTGGTGTTTCTTTCGCAACAATCTTCATCAATAAACGTCGGGCAAATCGTTCAAAAACAAGACGCAATCCCCTGCAAGCAACCAATCAGATAAAATCTCCTGCGCGGCAGTTAACGTCTTTACTACCGTCAGTTTTTCCATATCTCCGTTTGCGTCCGCATACCCTGATTTCACCGCGCCAACCAACGTATTTCCAACCAAAATTACTTTATCGGGCGCAAGAGCCGCAATCTCTTTTCCAAGCGTTTGATTTTCACTTTCTTCCAAAACGCCACATTCCACGATACCGGGCGTAACCACGCATTTTCTGCCCTCAAACCGTCCGAGCGCAAGCAGCGCCTGTTTCGCTCCGCGCGGATTACAGTTATATCCGTCGTCCAAAATATACACACCGCCGTTTTTAAGCAACTGCAATCTATGCGGCACAGGTTTCAATTTTTCAATCCCGCGCGCAATCTCGGCAGCCGTCAACCCCATCTTGCTGGCAAGCGTCGCCGCAAGCTGAATATTTTCCACCGCCACCTCACCAAGCAACGCCGTTTCCACGGGAATTTCCGCCCCGTCAATCACCAACGAAAACACCGTTTTCGTCGGCAAATACCGCGCTTCTTTTATACAATCTTTCTTTGCAAAAACGATACGGCTTTCGTCGTCAAATTCGCCGCCAGCAAACGTTTTCAAATCCTCACCAAGCACGGCGGCTTTGAAATTGCCGTGTAAAATTTCTTTCTTTTCCGCCCAAACGTTTTCAATCGAACCGAACGTAGCAATATGCTGTTCACAAACGCCCGTAAACACGACGTAATCGGGTTTTACCAAATCGCGGAGCGTAGAAATATCCCCACTTTTTCTCGCCCCCATTTCCGCAATAAATACTTGCTTGTTTTCAAATTCAGGAGAAAATACCGTCTTGGCAATTCCAATCGGCGTATTGTACGATTCCGGCGTTTCCACCACCGAATATTTTTCACTAAGTATCGTCTTTAAAATATTTTTAACGGAAGTTTTTCCAAAGCTCCCGACGATTCCGACTCGGATAATTTCACTCTTTTCCAACGTTTGCCCTGCGCGAAGAACGAATTTTTTATTCCTTGCGTTTTCAAAAATCCCTTCCACCGCATTTGCCAAACACAGCAAATAGGGCAACAACAAAGGCATTATCGCAAAGGGCGCGTACGCAATTAAGGCGTACAACGTCGAGCCGTTCCATTCCGACAAAAACCACAACGCCGCAATCAGGATATACGCCACACACGCAATCATCAGCCAATACACGGCAAACAACCGACAAAATCTGCCCGTTTTCTTAAACGGCACTTTCAATGCGTATTTCCCGTCCGAATACGTATATAAAAGCGTCAAACCAAAAAAAGGAAACGCCGATACGCTCAGCGCAATTCTCGTGCCGAGAAAGGAAAAACACAGCGCGGTAACGCTCGTCGCTAAAACAAGGCAGAGCGATAAAACGCACAGCCGATTATAATACATATTCTCTTTACGTTTGAGCCATCTCAAAAACGCGCCGTTTTTATAACCGCCCTGTTGCATTGCCCCCACCGATTTCACCGTCGAAACGGCAAAAACGCAAGCGCACACCACACAGGCAACGATACGTATCATTACGTCATTCATAAAAAAATTCCTCAGCTATCAAATTGAACGACAAAGGATTTTGAACAAAAGCAAAATGTCCGCCTTCTATCGTTTTCAGTTCCCCATTCTTAAAACAATCCAAATACGCCCTCGCCTCTTTTAAAGGCGTCGTCGTATCTTCCGTACCTTCCACTATCAATACGCGGTTTTCAATCTTTTTCGCGCAATTTCGCAAATCCTCGTTGACTATTTTTTTATAGCTCTCTTTCATCACGGAGGACAACGTTCGATATTCCGCGCTGCCGAACCGTTTTTCCGCAAATGCCGGCGCGATTTTCTTTACCAAACGATACGTTCCCACTTTGACTTTATAGGACAAGCCACGTTTAAAAATAACCCCAGCAGGACCGGTCAGCAACAATTTATCCACCGCATCAGGATTACGACTCGCCAATTTTACCGCTACTCGGCAACCAAACGAATGCGCCACGATATGCGGTTTTTGTATATTTAATAAGGAAAATACGGCTTTCGTCCATTCAGCGTAATCGTCCACGGAAAACGCATTTATCAACCGTCCGCTGTCGCCAAATCCCAAAAAATCAAACGCCGTAACCCGATAAAAGCGGGAAAAATATTCCACTTGCGCCGTAAACGCCTCTTTCGAGGAAAGGTATCCGTGCAAAAACACCAAATCTTTCCCACGCCCCTTTTGTATAAACGCAACCTCGTTTTTATCGACTCTCGCGCCCGTATCCTCCTTTTCTTTACGACAATTCTTTTTTCATTTCCACGGCGTCCTCGCCGTCCCCATAATATTTCTTCCTCACGCGCGTCTTTTCAAACCCACGCGAAACGTATAACCCGATTGCCGATGCATTGGATACGCGTACTTCCAAAAATATACGCTCTGCGCCGCGTTCTTTCACGGTTTCAAAAAATCGTTCCATAAGCGCGCCGCCCAAGCCCTTTCCGCGGTATTCTTTCAACACCGCAATCCGTGGCAATTCCGCAATTTCAAACAACGTCGTTCCGCAAGCGTACCCGACGGTTTTCCCCTCCGTTTCCAAAACAAGCGCAAAGTAATTCCCCCTTGCAAATGCGTCGCGAAGAGTTTCTTCCGACCACGGCTCGGCAAAGCACGCCTTTTCTATCGCCGCTATCGCGCGCAAATCGTCTATCGTCCATTTTCGTACGTTCATTCGTTGCCTGCCCTGTTCAGATCAGCCGAACTCTTTCTTACGTACAACGCCTCCAAATCCCCAAACGCGCCCTTTTCCCCAAGCGCGCTCGCAGCGTTTTTCAAGCCCACAACAGGGTCTACGATTGCAACCTTTGCTTTTTTTTCAATCGGCAACTGCGCGCAAGAAAACAAGGCGTATTCTTCTGACAAAGCCAACACTTCTTCTTCCGAAAGATAGGTTGGCGACAACGCCACTTTTTTCCCGTCGTATCCGCAAGCGTAATAACAATCGTGCATTGCGTCCACAAGACACAACGCTTTTTTCTTTTCCGTATCTATCGCATTATATGCAGCAACGTCAAAAGAAGTTACCGACAAAGACGGCTTTTGAAAAGCAAGGCAAAACCCTTTCACAACGGAAATTCCGATACGAATCCCCGTAAACGACCCAGCGCCGACTACCGCCGCAAAAAAATCACAATCCGACAAAGTCATATCTGCCTTTTGCAACGTTTCGTCCACCGCGCCCATCACCGAAACCGAATGTTTCATAGCGCAATCGGGCAAAAACGTGGAAAACGTTTGCCCGTCTTTCACCGCAACCACGGTCAAATAATTACAACTCGTATCTATCGCCAGAAAATTTTTCATAGATACTCTCCCGATTTCAATACTCTATTTCTCTCGTGTTTTCGTCCACTTTTCTAATCACGACCCGTTTCACGCGCTTTGGCAACAACGGCGCGATATTTTGCGCCCATTCGATAAGACAAACGCCGCCCATATCAAAATAATCCGCAAGCCCTAAATTTTCCGCCTGTTCCACCGATTCGATTCGATAACAATCATAATGAAACAGCCGTCCGTCATAATCGTTCATATACGCGTAGGTAGGGCTGGTTACTTCTTCCTTAATACCCAATCCCTTGGCAACGCCTTTGGAAAACACCGTTTTCCCTGCGCCCATATCTCCGTCGAGCAAAACCACGTCGCCGCCTTGCAACGTCTTTGCGTATTCGGTGGCAAACGCCTCCGTTTCCTCTCGGGATTTTGAAATAAATACCGCCATTTTCACAAACCTTTCGTCTTTTAAATTTTTATCTTTTTCAAAAAATTCGACAACCGTTTATACAACAACACCGTCAAAACGCTAATGGAAACCGTCTTGATGATATTGAACAATGCGATCAACCAAAACGCGTCGTAAAACAGCTGTTCGCCACTCTCGCCCATATACATAGGGAACAGAATATGATTAACCATAAGCGACACCGTCGTAGCGATTACGCACGCCCCTGCAAGGGAAAACAGCGCCACGTCCATTCCTTTATATTTCCGATAAATAATGGACGGCAACAAAATATACGCCGAAGTCATAATGATATTGGCAAGTTGTCCAACGGGATTTGAATTAGGACCGAGCAAGCTCAACGATTCCTTTACAGCGCAAACGAGTACGCCCTCCACAGGCCCTAACAAAAACCCTATCAGCATTATAAACACGTTCCCGAAATCGAGTTCTAAAAAGGGCGTTGCAGGAAAAATGGGAAATTCCAACAAACTCACGCAAAAACTAAGCGCGACAAAAATCGCCATCAACGCCAATCGCTTCGCAGAAAACCGCTTTTTGATATCTTGTATTTTCTTTGCTTTTTTCTCCGCCTTTTCTTCCGACGACGGCATAGTTTTTATTGGGTGTTTTTCAAAATTCTCCGCCAAACTCAGCCCTGCGTTCGCCGATTGTTCGCTTTCCGCCAACCCTTCTCTCTCTTGTTCTTTCATACGCCTACCTCTTTTTTCCGTAGTTTAAAAAATCAATCTTTCAACGTGATAAAAATCTTGCATTTATTATACCGCGCGCAATCGCGCTTGTCAAGCATATCAAGGCGTTTTTGCTTATCTTTCCTCACCGACAACCAACGGGAACACCACGTAAAACGTACTGCCTTTTCCCACTTCGCTCTCTACGCCAAACTGAAAACCGTGCCGATTTAATACGCCTTTTACAATCGACAAGCCCAGCCCCGTACCTTTCACGGGACGTTTGTGCGCCTCGGACGAACGGTAGTATCTCTCCCACACCGTATCCAGCTCCTCGTTCTTTATCCCTGCGCCCGTATCGGTTACGGAAAAACAAAAACTCGTTTCATTCGTTTTTTTCAGCCGAACGAACACCGTCTTGTCCTCGCCCGTATAATTGACGGCGTTCCCAATCAGATTATACAACGCCTGCCCAATTTTTAATTCGTCCGCTTGGGTGTATAATTCTTCGTCAATATCCGTTACAAAACGGTATCCGCCCGTTTCTTTCAAATAATCAAACCGTTCCAAAACCTCTTCCGTATACGCCGACATATCCAACGTTTGCAACTTCAAACTGTCCAACCCCGAACTGAGCTTTGACAAATCCAATACGTCGCCCACCAGCGAAGTCAGCCTATCCGCCTCGTCCACAATCACCTGCGCGTGCTTGTTCCTCTTTTCAGGGATATCCCCCGAAATTTCCATAATCATTGCGGCGTACGCTTTAATCATGGTCAACGGAGTTTTAAAATCGTGCGATACGTTGGCTATCAATTCTTTTTGCATACGGTCTGTTTTAGACAGCTCGTCCCTGGCAAAATTCAATTTTTCCGCCAATTCCACCATTTCCTGTCCGTAATCCACGCCGTGGAAATCGACGTTAAAATCCCCTTGCGCCAACAACTTTGCTTTTTCCGTCATTTCCGCAATGGGCTTGGTCAACCACCCCGACACCGCGCTGGACACCGCGAAAGACAAAATCAGCACGAACACGGCAATCAACGCCATTCGCACCGCCATCTTCGACGCCGCCGCCATCATCAATTCCATGGATTTGCCCACGTACAAATACGCCTCTGCCGTTCCGCGAAAAGAAATTTTTGAACCGTGTATATACGAATTGCCGCTTTCATACACGACGACGGAACTGTTATTTTTCTCCATTTCCGCCAACATTTTTTCCATATCTTCGGAAAAATCCAAATACCCGTCCACGTCAGGCGCAACGTCCTCGTACGGAAATAATACCTCTCCGTTTTTGTTCAATACGAACACCGAAACGTCGTACGTCGTGGACAAA
Source organism: Clostridia bacterium (assembly GCA_017463425.1). GTDB lineage: Bacteria > Bacillota > Clostridia > Christensenellales > Borkfalkiaceae > Scatosoma. The sequence goes on along the minus strand of JAFTPE010000014.1, from coordinate 84,527 downwards.
AACCTCAAATAACCGCTAAAATTGCCCGATATGTGGTCGCCTGGCATTTCCAACACCGCCTGCCGAATCGTCTGTCCTTTCTCGCTGACTTCTCGCGAAGTTTCTTCCTTATACGTACGTATCATCAAAATGTATTGCGTAAATCCAAAAGCCAACAAAATCACCACCGATAAAGCGGTAAAAATCGCCCAGATTAAAAAATAAATACTCGTCGCGCTCTGCTTTTTTCTGTAATTTCCGCGCGGCTTTTTTCTCTGTTCACGCCGAAATCGCAACGTTTTTTTCTCTTTCATATCCGTCCTTTCCTTTGTCAAATCGCGGGCTTGCAACTGCCGCCCGCGATTACCCTTGCATTATTCAAACGCTTTTTTATTCTTCAAATTTATACCCAAGCCCACGCAAAGTTACGATAAATTTTCGATATTCTTTCAAGTTTCCACGCAACATTTTAATATGCGTATCCACCGTTCTATCGTCCCCGTAAAAATCAAACCCCCATACGTCGTACAACAACTTTTCACGCGTCAACGCAATCCCTTTGTTGCGGACAAGATAAAACAATAATTCGTATTCCTTGGGGGTAAGTTCGGCTTTTTGTCCGTCTACGTACACGTTTCTGCCTGCCATATCGATTTCCAAACCCTCGAATTTCAACACTTCGTTTCCGCTTGGTTTGCTGGTACGGCGTTTGACGATTGCATTGATACGCGCCATCACTTCTTTGGGCGAAAACGGCTTGGTTACGTAATCGTCCACGCCCAATTCAAACGCAAACAATTTGTCGTATTCTTCCCCCCTTGCCGACAACATAATCACAGGCACGTCTTTGGTTTTCTTAATCTCTTTCACGGCGGAAAATCCGTCCAAATGCGGCATCATGACGTCCATTAACACCATATCGTAATCGTTTTCCCTACAAAGCCGAACGGCTTCCATACCGTCTGCCGCCTCAAAAGCCTCGTTGCCCTCAAATTCAACGTATTCGCGCAACACGCCGCGAATCATTTCTTCGTCGTCTACAATCAAAATCTTCATATGGTAAAACCCCTTTTTATACTTTCCCTATATACTATACCCCGTTTTTGTCAAGTTTACAACAAAGCGCGGTGAAATCTTGGTGAAATTTGCCATTTTTTTATTTATTCTTTCGTCTTAAAAACTTGATTCATTGCAATAATAGTATAACAAATTTTTTTATTTTTGTCAAGAACAAAAAACAACTACGCCCTATTAAAAATAGAGAGCAGCTGCCTCGTTTTTACAAACCTTTGCGATTGTGAACGTAGATTGTTGCAAACTTATAAAATTATACTACATAAATTTCTGTAAGCCAAGTATTTTTACATAAATTTCTGTAAAATAAAAAACAAAGGAGCAAGCGATATGAAAAATTACGGAGAATGGTTAAAATATCACAGAGAAAATTTAGGGATTTCCCAATCGCAACTTGCGAAACAAACGGGTTTGAAACAACAAATGATCAGTTGGTGGGAATCAGGTAAAGGTTTGCCTAATATAGAATTTTGCGCGCGGCTTGCCGATTTTTACGGAATCACGATAGACGAACTGATCGGCAGAACTTCGGGAAAAAGCCCTAACGACTACGTATAAATATAAACCAATCGTAAAAAAGGCAAATACGGAACGGCATCCGTATTTGCCTTTTTTTATTCAAATTCTTCATAATTTCTATTAGAATTTTGCCCGCCTGAAAAATCGGCGTATGGTGAGGGCGGCGGCGAAACGGGCATACCGTGTCCGCATTTACGGCAATTATTTTGTCTTTTCGGCAAACCTACGTTCACCAAAATTACGTCCTCGCCTATCTTGACGATATTTTTCAATTCGATAAACAAATCGTTCTTTTTCCCAAATCCTCTGCCGCTTGGCACGACGATTCCCAGCCACCTATTTTCGGGATAACACAGCGCAATATCGCACACTTTTCCCAGTTTTCTCCCGTCCTGTGTGTTTATCACCTCTTTTGCGCGAAGTTCCGAAAAAGTCAATTCCATTTTTATACCGCCTCGCAAAATACTTGTAGTATTACAGTATATGCGAAAGATAGATGGGAAGTTCCTTTTTCTTACGTCAATTCCTCTGCCAAGCCACGTCCACGAATTCCAACAATAACAACGCCGCCTGCGTTTCGTCCGACATTGCCCTTTCCGATATAACAATACCGTTTCGCAACCACCCGACGGGCTGTTTGAATACCGCGCTTTTCAAACTTTCTAAATCTTTAAACGCCTTTTCTTCAATCTTTTTCACCCCTGTACCAAACGTAATTTTTTTCAAAGTTTTACAATTTGAAAACGCTCGCCAACGAATGAGTTCCACGCTGTTGGACAAAGTTACCTCCGACAGATTTGGGATCAACGACAACACGTACGGCGCAATAACGGTGATGCCTTCGGGCAACGCCAATTTCGTTTCCGCGCCCGTATATCCTAGCAAGACGCAATCTTGTCCGTCCTTGTACGTTACGTACCCTTTTTCATCTTCAAAAATCTTGCTTTGCCCGTTTGCAGGGTTGACAGACCGCGCGTAATACGCAAGATACCCGTTGGTTGCATACGCTGATTTTTCCACGCTGATTGCGCTGGATTTCACCGTGATTTCAAACAAATTATGACAATATAAAAATGCGCCTTGACCGATTGTCTGTACGTTCGCGCCGATTACTACGCTTATCAATCCGTAATTACTTGCAAACGCCGCGTTTGCAATTTCGCCAACGGGTTTTCCCTCGTACGTATCGGGTACGACGATTTTCCGACAACCCGTATCTCGATTTTTCAAGCCCGTACAAACGTAATATCCCTTTTGCGAATCAAATTCGTAAGCAAGTTCCGCACCCAAAACAGGTTGAGGCTGAAAACAACGCTCACACGCGCCGTTTTTATACGAATGGCCAAGCGCCTTGTTATACGCTGTATGACACCATTGACAAACGGGCGCGGTTTCGCACGTGGCAACCCCACCCGAACAATCCACTTTTTCGCCGTATTCCTCGCTACAGCGAACGCAAACTTTGCCCAAAAGGCAAGTTGCCTCGCCGCCCGTATGTCCAAGCGCCGTTGCAATTACCACACCGCAACGCCCACAAAGCGCGTCGTCTTTGCAGGTGGCTTGTCCTTCGGTATGGCCAAGCTCGACAATGTTTTCTTTTTTCGTTTCTCCACACACGCAAGAACCGATTTTCTCGCCCTGATTCAAACAATTCGGCTCGGTTAAAATCGACCATTCGTCAAAGACATGGGTATGTCCTTCGGGGATTCCCGTCCGCGTTTCACCGCATACCGTACAAGTATATAATTTTTCTCCAACTGCAACGCCCCATTCGCCGTTATTCCAAGTATGCGGCAATTTTTCAATCACAGTCGGTTGTTGTGTATATATCCCGCAGACCGAACACTTTTCGCCACTCGTTTGCCCTTCTTGGGAACAAGTGGCAGGTATGCCTTGCAGCGTTTCTTTCATATGTTCGTCCGTCTTTTCAATGTATTCTTCTTTGATTTCTCCGCATACGCAAGCGTACGTTTTTATCCCCTCTTCTGCGCAAGTGGGCCGTTTCGTAATTTCCCCGTCGTCAAATACATGGGTATGCCCTTCCGCTATCTCCGTCTTGATTTTTCCACATTCTAAACAACAAAATTTCCAAACGTCGTCAATTTGTTCGCCCTCGTCCCAAGTATGTTCGCCCGTTGCCGTCAACACCGTTTTTTCCGTATAATCGCATTGATTGCAAACGCGATATTCCGTATATCCGTCCTCTCCGCAGGTAGGCGTTTTTTCAGGCATCAAAACCAGTTGATGCCCCACCGCGCTTTCCGTTCGGGGCTTTTGCTCGCCACAAGCGCATAAAAATATTTTTTCGCCGTCCGTTTCACACATTGCGGCAACGTAAACCGTTTCTTTCCAACAATGATAATGCGTAGATTGTTTACACGCAGAAAACATAAAAAACGCCGCCGTCATTACAACAGCCGCGCCTATCCACAATAAAATCTTCCGCATTTTTCTTCCCCACCCTCTTTCGTAAATATTATATTTTCATTATAAGCCTTTTCCCTAAAAATGTCAACAGTTTTTTTTATTGAAATTGCGAAACCGTCAAGACTGTTCCCTACAATTCTACCGTCATTGCGAGCGTAGCGTGGCAATCTTAGATTACTTCGTCGCTTCGCTCCTCGTAATGACAAAGTGGCTTTTGTAGGGAAAGCCAAAACCATTCCGCTATAAAAACATAACCGAGCCGACAGGTTTCACCCTATCGGCTCGGTTTTTTCATTCCTCTTGAAACAATAAAATTGCCCTACATCTTAAACACAGTATTTTTAACCGTTTCAACGTTTTCTTGCTCATTATACCTTGCATAAATTCGTCTTTGTCTTTTATAGTGCGTTTCACATATTTCGGCATTAACCCATACAGTTCGTTGTTTTTCGGTTCTTGTTCTTCTATTCTTGCCGTCAATTCAGCATACAATTTTGCCCGTTTCCGCCTTGCCTTGTCTATCCTCTCTTGTATGCCCAATCTGTCTTTCAACTTTATCCAACCCTCCCGTTTTTCTTCTGGCAAATCGTCGCAAGTTTCTATTTTATTCTCCATTTCTTCCTCTTGTTTCCATTTGTTGTTCACTCTATACAGTTGCAACCTATCTTCTGCCCATATCATCAATTCTTCTCGCTGTTCGTTTGATAATTTTTTCATATCTCCACCTCTTTTATTTTTGCGCAAAAAAATGCCGCCTCTTGCGAAACGGCAAATGTAGAATATACCGTCATCGCTTTTGCAACATTGTCTACAATCGCTAAAAGGAATTTGTAAACACGAATCGGATATAGCCCTACCAAGGGTTATATCCTTTTAGCGAAAAAATATTCGTAGCACAATGTTGCATTTTTATTATACGCAATTTTTTACAAAATGTCAACGGTTTTTATATTGAAATTGCGGAACAGCCTTGGCCGTTCCGCAATTTCAAGCGTTATTCTTCACGAAATATTCAACCGTATATTTTGCAGCGCGTTCTTTTCCAACCTCGATACTTGCGCTTGGGAAATACCCACTTCTGCGGAAATTTCCGTTTGCGTTTTGCCTTGATAATAGCGAAGATACAAAATCTTTTTCTCTCTTTCCCCCAATTTTTCCAACGCTTCGCCAAGGGCAACGTGCTCCGTCCAAATCTCGTCCGTATTTTTCTCGTCGCAAAGTTGGTCCATCAAAAGCAGCGTATCTCCCGCCTTATTATATACGGGTTCGTAAATGGATATGGGGTCGGAAATCGCGTCTAAGGCGTACACGACTTCACTCTGAGCAACGTTTAATTCCTCCGCAATGCGTTCAATCGACGCTTCTTCGTCCCTTTCTTCAATGCTTTCACGTGTCTTTAACACCCTATACGCCATATCCCGAATACTGCGAGAAACACGCAGCGAATTACCGTCCCGAAGATAACGTTTGATTTCCCCGATAATCATAGGTACGGCGTAGGTAGAAAATTTTACGCCGACGCTTGTATCAAACCCATCGATTGCCTTAATTAACCCAACGCAACCTGCCTGAAACACGTCGTCCGCACCCAAATTCTTTATCCGAAACCGTTTGACGAGCGACAAAACCAACCGCATATTCCCCACGATAAATTGATCGCGAGCCTCTTTGTCGCCATTTTTCAACCGTTTCATCAATTCCTCGTTTTCCTTTGCGCTCAAACGGGGCAACCCCGACGTATCTACACCGCAAATTTCCACTTTTTGCATAACTTTTTCTCCCTCCTTTTCCTATGTAAAATGGCAAAACGATAGGGGCAGGTACGGATTGAGTATGCGCAACTTTATGTTTTTTTATTCCATTTTTGCAATTTCCTTTTTCAATCGCAAAATAATTTTTTTCTCCAAACGCGAAATATAACTTTGGGAAATCCCCAACAAATCTGCAACGTCTTTTTGGGTCATTTCTTCGCCACCGCCCAAACCAAACCGCAAAAACATAATTTTGCGTTCTCTTTCGGACAATTTTTTTAACGCCTCTTTTAATTGTTCCTTTTCTGCGTTTGATTCTATATCCCCGTACACACTTTCCGCAGACGTGCCCAAAACGTCAGAGAGCAACAATTCGTTTCCCTCAAAATCGGTGTTCAACGGCTCGTCAAACGACACTTCGCTTTTCAGGCGCGCAGTACGCCGTAAATACATCAAAATTTCGTTTTCGATACACCGCGAGGCGTACGTTGCCAGCTTGATATTTTTATCCGTTTTAAACGAATTAATTGCCTTTATCAGCCCGATAGTGCCAATCGAAACCAAATCGTCGTTGTCCACGCCCGTATTCTCAAATTTTCGCGCTATGTACACCACCAACCGCAAATTGTGTTGAATCAGCTCTGCTTTCGCCCGTTCCTTTTCCTGTTCTATCTCCAAAAGGCGCAACATTTCCCCTTCTTCTTCCGCAGAAAGGGGTTGAGGCAACGCCTCGCCGTTTCCGCAAATATAGTCCACCGTATTTTTTTCCGCCAACGGATCGATTTTTCTCAAAAAAATCTGCAACACTTCCACAAGTTTCATAACCGCACCTCATTTACGCGCCAACGCTTCCCTCGAATACGTAACAGCCGAATATCATTTCGTAGTCTCTTGATAACATATTCGCGGACATGGCAAAATATACCTCTTTTTTTATACAGCCGTCTTTTGTTATTATCTCCGTTTCCCCCTTAAATAAGGGCAACGTTTTTTCCCCTCCAAGCGTTGTAATCGTAATTTCATCTCGTACCTGCCCTGTGTCTTTTTCAAAAACCTCCTCCGCGATCAGCTGGTATAACGTATTCGGCGATAAAAAACAAACAGGCAACCCGTTTTTAATTGCAAAATTTCCACTGTCGAAAAACGCCATAATCTCAATCGATTTTTGTTGATACGTTATCCGAGATTCATAGATATATCGGTGTAAAACACGCCGTTTATACGCTTTTTTTATGAAAATCGCGCAAAAAACTGTCAACACAGCAAACCCCGTCATCACCAAAACGCTCGGCACTTTTTTATCAAAAAATTGTTGAAACAACCCTGTCAAGACGCCGCCGAACAAAAAACTGTATAAAAAGAAATATACGACGTTCAACGCATACCTGCCCCATTCATTTTTTGTTTTTATATGTTTTTGCGTCATCAAACAAAGTAAAAACCCAACGCAAAATTTTAAAACGTAAGCCAAAAACACAGGCAATTTCAACAGCGGAAAAACGATTGCGAATATTGCGCCGAACGAGGCGGAAAGTCCGATACGAAAAGGCAAAACGGGCAGCCTTGCCGTCTTTATAGACAGATACAAAAGACAGATATCAAAGAGAAAATTTTCCACGAATGCATATTCGATATAAATCACCATAAAAAAAGCCTCAATCCCTTTTTCTGCCTGCGATTGAGCCTATTATACCACAATCGGCGTAAAAAGAAAAAACGCCTTTTGTCGAAAGACGGTTTTTATCGTCTAAAATCAAAATGCGTTTTTTAAATATTCAATTTTTCCGTCCGCATACACCTCGGCAACGTCAAACCTCGCGTTGGGTTCTTTACCCGTTTTCAACCAATACGTTTGGGCAATTTTAACGTACCGCTTTTGCTTTTCTTTCCCCACCGCCTCACGGGGTAAGCCGTAAAAAGTGGACGAACGGGTTTTCACTTCGACAAACACAATCTCGCCTTTATCTTCCACAATCAAATCCGCTTCTCCAAACGGCGTACGAAAATTGCGTTTCAAAATTTTACAGCCCTGTGATTTTAAATATTCTTCTACTAGCCGTTCGCCTTTTTTACCTAAAACTTTTTTGTGAACGTCCTGCGATGAATAGGACATAAGCCATGCTCCTTTATTCCGTTGATATGCGCCGCCGTGCCGTAACCTTTGTTCTTCTCAAACCCGTACTGCGGATACGTTTTTGCGTATTCGTCCATCAAATGATCCCGATACACTTTTGCGATAATGCTCGCCGCGCCAATCGAATAGGAAAGCGCGTCGCCGTGAATGACGCTGGTTTGAGAAATTGCGATATCCAACGTCATATTTCCGTCCGTCAACACCATTTCAGGAGTTTGACTCAGTCCCTCAATCGCTTGTTTCATACCCAATCTCGTCGCTTCTAAAATGTTGATTTCGTCAATTTTCTTTTCATCAATTTCCACAATCGTATAACACAGCGCACGTTTTTTAATTTCTTCCGCCAATCCCTCTCTCTTTTTTTCGGACAATTTCTTACTATCGTCCACGCCCAAGATAAGCTGCGTTTCGTCCAAAGGCATAATCACCGCCGCGCAAACGACAGGCCCTGCCAACGGGCCTCTACCTACTTCGTCCACACCAGCAATCAAGCGATATCCCTTTGTCTGCAACGCGCGCTCGTACTGCAATTTTTCTTCCGCATTCCAAACTTTTTTCATTCCTTCGTTTTTCCTTTATTAAAATTCAAAATCGGTATAATCGGCTGCATCTTCCAAACAAATTTTGCCAATCCTGCCTTTTCTGAAATCGTCAATCAAAGCCTTTGCGCCGCGTTCGTAATCAAATTCGCCACCGCGCAAAATAAATCCGCGACGTTTACAAAGCGCTTCGTACATACCTAATTTTTCGGAAAAATCGGTAATGCCGTAGCGTTCGGTCAAATACTGCGGATATTTTTCCGCGAGTTCGCCAAGAAGTTCTAACGCGATATCGTCCATATCCAAAATGTCGTCGTTGATACTGCCGATATACGCAAGGTGGCGCGCGTGATACTGATTATCGAACGAGGGCGGCATTGTACCCGGTGTATCCAACAAATCGAACGCGCCGCATTTGAGCCATCTTACGTCGCGCGTAACCCCTGCTTTATCCCCCGTTTTTGCGCGTTTTTGTCCGCTGAGCAAATTGACAAGCGTACTCTTGCCCGTGTTGGGAATCCCTGCGACCATAAACCGAAAAGTACGATTTAAGCCTTTTGCTTGCGCGCGAGCGCGTTTTTCTTCCGTGATTGCATTCAAACGTTGCAATAAAATACGTTTGGTGGAAATATTCGTCGAATCGCATTTTACGCAATATTTACCTTTACTTTCAAAATATTTTAAAAACGCGTCGGCTTTGCCGTCGGCAAGGTCAGCTTTGTTTAAAACGTATAAAATGGGTTTTTCGCCAAAGATTTTTTTTAAATTTTTATTAACGGTTGCAATCGGCGCGCGCGCGTCCAATACGCAAATTACGCCGTCGCATAAATCGCGTTTCGCTTCCATATCGCGCATTGCTTTCGTCATATGTCCGGGAAACCATTGTATATTTTTCATTTTGTTTATTCCTTTCTGTTGTTTATATCCCAAAGTTTTGCGCCTTTATATCTAAAATAATGAGGTCCGCAAATCCCCCTATTCTCTGTATTCAGCAATTTTCGAGCAAGTCCAGTAAGATACATTTTTTCCCCCTCATATTCAACCCTACGTTCATCTACTACCTTACAAGTAATAGAATCATCATCACGAAAATGTAAAATTGCTCCCATTGGAATATGCCATTCGGAAAAAGTAAAATTATTAGAACGAGCTTTACTCTCTTGTTCTATTTCTTCCGCTTCTTTTGCTTCATTTTTTTCTACTTCATCAGGCTCAATACGTTTCAATCTATCTATACAACCGTGGATTTCTGCAATAGCTTCTAAAATTGAAAAAGCATCTTCCGCAGACATCGCATAAAATTCACGTTTACGCTCTTTCCCTTTTACAACTTCTATTGCCCTTAAATTGGGATTTAATTTATCTATAATAGCGTGAATACTTTTATCTGACAATCTTTTATTGACTTTATAGGTCGCATATACTCTAAATGAATATGGCACACATTCACTGCGATTAAGTTCTTGCAATCTTCTCTCCACATCATCAGCATAGCCTATTTTTACAAAATTAGGAAAAGAAGGATTTGTTAATATATAAATAACACCTTTCATTTTATCATTCTCTAAACTCATTATCTTTTATCCTTTTTAATAATGTATATTTCATATAAACCGCTGACGCGGTAATGACGTAAAACCACGTTTTGCTGTCAGGGGGCTTTCTTTTACGAAAGGCTATGCCCCTTGATGCCTTTCTCTATCAGTCCAACAATTCAGGTCGATTTTTCTTCGTGATGGCAATCGCTTGTTCTCTGCGCCATTGATCGATTTTTGCGTGGTCACCGCTACGCAGCACTTCGGGTACGGTCAAGCCGCGATATTGCTGCGGACGGGTGTATTGCGGATATTCGAGAAGATTTTCCGAAAAACTCTCGTCTACCAAAGACGAATTGCTGATAACGCCGTCCACGTATCTCGATACGCAATCGGCAACGACCATAGCAGGCAATTCTCCGCCCGTCAAAACGTAATCTCCTATCGATATTTCCTCGTCGATAAACAAATCAATCGCGCGTTGGTCAACCCCCTCGTAATGACCGCAAAGCAAAATCAAATGCTCGTATTCTAACAATTCAAACACCTTTTGCTGTTTGAATACCTGACCTTTGGGGGACATATAAATTCGTCTTGCCGTATGCTGAGGGTCGAGCGCCTCTATTGCGCTGCCGATAGGTTGTGCCATCATGACCATACCCGCACCACCGCCGAACGGATAATCGTCGCATTTTAAATGCTTGTCGTCCGTATAATCGCGAAGATTAATGACGTTGATTTTAATTTTTCCTGCGCGTTGCGCTCTGCCTAAAATACTCTCTTGCATTGCCGAAAACATTTCGGGGAAGAGGGTTAAAATATCTATTTTCATACCGTTCCTTTTGCGTTCAACGCATACCTGTATGGGTGGTTTGATAAATTTTTACAAAATTGCCTCAACAAAAGATTTGCTGTCAAACATTTCCAAATCGTCCATTTTTTCTCCAACGCCTGCAAATATAACAGGCAAGGACAATTCCGACGAAAGAGAAAATACAAAACCGCCTTTTGCCGTTCCGTCTAATTTGGTTAAAACGATTCCGTCCAATTCAACCGCCTCGTCGAATACGCGCGCTTGATTGACGGCGTTTTGTCCCGTCGTCGCGTCTAAAACGAGAAGTTTTAAAAAATCCGCCTCTGGATATTCGCGCGTAACGACGCGATCCATTTTACGAAGTTCGTTCATCAAATTTTCTTTCACGTGCAATCTACCTGCCGTATCGACGATAACGACGTCCGTACCTTTCGCTTTCGCCGAGGAAACTGCGTCGTAAATGACAGCGGACGGGTCGCTCCCTTCTTCGTGTTTGACGATACGCACCTTCGCGCGGTCTGCCCAAACAGAAAGCTGTTCGCTTGCCGCTGCGCGGAAAGTATCCGCCGCCGCTACCGTTACCGTTTTTCCTTGGGAAAGAAAATAATGCGCCAATTTCCCCACCGTCGTGGTTTTTCCCACGCCGTTTACCCCAACCAGCATTATCACACAAGGATATGAAGGAGGTTCTACTTCGGATTCTTCCAGCATTTCGGTAAGCGTACCGCGCAGAAGCCCCGTTACGTATTCTTCGTCTTTCATTCTGCCCTCAATCGCTTTTTCTTTTACCCTCTCTACCACTTCTTGCGCCGTGGTTACGGAAACGTCCGAAGAAATAAGGATTTCTTCTAATTCTTCATAAAATTCGTCCCCTAATTTATTTTTGGAAAACAGAACGCGAAGTTTTTCGGAAAAATTGTCTTTCGATTTCTTCAACGCGCCGAATAATTTGTTAAATATACCCATAATGTTGCCTCGTTTTCTATTGATAGTTTAAACGGCGAAGACGAGCTGCTCCGCCGTGTTGGTTGTTGTTTGTATTAATTACGGAACGGTCAAGACCGTTCCCTACACCGCTTTATTGATGGGATACGCTCGACTCGCTAACGCTCGCTCGGTATGACAGAAAACCATTCCAAGCGACGTAAAACGGCGGAGAGTGCGGCAGGTTGCCTATATCATTTTATCGCACGCCTCAATACACCGAAGTAAAAAAGTGTAGATACGAGCAAGACGCGAAGGACGCGGCTTTTCCGACGGGAGTGTACAAAACGTACACGAGCAAGGAAAAACGCAAGTCCGACAAAGTATTGCGAAGTATATACGCTTTTTTACTCTACTGTGCCTGCGCCGAGCCGACTCTCCACCTCCGCCAACTTCACAGATACGATTTTGGAAACGCCTTTTTCCTGCATAGTTACCCCAAAGAGGGTGTCTGCTTGGTTCATCGTCGGTTTTCTGTGCGTGATAACGATAAACTGTGTTTCTTCGGAGAAACGTTTCAAATACGATGCAAATCTATCCACGTTCGCGTCGTCCAAAGCAGCCTCGATTTCGTCAAGGATACAGAACGGCATAGGACGGGATTTGAGGATTGCAAACAAAATCGCAATCGCCGTCAACGCGCGTTCACCGCCTGACAACAAGGATATCTTAGTCAGTTTTTTACCCGGAGGGCAAGCCTCAATTTCCACGCCGGCATTAAGCGGGTCTTCCTCGTCCTCGTAATCGATTTGAAGTTCTGCTTTACCACCGCCAAACAATTCTTTGAACGTGATTTTGAAATTCTCGTTGATTTGGTCAAATCCCTCGTTGAAAATACGCAACATTTCACCACGGATTTCGTCCAAAGCCGCCTGCAAATCGTCGATTGCCTTTTGCAAATCGTCGCGTTGGGTTACCATTTCGTCGCAATGCGTTTTTTCATATTCGTATTCTTCAATAGCGTTGGGATTGACCGCGCCGAGCATTGTAATTTTCCGTTTCAATGCCGAAATCAGCGTTGCCGCTTCTTCTACGTTGAAATCGTCTTTTCTAAATGCCAAACAGCCCTCGTAATCGAGCGCGTACGCCTCTTCCATACGCAAACGCATATTTTCAAGGTTGGTGTCGATTTTACTGATTTCAATTTCACATTTATAACGTTTGTCGCTGCTTTTCGTCAGCGTGGCTTGCAATTCCGTCTTTTCTTCTTCCAAAGCGAGGTTGCTGGCATTGACGGTTTCCTTTTCTTTGGTCAGTTCGCTAATTTCGTCCATGATTTCTTGAACTGCCTGTTTTTCTTCTTCCGTCAATTCTTTTTCTTGCGCCTCGTCTTCCAGCTCGTCCAACTTGATTTGCGCCTCGTCTTTCGATTGTTCCATTTCAAGGATACGTTTAACCAACTCTTCTTTTTCCGCAGAAATACGTTCGATGGTTTCCGTTTGCTTTTTAATATCGGCGTTAAGCTCTGCGTATTCGAGTTCCATTTCCCGAAGTTGTTTGCTCTTTTCCGCGCGTTCTTCCTTAAACTGTTCGCATTGACTACGCTGCGTTTCCATTTCTTTCGCAGCAGAAAGGCGACGTTCTTTTAACTGCTCTTCGCTAAGCGAAGAATTTTCTTCTTCTTCCTTAAGCTCTTTAAATTTGCGTTGCAATTCCGACAACGCCTCACCGTACGTTGCGATATCGCTTTCCGCCTCCGCAATTTGTTGCGTGAGCGCGGTTTCACGTTGGGTAAGCCCTGCAATCTCGCTGGTTGCGCCTTGATATTTTTCACGCAACTGTTCCACAGCCTCTTCCGCGGCTTTGCGTTCGCGTTCGTGCTGCGCAATCATGACTTTGAGTTTTTCGATATATTTTTGTTTACGAACGATATTTTCTTGACATTCTTGAATTTTACGTTCGTTAGAAAGGAGCGAACCAGAATTTTTACCGCTCGAACCGCCCGTCATTGCGCCACTCGTCGAAACGATGTCGCCGTCTAAGGTTACGATTTTAAACAGGTTTCCGTATTTCTTAGCTATCGCCGTTGCGTTTGCGATTGTATCGCAAATCAAGGTGTTGCCAAGAAGGTTGGAAATAACGTTATAATAATAATCGTCGTATTTAACGAGTTGCGTAGCCAACCCCATTGCGCCGCGTTCGTCCAAAGCGCGTTGGATTTCACGGGAATCGGGACGGGGACGCATATTCGATACGGGCAGGAACGTAACGATACCGCCGTTCGAGCGTTTTAAATATTCGATAAGATATCTCGCGTCGTCTGCCGTCGGCGTAACGATATTTTGCATTGCGCCGCCAAACGCCGTTTCGATTGCTTTTTCATAACGTTGGTCGGTGGATACGATATCCGCAAGCGCGCCGTGCAAATGTTTGCCCAGATCTTGATTTGTCTTAGACAAAGACAACAATCTTCTAACCGATTCTTTATATCCCTCGAAACGGTTTTTTAAACTGATATACATTTCAAGGTTTTCGCGCAAAGACGCAAGTTGACCGTTGGAATTGAACAAATCTTGATTCAAGTCGTTTACAGCCAGCTGCATTTCGCGCGCTTCTTCCTGGCGTTCTTCAAATTCACGCATGCCTTCGGACGACATATCTTTCAGGTTCCGCATATCTTTGCGCACTGCGTTTAAATCGTCCGTAAGACGTTCTTTCCTTTCTTCTGCTTTTTTTAAGGCGACGCTGAGTTCTTCAATACGGTTTTTCGTCGCTTCCATACGCGCCGCAAGCGTACCCAATTTTTCCTTTAATTCGGAAAGGCTGTCCGCCTCGGAAAGTTGATTAGAGCGGCTCTCGTCGGAAAGTTTTTCAAACACTTCGATTTTTTTATCGAGCGCAGAAACCGCCGAACGAAGCACTTCTAATTGCGTATCCAATTCTAAAACGCGTTTATTCGCCTCGGTATTTTTACGCGTAACAATTGCGGTTTCGTCGTCAATTTCGCCAATACGCGTTTTGCTGGCAGCCAACGCATCCACAGCCGCTACAATTTGCGAACGGTAGGTTTTGATACGTTCTCGCACGAGTTTCAATTCGCCGTCCTTTCTTTCGTTGCCGACGGAGAGTTCCACACGGCGGTCGTTGAGCTGTGTCAAGCGGTTGTCCGCGACGTTGATTTTTTCGCGGTTTTCTTCCAACTTGCGGTTGATACGCTCGATTTGCGTGTTAAGGGAAATGATTTTATCCGAAATGGTTGCAATGTCCTTTTTAAACTTGCTCTTTTCATTTTCGGCGTTCTCATAACGGTATATGTACGTATTCGCCTCGTTAATTTTCAGCGATTCGGAATACTCGTGATATTCTTTCGCCGCCTCGGCTTGTTTGCTCAAAGGCCCTAAACGGCGTTCCGCCTCGTCGATACGTTGACGATACACGTATAAATTGTCTTTGGAATCGTCGATTTTACGCTCGATTTCCTGTTTTCTCTTTTTGAAAATCATCAAGCCCAATGCCTCTTCAAAGATAACGCGTCTGTCCTCGGGGCGGGCGTTCATAATTTCTTCCACTTTGCCTTGTCCGATAATCGAATACCCCTCTTTACCAAGCCCAATGCCATGGAAAAGCGCCACCATATCCTTTTGGCGGCTGGGTTGTCCGTTGATGAGATATTTACTCTCACCTGAACGATCGAGTCGGCGAGTCATTGCCACCTCGGGTGTGTCCATATCGGGGAAAATATTGTTTTCGTTGTTGAATATCAAGGTTACTTCGCTGTACGATTGGGGTTTTCTATCCACCGTACCGCCGAAAATAACGTCTTGCATATTCGTACCGCGCAACGAACGCGCGGAGGTTTCGCCAAGCACCCAGCGAACCGCGTCGGCTACGTTGCTCTTACCGCAACCGTTCGGGCCGACAATACAGGTTACGCCCTGTTCAAACCGAACCGTCGTCTTATCGGCAAACGATTTGAATCCGTTGAGTTGTATTTCCTTTAAATCCAAAATGTACTCCTTACGATATGTCTATCTATATCTGCTTTATTTTTTCTTTGTTTCTCTCGCCCGTTTTTCCGCGCGCGCTCTATCGGTGAGTTTGTCGTATAAATCGGACGCAGCCGCTTGTTCCGCCGCGCGTTTGCTTTTGCCTTTGCCGACTGCCGTCAAGCCCATTGCCTGTGCCTTTGCCTTAAACGTAGGAGCGTTGTCCTTACCCATCTTTTGCACCGTGTAAACGGGAAGTTTCTCACCACGGCTTTGTAAAAACTCCTGTAACGCACTCTTAGGGTTACGCGTTTCCGCAATTTCGTAAACCAAGCCGTGATTTAAAATAAATTCTTTCGCTACCTCGTAACCGCCGTCCAAATAGATTGCCGCCACCACCGTTTCAAACAGACTGGAAATTGTCTTTTTTCCGATATTGGCTCTGCTACCGAATTTGAGAAGATAATAATCCAATCCCAATTCCTGTACGGCGTCGAAAAGCGCGTCTTCGCAAACGAGTTTTTGTCGTTCTTTGGTCAGTTCTCCCTCGGAGGCTTTTTCTCGCGTTTTGTATTGCCATTCCGTTACAATCAGTTGCAAAACGCTGTCGCCTAAATATTCTAAACGTTCGTTGTCTTTACAGCCGTATCTGTTTGCATAAGACGAATGTATAAACGCCTCTTTCAACAAATCTCTGTCCTTAAAACGATAGCCTATCTTTGCCTCTAATTCGTCGTAGGGAAATTCCATTATTCCGCTCCGCTTGTTTCCGTCGTAGTTTGCGCGCCGATACTTTGGATATCCACGCTGTCAATCATAGTTTTGATTTTTCCGACAAGGTCGCCGCGCGCTGCGTCAGCCGCTTGTTTGATACACACGGCAAAACCGCGCGCTTTGGAATTGCCGTGTCCTTTGACAACGGCTTTTTTCAATCCCAAGAACATTGCGCCTCCAACGCCCTCGTAATCCAAGCCCTTTTTGATATTTTTGATGATATCCATGCAAAGCGCCGCGCGGAGTTTTGTAAACACATTGCGTTTAAATTCCCTCGTCATAATCGAAGAAACCGCTTTTCCGCAGCCTTCTGCCGATTTCATTGCGATATTACCCGAAAAACCGTCCGCCACCATAACGTCTACGTCGCCGTACATAATATCTCTACCTTCGCGGTTGCCGACGTAATTGATAAAATCAATCGTCTTTAACAATTCGTTGCTTTCCTGTTGCAAAAGCAAACCTTTATGGTCTTCCGTGCCGTTGTTCAAAAGCCCAACCCGCGGTTGCTTTATCCCGTACACCGTCTGCGCGTACGCCGTTGCCATAATGGCGAAATGCGCCATATTGACGGGCTTACATTCCAAATTTGCGCCGCAATCGCAAAGGAAAGTACCGCCGCCGCTATAATTGGGAATAATCGGGCAAAGAGCAGGACGTGAAACACCCTTTAATCTACCCAAAACCAATACGCCTGCCGTCAACACCGCGCCCGTAGAACCGGACGATACCAAACCGTCCGCTTTGTCTTCTTTGAGCATACGGAACGCCACAACCGTAGACGAATCCTTTTTCGTTTTAACCGCTTTGGTAGGCACTTCTTCCATACCGATTACTTCCGTCGTATGTACGATTTCAATACGGCTTTCGTCGTACTTGCAAAAGGAAAGTTCTGCCTTTATCTTCGTTTCGTCGCCGCAAAGAATCAGATACAAATCCTTATCATTGTTCAACGCCTCCACAGCGCCAAGCACCTGTTGTTTGGGCGCAAAATCGCCGCCCATTGCGTCTACTACGATTCTCGTCATAGATGTCTACCCCTATCTTAATATTCCAAATCGCCAAACGTACGAGGATAAGGAAGAACGTCGCGAATATTGGCAATCCCCGTCAAATACATCACCATACGTTCAAACCCAAGCCCAAAACCGCTGTGCGTCGTACCGCCGTATTTCCGCAAATCAAGATACCACGAATAATCTTCGGGGTTCATGCCAAGTTCCTTAATGCGGTCATATAATTTTTGATAATTTTCTTCTCTTTGCGAACCGCCAACAAGTTCCCCAATACCAGGAACGAGCAAATCTGCCGCCGCCACCGTTTTCCCGTCGGGATTCTGTTTCATATAGAACGCCTTAATTTCCTTGGGATAATCGGTGAGGAATACAGGTTTTTTATACACTTGTTCGGTGAGGAAACGTTCGTGTTCGCTCTGCAAATCCTTGCCCCAAAAAATGTTTTTATCGTCAAATTTATCGGCGTTTTGTTTCAAAATTTCAATCGCCTCGGTATACGTCAAACGAACGAACGCGTTTTCGGATACGTTTTTCAAACGTTCTAACAAGCCCTTATCCACAAATTGGTTTAAAAACGCCAACTCGTCTTTGCACGTTTCGCATACGTAATCGATAACGTATTTTACCATAGCCTCCGCTACGTCCATATCGCCTGCCAAATCGCAGAACGCCATTTCCGGCTCGATCATCCAAAATTCCGCTGCGGGGCGTGCCGTATTGGAATGTTCCGCGCGGAACGTAGGACCAAACGTATATACGTTGCCAAACGCCATTGCGTACGTTTCAGCATTCAACTGTCCTGAAACCGTCAGCGCGGCGCGTTTGCCGAAAAAGTCTTGTTTGTAATCAACTTTTTTACCTTTTGCCACTTCGTCTAAATCCAACGTGGTTACCTGAAACATTGCGCCTGCGCCCTCGCAATCGCTGCCCGTGATAATCGGCGTATGCACGTAAACGAATCCGCGGTCGTTGAAAAATTTATGCACGGCAATCTCCGCTTCACTGCGGATACGGAACGCCGCGCCAAAAAGGTTGGTACGAGGACGAAGATAGGCAATTTCACGCAAAAATTCTACGCTGTGGCGTTTTTTCTGCAAGGGATAATCGGGAGTAGATTCGCCCTCTACCGCAATTTCCGTCGCCTTGATTTCATAGGGTTGTTTGTTCTCGGGGGTCAATTCTACCACACCCGTAATCACGAGCGCGCAACCGACGTTTTCTTTTGCGATTTCGTCGTAATTTTCAAGGTTCGCGCGTTCAAAAACGATTTGCGTATTTTTAAAACAGCTCCCGTCGTTGAGTTCGATAAACCCGAACGCTTTGGAATCGCGAATCGTACGAGCCCAACCGGCAACCGTTACGCTCTTTCCGCCGTACGCAGAAAGGTTTTCATTGAGTGTTTTAAGCTGAATTCTTTCCATTTTTATCCTGCCTTTGCAAGGGAAAAACAAAGCGTTTGATTTGCGAGGATTTTCCCTTTCTTGATACTTTTTCTATAACTTCCTTATTATAGCATTTTTTTTGAAAAAACACAAGCGTTGAAAGGGCGTTCATACGTATTTAATTTGTCGGATTGACGATTTTTTTGACAATTATCCCTTGCACGGGGCGATACTCGTCTTGGCGTATACGTTTTCTGGACAACAGACGTTCGCCACGGTAGCGTTCAAGGTACATCTCGCTCTTTATTCCGTTTTGAGGAGAACGTAAAATCTCCTCCTTGTCCCCCTCTTTTATAATCGGCGCAGGGGCAGGGATTTCCGCCAAGATATTGCTGGTAATCTCATACCTGTCCCCGTCGTTTTTGCCAAAAAAACAAATTTTAATACCGCCTTGAAATACCTGCGCGGAGATAAAAACAGGATGAGGACGGGTGTTTGTAAAGCACAAATCGCTGTGCGTAGACACCATTGCATCACGCGACGGCGAAACGTAGGAAACCCGCAAGGAATGAGGATGATATTCCCCGACGTACAGCCCTGCTTTTAAGGCGGCGTTATACAGCGTAGTGCTGACTTGACAAACGCCACCGCCAACCCCGACGACGTATTCGCCGTTTACGATAATTTTCGCCTGTTTAAACCCTGCCTCCTCCGTACGCCTGCCCACCGTTTGATTGAACGAAAATTCTCCGTACGGCTGTACGGTGATGCCGTCGATTAAAGACGCTGCAATCGCAATATTCTCACACCTGCCCGTATCTTTTTCATTGTAATAAGTGGTATAAGCGGATATTTTTTCCAAATTAGACGGAATGGAAACGTCCGCCGCCGTATAAACGGCCGCGTTTTTTGAAAAAATATTCAAAAATACGGAAAAAATAAGAAAAAAAACGCCTGCAAGCAGGAGCGCAGCCGTTTTTTCGTATCTTTTTTTACGCGTCATATTCGTTCCCCTCGTCTTTTATGTATTTTTTATCAAAAAAGCCAATGAACGCATACCTGGGTGGCTCTTTTTGAGTATACGCAAAAGAGAGGTTTTTATACTTTTATATCTTTTCGGGTTTTATCCGTCCGTTTTCAATGCGGATTTTATTACATTCTGCACCGTATAAAACACGTTCGGCGTGCGTGCAGGTAAGTATGGTTTGTATATTCGAAATACATTTTAATAATTTTTTTCTTCGGGGCAAGTCCAACTCGCTCATAACGTCGTCCAAAATCAAAACGGGATATTCCCCCGAAAGCATTTTAAAAATTTGCACTTCCGACAATTTCAACGCAAGCGCCGCAGTACGGGTTTGACCTTGCGAGGCATAGGCTTTTGCGTCCACGCCCGAAATCAACACGTCTAAATCGTCCCTATGTGGACCAAACGTCGTAAACCCAAGCCGTAAATCTTTTTCGTAATTGTTCTCAAGTTTTTTCAAAAGGGTAGCGGCGATATCCGATTCTTCCCCCTCGTATTTTTTATCAGGGCGAACAACCAATTCTTCTGCCCCATCCGTCAACAATGCGTGATATTCCTTTGCATACGGCGCGAGTTTGTCCAAAAATTCCACTCGTTTTTTGATGATTACCGCGGCGTATTTACAAAGTTGTTCATCCCAAACGGGCAACGTATCCAAAATCAAGGAAACGTCATGATTTTTCAACAACGTATTGCGTTGGTCGAGGATTTTATTATACCGAAGCAGCGCGGTATAATACGCAGACGAGGTTTGAGAAATGGAAATATTCATAAAACGGCGACGTTCGTCTGGTCCGTCTTGGATAAGACGCAATTCGCCTGGGGAAAAGAACACGCTGTTGATATGCCCCATTAAATCGGCGTTTTTGGCTATTTTATTGCCGTTGACGCGGATTTCGCGTTTGTTTTCATAGATATCCGCCGCTATGGTAACCCTACCATAACGGTTTTCCGCCTCCGCGACGATTTTCGCCGATTCCGCGCCTATACGAATGAGCTGTTTATCGTGGCGAATCCGCAACGACGCGCCCGTACAAAGATAAAACACCGCTTCGGCGCAGTTGGTTTTTCCCTGCGCATTTTTGCCGAACAGGACGTTGAGTCCGTCGGAAAAATCGAAACGTTCGCACTCGTAATTTCTGAAATTTTGAAGGAATAAATTTTTTATTTGCATAATCCTTAAAAAAACCGCCAAAATCGCTTTCTTTTCCGCGCGTTTTGTATTATAATTATATCAAATAATTTTCAAAAACACAAGATTTACGTGATAGATAAACGAAAGAAATTTTTACGAGGGGTAAAAAAAATTATGGCAGAACATTCACAACTGCAATTCGTATGGAAACAAATCAGCGAACGAGCGCAAAATCTTATCGCGCCCGTGTCGTTTAATTCCTTTATCAAGGATTTAGAACCCATTGATATCGTCGGGCGTAAAATCATTTTGCGCGCGCCGACGGATATCTATGCAAACGCCGTAATGCGCCACCACGCCGACGAACTTCGCAACGCCATCGTCAAATGCGACGTAGGCGTAAACGATTTCCGTATTGCGGTGGACGGCAGCGATTTGTATCCTCTCGATTACGAGGAGGACGCGTCGGAGAGTTTTCAGTCCTCGCCCATCAATAAAAATTTCACGTTCGAGTCGTTCGTCGCAGGTGCAGGCAGCAAATTTGTTTACGCAGCGGCGAAAGCGGTGGCGGAAAACCCCGGCGAAACGTTTAATCCCCTGTTTATCTACGGGGAATCGGGTTTGGGCAAAACGCACCTTATGCACGCAATTGCCAATTATATTTCGCAAAATTATCCCGAAAAACGGGTTTTGTATACCACCAGCGAGAATTTTTTAAACGATTTCATTGATTCGATTACTCAAAAGAACGGTGCAAAATTCCGTTTCCATTATCGGAACGTAGATGTTTTGATGATTGACGATATTCAATTCTTAAAAGCAAGAACGCAGTTGCAGGAAGAATTTTTCCATACCTTTAACGAACTGTTCGCGCAAAACAAACAAATCGTGTTGACTTCTGACCGTCCGCCAAAAGAAATTGCGACGCTGGAAGAACGTTTGCGCACCCGTTTTGAGGGCGGAATGATCGTAGACGTGCAACCGCCCGACCCCGAAACCAAATTGGCAATCTTACGCCGCAAGGCGATTGATAGAAAATGCCCGATTTCGGACGACGTTCTCGAATTTTTAGCAAAGGATTCGGGCCACGACGTACGTACCTTAGAGGGACGCTTGACCAAAGTCATTTTTGCAAGCAAACTGCACGAAGAACCTATCACTTTGGATTTGGCGAAATTGGCGCTTAGCGAATCGGTCAACGAAGTAAACGACGACGAGGAAGTTACGCCCGACAAAATCGTAAACGCGGTATGCGGATATTTCAAACAAACGCGCGAAGACCTTGTCGGCAAGGGCAAAAAAGCAGACATTGTGAAAGCGCGGCAAATTTGCGCCTATTTATTATGCGAAATGCTGTCGTTGCCCCTCGATTTTATCGGCAAAGAAGTCCTTGGCGGACGCGATCACACGACGATTATGTACGCGCGGGATAAAATGGCGAAATTGGCGAAACTCAACGATAAAATTTCCAAAGAAATCGACGATATTAAAAATATCGTCTTGAAGAAGTAAACGAAAACGTATGACAAAAAAGACTATACCCGAATTTTTAGAATATGCCGCAGAAGCGGTGGTCGTCGGAGCAGGGCACGCAGGTTGTGAGGCAGCCCTTGCTTTGGCGCGCACGGGCATCAATACCGCCCTGTTGACCTTGAATCTTGACAGTATTGCGTTTTTACCCTGCAACCCCTCTATCGGCGGTACAGCCAAAGGGCATCTCGTCCGCGAAATCGACGCGCTTGGCGGTGAAATGGGGATTGTAGCGGATAAAACGGCGTTACAAATCCGTATGTTGAACGTCGGCAAAGGCGCGGCGGTTCAATCGCTCCGCGCGCAATCGGACAAAAATGCGTATCACCGTGAAATGAAACGGGTGCTGGAAAATACGAAAAATCTACGAATTATCCAGGCGGAAGCCTCGGAAATTCTCGTGGAAAACGGGAAATGCGCGGGCGTGAAAACAACCTACGGCGGGATAATTACTTGTAAAGCCGTCGTGCTTTGCACGGGCGTATATCTCAACGGGGAAACAATTACGGGACACGTAATCGCAAAATCTGGTCCGAACGGGTTTGCGCCTGCAAATCATTTGACGGAAAGCCTCGTTAAATTGGGCTTTAACGTAAGGCGATTTAAAACGGGTACGCCTGCGCGTATCGACGGACGGACGATTGATTATTCCAAATGCGAAATTCAAAACGGCGACACGGATATTTATCCATTTTCATTTATGCACGATACTCCGCCCGAAAACAAATTGCCGTGTTATTTGACCTACACAAACCTGACTACACACCAAATTATCATGCAAAATCTTGACCGTTCCCCTCTTTACGACGGCACGATTTTATCCACAGGCCCTCGGTATTGCCCGTCGATTGAAACCAAAGTCGTGCGCTTTAAAGACAAAGAACGACACCAGATTTTTATCGAACCCGAAGGCGCAGACACCCTTGAAATGTACGTACAGGGTATGTCTACCTCTATGCCTCACGACGTGCAACGGCAAATGTATGCGTCCGTTGCAGGACTTGAAAACGCTGATATCGTTCGATATGGGTACGCTATCGAATACGATTGTATCGACACCCTCGACGTATTGCCCACTCTCGAATTTAAAAAGGTAGAGGGCGTATACACCGCAGGACAAATCAACGGTACTTCGGGCTATGAAGAAGCGGCGGCGCAAGGCTTGATGGCAGGTTTGAACGCGTCGTTGAAACTGCGCGGCCTCCCTCCCTTTACGCTCCGTCGCGACGAGGCGTATATCGGGGTATTGATTGACGACCTCGTAACCAAAGGCACGGACGAGCCGTACCGTATGATGACTTCGCGCGCAGAACACCGCATTTGTCTTAGACAGGACAACGCTGATTTCCGATTGACTGAAAAAGGATTAGAAGTTGGGTTGGTTACAAAGGAGCGGTATGAAAAATATCTGCAAAGAAAAGCAAAATATGAAGAATTATTGAGCGCATTGCAGACAAAAGTTCCACAAAAAGACGCCGCGCCGTTTTTAGAAATATACGGTTACGCCGCGCCAAGCGGCAGCGTGTCCTACGCGGATATGATAAAACGTTCGATTCCCTTGAAAGACATTATGACCCAATACGGCGTATTTTCCGAATATAAAAAGGATATTTTGGAAACCGCGGAAATCACCGTCAAATACGAGGGATATTTGAAACAAGGTTTAGAATTGATTGAACGCGCGAAACGTTTGGAAGACAAGTTGTTACCTCCCGACGTGGATTACAGCGAAATCAAAGGTTTGCGATTGGAAGCCCAAGAAAAATTGAACCGCGTGCGACCTTTCAATTTGGGACAAGCAGGACGAATTTCAGGGGTAAACCCTGCCGACGTGTCCGTGTTAATGGTGTGGCTCGCCACCCGTAATAATTGAGAAAAATTAAATTAAACGCATACCTGCCCCTTGGTTTTTATTAAGGGGCAGGTATTTTTTATGTTTTGCGGAACGGTCAAGCCCGTTCCCTACTTCATTGGGTCATACGAGCGAAATCAACGCAAATGAATGTAGTCGAGCGTATCTCTTGCGGCAATATCGAAAAGATACGCTCCACTCGCTGTCGCTCGGTCGGTATGACAAACGGGCGGAAACGTCAAGAAAATATTTTCTTGACGTTTCCTAATAGCGACCTGCGATAACGTTTTTTTATCGTATTTTTGAAACCGTAATTATAAATTGTTGCCCGTTTGGAATACGCATCGTTAATATATTACCTTCTGTTTGATAGACAGCGACAAAATTATCTTTTATAACCGTCGCTATTTCCTGAAATAATTCTTTTCCTTTCACCATATAGGCAAATTCTTGATTAAGTTCCATTTCTATTCGTCTTGTGTTCTTCATAATAAAAATATTATCTCCTATTTGTAATTCACTTTTTCGCGCGCTTGAATTAGTGTAATTATATTATATCATCATTTTTGCCACCAATCAACTATTTGATGGCGAAAATGATGATAATATTTTATAGGAGGATATTTTTTTATGGTTGTTTTGTCGAAATTTGTAGAAAATCTGTCCTCTTTTATGTCTGAACAAAACTTAAACGCCCCTGCATTGGCAAAAATAATAAAGACCGACCGTTCTAATATAACGCGTTATTTGCAAGGAAAACGTTTACCCTCATTTCAAGTTTTTATCAATATAATCGAATATTTTAACGTTTCCGCAGACATAATCCTTGGATTGATAGACTATACTCCAGAAACCACTTTTTTACCCGTATCCTCTTTCGGAAAAAGGTTTCGGGAAGTAATGGAAGAAACCAAAACAACACAATACAGAATAGAACACGACCTAAACATTAGCGGTTCAAGTGTATATAAGTGGTTATTTAACCAAAGTTTCCCCTCTGTGGAAAATCTTGTTAAACTTTCTGAATATATGGAAATCTCAGTTGACTATTTATTAGGTAGAATACGCTAAAACGTTGTCCGCAACGACGACAGAGTTTTTTTTCAAGAGATAGGTAAAAAGTACGCCACGAGATTCCTACGTCGCTATGCTCCTTTGAATGACAGCGTGGCATTTTGTTTTTTATTTCAGGAACGGTCAAGAAATTTTTTCAAGTTTGGTATTAAATCATTAAAACGCTTTGCGCGAGGCAAAGCGTTTTTCATTTTTATTTATCAAAATTGATTTTTTCAGATACGATATAAATCGGTCGGTTTTGCACTTCGCGGTAAATCATTGCCGTATGCATATTCGCCAAGCCTTGACAAACAAGCAAAATCGCCACAGCCACGCCAATCGTCGGAAAAAGCCAAGCGGTCAAGCCGCCGAATGATACGCCGCTACACGCCAAAACGATAAACGTGATAAAGCAGACAACGCTGAGAAAACCTATCAACACACCCAATTTAATGGGAAAAGTCAACGTATAATCGGTGTTGGGAAATACCCCCGACTCCGCCAACTTAATCATTTTTTTCAACGTATAATGCGTTTTACCTGCAACCCGTTCGGGGCGTTCAAAATCGACGAAAGTTTGTTTAAATCCCACCCACGCGACCTGCGCGCGAAGAAGTCTGTCGTGTTCGCTAAGGGATAAAATGGCGTTGACCACTTTTCTGTCGTACAATTTAAAATCGCCGACGTCGGCTGGCATATCCATTTTTGTAATTTTACGCATAAAACGGTAATACACGTACGCGGTTGCTTTCTTAAACGCCGTTTCCCCGTTCCGTTTTTTTCGTCTACCGTGAACGATATCAAAACCCTCTTTCCATTTCTCTATCATTTGCAAAGCCACCTCGGGTGGGTCTTGCAAGTCCGCGTCCATAGCAATCACAGCTTGTCCGCTCGATTCTTTCAAACCGCAAAGCAGAGCCGCTTGTTGTCCAAAATTACGAGAAAAATGGCACACTTTTACTCGATTATCCTTTTGCGCCAATCCGTCTAAAATCTCTTTCGTTGCGTCCCTGCTGCCGTCATTTATAAAAATCATTTCGTATTCTTCGTTCAAACCGTCCATAAGAGGGGTAACCGCTTTGTAAAACAGATCCAAACTCTTTTCTTCGTTATAGGCAGGCACGATTATCGAATATTTCAGCATAGTATTCACCTCGTTTTTATTATACACTATCTTTACGGCGTTTGTCAATCCAAAAGACAACCGTTTTGTTTTTTGCCTTTTTGCTTTGTTTCTATTCCATTCAAAAAACCAAATCCCCGACAAGTCTATGCCTGTCGGGGATTTTGATAAATCGGAAAAGCCTTTAAAAACTTTTAGTCCATTTTTTCAAGCAATTTCAAATCGATACCCTTTTCGCCGATTTTAATGATTTCCACTTTCACTTTGTCGCCGATATTGAGTACGTCTTCCACTTGGTTTACTCTCTGTTCGGAAAGTTTGGAAATATGCACCATACCGTCCTTACCAGGCGCAAATTCAACGAACGCGCCGACTTTGGAAAGAATACGAACGACAACGCCTACGAACATATCGCCAACTTCGGGGTCGTGCGCAATGGATTCAACGATTGCTTGCGCGCGTTTTGCGTTTGAGATATCGCCAAAGCAAGCGATACATACGGTGCCGTCTTCTTCAATATCAATTTTCGTACCCGTTTGTTCGATAATTTTGTTGATGACTTTGCCTTGCTTACCAACGACGTCGCCAATCTTTTCGGGATTGATTTTAAACGTAACGATTTTCGGAGCGTACACCGAAAGCTGTTCGTTGGTTTGAGGAATACATTCTAACATTTTACCCAAAATATACTTTCTCGCCTCTTGCGCTTGCGCAATTGCGTCGAGCATGATTTGTTCGGAAATTCCCTTAATCTTGATATCCATTTGGATTGCCGTGATACCCTTGTCCGTACCAGCCACCTTAAAGTCCATATCGCCGAGGAAGTCTTCCAAACCTTGAATATCCGTCATGATAACGTATTTGCCCGTTTCTTGGTCTTTTACAAGCCCCATTGCGCAACCAGCTACGGGCGCTTTAATGGGAACGCCTGCGTCCATAAGGGACATGGTCGAACCGCAAACGGATGCCATCGACGACGAACCGTTGGACGACATAATGTCAGATACCACGCGGATTGCATACGGGAATTCTTCGGGCGAAGGAATTACAGGAACGAGCGCGCGTTCTGCAAGAGCGCCGTGTCCGATTTCACGTCTACCAGGAGATCTCAATGCTTTTGCTTCGCCCGTGGAATAACCGGGGAAGTTGTATTGATGCATATATCTCTTTTCTTCTTCTTCGTCAAGCCCTTCCATTCTCTGCGCTTCGCCGAGCATACCCAGCGTACAGGTGGTGAGCGCTTGCGTTTGACCTCTCGTGAACACAGCCGAACCGTGTACGCGAGGCAATACGCCGTGTTCGCACCAGATAGGACGAACTTCGGTAAGTTTTCTGCCGTCAGGACGTACGCCGTCGAAAATCTTCGCGCGAACGATACCTTTTACGATATAGTAAATCGAATCTTTTACTTCGCGGATTTGATCGGGGTAAATATCGGTAAAATGTTCGATAATTTCCGCCTCTGCAGCCGCTTGTTTTTCTTGTCTTTCCTGACGGTCAAACGTGTCGAGCGCAGCGTAGAGTTTATCATAACCATACGCTTTTACTGCTGCATCCAAATCTTCGGGAATATGGTAAAGTTCCATTTCTTTCTTAGGTTTGCCTGCAACGGGAACGATTTCTTCCGCAATCCATTTGCAAACCTTTTTGATTTCTTCATGACCGAACATAATCGCGCCAACCATTTCCGCGTCGGTAACTTCGTTTGCGCCCGCTTCAATCATCAAGATTGCGTCAGATGTACCTGCGAGGTTGAGGTGAATGGTACTCTTTGCGCGTTGTTCCATATCGGGGTTGATGACGTATTGACCGTCAACGCAACCTACGACAACCGAACCCGTAGGGCCTGCCCAAGGGATATCGGAAATGGACAATGCAATGGACGAACCGACCATTGCCAAAGGTTCGGGAGAAATGTCAGGGTCAACGGAAAGCGCCGTTGCAACCACAACTACGTCGTTAAAAATTCCTTTCGGGAACAGGGGGCGAATAGGGCGGTCAATCAAACGGCTAGTAAGGATAGCCTTATCGGACGCTCTGCCCTCGCGCTTTTTGAAACCGCCGGGGATTTTACCCACTGCGAACATTTTTTCTTCATAATCTACGGAAAGGGGGAAGAAATCCATACCTTCTCTTGCCGTTTCCGACATACATACCGTTACGTTTACTACGGTATCCCCACAACGCACCAAACAAGCGCCGTTCGCTTGTTCTGCGTATTTACCGATTTCTACGGTAAGTTCTCTTCCTGCATAATCCGTCTTAAAAATTTTGGTGTTTTCTAAAAGTGGCATTGTAAAAATTCTCCTTGTCTAATAATTCTTTTTGGTTCTTGTCCGCTTGCGTCGCCCGACAGCAAGCAGGGTTTTGATACGCGGAAACGTGAGTTCGCCTTATGCCGTGGGCTTGTCCGTTTTTCCGTATATCCACAAAAAAGAGCGAGTTAAAACAACCCGCCCTTTCGTGCTTGCATTACTTTCTAAGCCCCAACGCTTCGATAATCGCTCTGTATCTCGCAATGTCTTTATCTTTGAGATAGTCGAGAAGACCGCGGCGCTTACCTACCATTTTCAAAAGACCACGACGGGAGTGATTGTCCAACTTGTGCTCTTTCAAGTGTTCGTTAAGGTGATTGATTCTTTGCGTCAAAAGCGCAATTTGAACTTCGGGAGAACCCGTATCACCTTCGTGTGTTGCAAATTTTGCAATGATTTCGTTCTTTTCCATTTTTTTATCCTCCTATGGAAATTGTATCTCGTACTGCTGAGTCAGTCGTGGAGAATCGCTCCGCCCAGACAGCCGTTATTACTATTTTAACATATTCTTCCTTGATTGTAAATTAAAAATGAGCCGTTTTTTGATTTTTATTTGAATAATTTAAAAAATTTTCTGCGTTTTTCGATAATCGAATCGATATTTTCTATATACGTTTTCAAATCTTTTTGTGAGGCAAAGCGCGTAATCAGTCCTTTTTCATTATACACGCGTTTGGATACGGCGTTTGCGCCCACCGCAAGGTTGTCCGCCGTTTCTTCCATTATATCTATATTATATACGCACGCTTTGTTCGGTTTTGTCCAGCCTACGTTTTCGTTGTTGCCCACCTGATATTTTTGGCGGTACATATAATACGGCGCATAGCCGTTTTTGCTTAAAATTTCACGCGAGGAGGATACCATGGTTGAGATGAAATCGTTTTTAAGATAGATTTCGTCGTCTTTTAACATATCCTCTTTCAGCTTTGCGCCCGATTTTAAAGATAGACAATGCACCGTGATATTGTCCGCGCCCGTTTCGATTGCGCGATGCACGCTGCTTATAAACGTTTCGGGCGTTTCGTCCGTCAACCCTGCTATTAAATCAACGTTAATGATAAACCCGTATTTTTCCGACATTTCAAATGCGCGATAAATATCTGCAACCGTATGTTTCCTGCCTATTTTTTGTAACGTTTCGTCCGAAAACGTTTGGGGATTGATGCAAATCCGCGTAACGCCGTACTCTTTTAGCAAAGCCAATTTTTCTTCGCTAAATACGTCCGGTCTGCCTGCCTCTACCGTGTATTCCACCCCCGATTTTGCGCTGTTTATAATCGGCGCGACGCCCATTAAAACCTCTTTCAATTCAGCCACGGACAAGGCAAACGGCGTACCTCCCCCGATATAGACGCTGCGGAGCGTTCCCACACTTTCGCCTGCCGCTGCGAGTTCTTTTTTTAAACAATCGAGGTATTGCGGAAGAAAACAGCGAGTCTTTTCTATGGGCGCGGTAATAAAAGAACAATAGGCGCATTTCGTAGGACAAAAAGGAATGGATACGAACAAGTTGGTGTTGCCGTCCTTTTTCTCGTAAATCCCTTTCTGCGTTTTTAAAATGTCGGCAATTAAACGGATATTTCCCTCGCTGACCCTCATTCGCTTAAACAAATCTTCATACGAACGTCCCGCCTCCTGTTCGGTATACGCAAGTTTGGTAGGACGAATCCCCGTTAGCGCGCCCCAGGGCATTTCTTCACCGTATAAATCGGATAAAATCCCGTATAAAGCGAGCTTTGCATAGCGGCGTTCAAAACGTTTAAATTCGAGTTCGTCGCATACCTGCCCCCTATCTTTGAACGAAAACGATTTTCCGTCGATTACAAAATCGTTGCAAAAAACGCCCTCTTCAAAACGGAAAGAGTGCGTTATCGTTTGGGGTTGGCGACGGAACAGCCGCGCCACGTCCAACAATTCGTTTTCCAAAAACGCGCAATTGGTGGTAAACATAATTTTTTCCTTTATCGTTTATACGTCCAACATAAACGGGTTGGTTTTTCGTTCGGTTTCAAGGGTGGTTTCTTCGTTATGTCCTGCATAGATGGGCATATCGCCTTCTAACGCAGACAATTTTCTCAGCGATTCGCGAAGCTGTCCGATATTTCCCGTGGGAAAATCCGTTCTGCCTATCGTACCTGCAAACAACGTATCACCCGTAAACAAATACCTGCCCCCGTCGTTTGCGGTAATCAAATAACAACAACTTCCCTTTGTATGCCCCGAGGTACGCAACGTTTGAACCCGAACGCCGCAAAACGTGCGCTCTTCACCGTCTTTCAAAGTTTCGTCAATCGTATACGGCATACGGGGCGCGCCAAACAGAGAAAACAAATCCGCTTCCGTGCCGATTAAAGATTTTTCCTCTTCCAAGCACAAAACTTTCGCGCCGCTTTGCTGTAAAACGGACACGCCGCCTACGTGGTCGAAATGGCAATGAGTCAAAAGCACGTATTTGGGCGTGAGGTTGCGTTTTAACAGTTCGCTTTCCACTCGGGTTTGCGACGGATCGATTACAATCGCATTTTTTCCATCTTCGGTGATAACGTAAGTATTTGCGCCGAAACCGCGTGGAGATATCGTAATAATTTCCATTCTTCCCCCGTCAAGACAATGACGTAATACGATGCACCTCGTATATACGTTTATCCGCCTGTAATTTTTTAATCAGCATATCCACTTCGGCAATGTCCGTCAAGGAAATGGACGCCTCCAACACCGCGTCGCGGTTTTTATCCATTCTGCCGTTGACCGCTGTAATCGACAATTTCAAATCCGCCACTACGAACGAGAGTACGGACAACGCCGCACCCTGATCCGCTGCGCGAATGGCAATGTTTGCATTGTAACGCTGTTTCGCTCCTGCGGCAATCTGCCAAGACGCAGGCAACAATCGTTGTTGTTCTACGCCGCGAAGATTTGGACAATCCGCGCGGTGAATCACCGTACCGCGGCCACGCGAGGTGTAACTGATGATATCGTCGCCAGGAACGGGCGAACAACAGCCCGCAAAATGCACCAAAATTCCAGCTTGACCGTTGACAAGTACGCCGCCAGGATTTCTCCCCACGTTTTCGCCTGCGCGCACTTCGATAGGCAAGGGAGTTTCTTTGCGATAAAAATCAATCAACTTAAATAAAATTTGATTAACGGAAATCGAGCCGTACCCAACCGCGGCAAACATTTCTTCCTGTTCCCCGAAGGAGAAACGTTCGGAAATGCGTTTAAAACTCTCGTCCGTAAGGAGAGTAGAGAGGGAAAATCCCTTCTTTTTCGCCTCTTCTTCCAATTTGATTTGTCCGATACGGATATTTTCTTCTTTTAATTCGTTTTTATAGAATTGCCTGATTTTTGCCTTTGCGCTGGACGATTTGATAAATTTTAACCAATCGCGCGACGGACCTTTCGAATTTGGCGACGTAATGATTTCCACCACGTCCCCCACTTCCAGCGTCGTCGTCAAGGGTACGATTTTAGAATTCACTCTCGCACCCGTACAATGGTTGCCCACCTCCGAATGGATTGCGTATGCAAAATCGATAGGCGTTGCCTCAGGCGGCAAGGAAATAACCTTTCCGCGTGGCGTAAACACCAACAATTCGTGGCTGTAAAGTTCGGTTTTCAAAGCGCTGATAAATTCTTTAGAATCTTTCAAATCGCCTTGCCATTCCATAACCTCTCTCAGCCAAGCAAGACGGTTTTCAAAATTCCCTTTGTCCGCTTCCGTTCTGCCCTCTTTATATTTCCAATGCGCCGCGATACCGAATTCCGCAACGCGGTGCATTTCTTCCGTACGAATTTGAATTTCAAACGGCTGACCGTATTTGGTCATAACCGTCGTGTGTAAAGATTGATATTTGTTGGGCTTTGGCGTGGCGATATAATCTTTGATACGCCCGGGAATGGGTTTCCATTTTTCGTGAATACGCCCAAGCACGGTATAACATTGACTGATGTCGTCTACGATTACGCGCACCGCCGTTAAATCGTATATCTGATCTAACGTTTTGCCCTTGTTTTTCATTTTTTTATAGATGGAATAGAAATGTTTGGGTCTGCCGAACACTTCGCCTGCCACCTTATCGTTGTCCATAATTTCACGGATTTCTTCCACGATTTTATTGACAAATTCTTTTCTTTCCGACAAACGTTCGCGAATACTAAGCACCAACGAATCGTACGCCTCGGGGTCGAGATATTTCAAACACAAATCTTCCAATTCGCATTTGATTTGCGAAATACCCAGTCGCCCTGCAAGCGGCGCGTAAATATCCAACGTTTCGCTTGCCATACGTTGTTGACGTTCGTATGAAAGAAAATTGAGCGAACGCATATTGTGTAACCTATCCGCAAGTTTGATGATAATCACACGCACGTCTTTCGCCATTGCCACGAAAATTTTTCTAAAATTTTCCGCGTCTGCGTCCTCTTGGGATTTAAAAACAATTTTTTCGAGTTTGGTTACGCCGCTGACCAAATCCAACACTTCGTCGCCAAACGCCTCTTTGATATCTTCCGCCGTCGAGTCCGTGTCTTCAATGACGTCGTGCAACAGCGCGGCGGCAATCGTGGCGGAATCCAATCCCAAATCCATTAAAATATCCGCAACGGCGCAAGGATGAATAAAATACGGCTCGCCCGACGCGCGCTTTTGATTTGCGTGCGCCGCTTCGGCATAATCGTACGCGCGAAGCAACGTTTCCCGTTCGCGATTATCGTACAACTGATTGATTTTTTTCAACGTAGTTTCCATCTGTCTGCCTCTTTTTTCCTATCTTCACGCCAACGCGCCCGTTTCTTGTAATGAAATCACTTTCTTATAGATTTTTGAATCGCAAAGCTCTGCCTTTACTCCGCGATACACCGTTAATTTCCCTTCGCCAAACGCCACCAAACCGAGTTCTTCAAACACGTTCAACGCGAAAATAAATTCACGCTTATCAAACCCAAGACAATCGCACGCGGCAGCAAGTTCTTCCACCGTTGCGCCTACCAAATTGTTGATTTCACGGCGCAACGCGCCAAAAATTTCCAACAAACTCTCTCTGCCCGTGTCCAGCGATTCAAACATTTTATAACCGCATATATCACGATTGACGTACGCGGTTTTTCCCGCAAGCGCCGCGATATTGAAATCGCAAGGCACGTCGAGGAAAATAAAATCGCGAAATCCCGATAAATCGGCATCTGCCGCAGGGGATACAATCAATGCGTTGGAAAGATTTCTAGACGAGGGATAAAACAAATCGCAAGCGAAATCTTCCAGCCCCTCGTAAAAACGCAACGTCCTTCTATCCGACGCTATCAAACACAGCCCGTAGGGACATTCCTCGCGTTTGCGTTCAATCAACGCCTTGGTTTCTTCCATAGACACCTCAATCGTTTTTACGTCCACCGAGGGGGAATAGAAACGCGCGATAGCGTTGGCAAAAATATTTTCCGCCGCGCCCCTGCCCGTGCGCCCGTCATAAATCAGATCGCATACGTGTCCTTTTATATATTCTCTGCCTTTAAACCTTGAAACGTTGATTGTGAAAATAAAATTCTTATGCACGTCGCTTTCAATAATTTTCGTGTTTTTCGCCCCTGAAAAATACATCAAATCAATCCATTCGCTGCGAACGGAAATATGCGAAGACGCATTTTTTGTGGGCCGCACCGCGCAAGAAGCCGCAGAAAGCGAAAACATTGGACGGCGGTGTCCTACGCCGTAAGGCTCCATCGCCTCTAATTCTTTGGCGAATTTTTCTAAAATCGGCCCGTCAAGTTCTTCGCTGACGGGAACGATTTGTTCAAAATCTTGATACGAATACGTTTTCCCAATTTCCTCGTTCAATGCGCGTTCGAGATCGTCGAATTTGGAGGCGAGGATATTGATTCCCGCCGCCTGTGCGTGTCCGCCAAATTCTTCGATATGCTCCGCGCAATTTTTCAATGCGTTGAAAATATTGATGTTTTCAATACTGCGCGCGCTGCCTTTTAGAACGTCGCCGTTATGCACAAACAACAACGTCGGACGGTTGTATTCTTCCGAAATTCGCGCGGCGACGATCCCGATAAATCCTGCATTCCAGCTTTCGTCCGACAGCATAATCACGTTGCCATACGCGCCTTTTTGTAAAAGTTTTTGTTTTGCGGATTGATACAGTTTGTCGCAACAATCTTGACGCTCGCTGTTGTACATACACAGCTTTGTTGCCAAATCGTAAATTTCCGATTCGTTTTCAGAAATGAATAATTGAAACGCCGCCTGCGCGTCGCCCATTCTGCCCGCCGCATTGACGCGGGGCGCGACGTGGAACGCCAACGTTTGCGCCGTTATGCCGTTTTCCGCATTCTTACTGATAAGCAAGGAAAAACAAGTACGGATACGGTTGTTGAATAATTTCAAGCCCGCGGTTACGATATCCCGATTTTCACCCAAAAGCGGTACGCTATCCGCAACCGTAGCAAGCGTTGCAAAATCAAGATATTTATACGCCGCCTCGCCTATCAACGCGCAAGCGAGTTTAAACGCTACCCCTGCGCCACAAAGATTGTCGTAAGGGTAATCGTCTTTGAGTTTCGGATTGACAATCACGCAATCGGGCAATCTTTCAGGAAGTTCGTGATGGTCGGTTACGATTACGTCCGAACCGAGTTCGTATATATATTGCGCCTCGTCCGCGCAAGAAATGCCACAATCAACGGTGATAAACAGTTCGGGATTACATTCTTCAAAAATGCGGTCAATCGCCTCCTCGGACAAGCCGTAACCGTCCGCGCGTTCAGGAACGTACACGTGAGGTTCGATACCAAATTCACGCAAGGCGTGATACATAATCGCAGACGCGCAAATGCCGTCGGCATCGTAATCCCCGAATACCGCTACGGTTTTGCCCGTATCCCTTGCCTCGGTAATCATTTGCACCGCCTCTTTCATACCGCTCATTAAAAATGGGTCGAGGAAGTTTTTTTCCGACGGACGCATAAACGTACGGATTTTTTGCGCAGTATCTACACCGCGAGCATACAAAATCCGCGTGATTTGTTCCGTAAGCCCCGTTTCGGCTGCAAGAACAGATATCGTATTCAATTGTTCTGCCGAAAAGGCGTATTCCGGAACGATTTTTTTCATAATTTTTCTTCTTTGTTTTAACGGTTTCGGGCGGGAAAGCTGACCCCCTCCCGCCCGAACGTGTTTTTGATTCGTTTTAGTTTTCCGTTTCTTCCGCTGTTTCTTCTTCGGTTTCTACGGTTTCTTCGGTTGTTTCCGTTTCTTCAATTTCTTCTACTTCTTCCACGGGTTCTTCCGTCGTTTCTTCCACAACGGATTCTGTTGTTTCTTCTTTCGCTTCTTCAACCGTTTCGGGTTCTTCCGCTTTCACTTCTTCTTTTACGAAAACTTTCTTTTCTTTGGTGCTGGTTTTCTTCGCACCTTTATAATCGGTGGAACGAGCTTCCGCTTGTTCTGCTGCGATTGCCTCCAAAGGCGAGTTTAATATAGGCGCGTAAATAAGACCTACAAACGCCGCAACTGCCGTTGCCACAAGGCAAAGCAATGCAAACCAAAGGATTGCCATATTGGTAATGATGCCCACAACGCCAACGAGAACAAACGCTACGCCCAAACAGATTGCCAAAGCGGAGATTTCTTTCGTTGCCACATTGCAACACGTTTCCGTTTCAGTTTTTTCTTTCGCCAGATTCATTACGACGTTCACCAACGACAGCAAACCGCCGAATGCGATTGCGTACAGCAAGGAATTGGCAACGGGGATACGAGTCAACACAGCCACAGCCGTCGTCAAAAGAACACCCAACAGCACGCTTGCGCAAGCCAAGATGCCTTTGAAAACGTTGTAACGGATTGCCACGTATGCAAATGCCAACACAGCCACTACGACAATTGCGATTGCGCCGCGAAGGGTATACCCTTTCGCAACCGAATCCACCAACGTTTCACCATTGACCGTCGCGGAAATTTCAAAACCGAACAATTTATCGTCTTCGGCATTTACTCTTTCGGAAAATTTCGTATTGATTGCATCTTTCATAGCCGTTGCTTGCTCGAAAGAAACTTCGTCTGCATCAAAGAAATAAACGAGTTCACCTACGTTACCCGACATAGAGCCTTCCACTACTTCGTAATCAACGTTGCCGATTACGTTTTCACATTCCGCTTTCACATCATCTAAGTCTGCATTATAAACATATCTGTCCATCGTTACAGTAAGGGCAGTTCTGTTGTCTACGTTTGCGTTATTGAACCCAAATACGATTCCTACCACCAACGCCGCCACGAGAACGATTCCAACCAGAATAGACCAAAGTTTAGTTTTCTTTAACATATTCTTACTCATCGTCGTCATCCTCCCTTACAAAACGGAAATATTGATATTTGTTTTTGCTCGCGGACAAGAACGTGAAGTTGATTGCGCGACCCCAAAGGAGATTGCAGAACGCGCCCGTAACGATACAAATGAGTGCCTGCAACGCCATGGTTTGTAAACCTGCCGCGCCGATAAGAAGTGCCAACGCACCCAAAAGCAGAACTGCGTAGACGTCTATCACGCTCCAAAGCGTTTTGTTGTAACCGCCTTTTACGGAAGATTCTACCGTTTTACCCAAAGCAAATTCTTTCTTGATTGCGTCGTACACGCGAACGTTGAGAACGGTGGTCAACACCAACCCCATTACGAATACGAGGATAGAACCGAGCGTAATTTCAAAAACGCCCTTGCTGATAAACGCAAAGCAAAGCCCCGTTATAATCAAATAGGAAAGGGTCGTATACGTATTCACTACGCCGAATCTGCCCATCTTTACGATAGACGCCACAATCAAAGCCACGATTACCACCGCCAACGCGATATAAATTGCCGTCAACGTGTTTTCGTTTACTTTGTTGCTGCGGATCTCTCCGTCCAAAATCGTACGGAATTGAATATCGAATCCGTTTCCGCCTTCGTTCAAAATGGTTTTCAAAAGCACCGCAACCATATCGACGTAATCTTTGTCTTTATCGTACGCAAGAGGCACTTTTATCACGTTGTTCGAGCTAACGTAATCGCTGAGGATTTGCAGCATAGCCGTATCGCCTACAACTACGTCAAGGCTGGTAACGGACGACTGGTCCGTTGCGTTTTGCGCGTCGGTAGAAGAAGAAAGCGAACCTTTGATGTCCTTAATCATTTCTTTGCCCGCTCTCGTCAATTCCACTTGCACGTACGCTACGTCGTACTGCGTTTTTACCGAAAAGCCTTTGATAAGGTCGGTAACCTTAGCGTCTTTGCCCTTTAATTGTTCGATAACTTCGCCACCTTTCTTCAAGGTCATTTCGCCCGTCAATGCAAATCTTGACATTGCCGTTGCTGCGTTTACGTCCGACGAGGGAATTTCTACGCTGATTGCAAAATCGTCAACGACGGATACGCGATAATCGGAATATCCGCATTCTGCGAAACGGTTTGCAATGGCCTTAGCTGCCTTTTGCAATTCCGCCGTGAAATCCGCTGAAACTTCGTCGCCTGCGAAGATATTATATTTATCCTCGTCGCTTAAATACAAACCTTTGTGGGACGAATACGATTCTTTTTTCTCGTCGTCCAACGCTTCGTATTCCGTTTCGGTAATAACGCCTTGGGGATAATAATACGTGTAATAGCTACCGCCAAGGTCTGTGCCTAAATCATATTGCAACACTGCGGGATTCCATTTTACTACCGTTTTGGGAACGGAGAATGCAGGGAATACCGTCAACGCGCACAATACGACGATTACGATGGTCAACAATATCATCAATGCCATCGATTTCTTCTTGCCCATTGATTGCCTCCTGTGTGTTTCGGATTTTTTTCAATCCAATACAATAATACCTTTTTATTATACTCTATTTTATATTCGTTCGTCAAGTCATAACGAGGAATATACGTGATTTTTTTACGATTTTTGCAAAATTTTCTTCTCCGCAAGGATATGCATTGCGCATTCTATGCGTTTTTTCATCATTGCGCAGGTTACTTCGTACGGCTGATTGATATCGCCGTTGAAATTGTAGTTGTTTGCATTACACCCACCCGAACAAATGAATTTTGCAAAACAGTCGCCGCATTTTTTACGCGTAAACAGGCACGAATTTTTAAATTCTTCCCTAATATCAGGACGGGTAATCCCTTCCGTTACGCTGCCCATACGGAATTTTTCGTTGCCTGCAAATTGATGACAGGGATACAAATCTCCGTTGGGTACGACGGAAAAATACTCGTTCCCAGCTCCGCAAGCGGATACGCGCTTGGAAAGGCAAGGTCCACCCTCCAAATCGATATTGAAATGGAAGAAATTAAAGCCTTTCCCCTCTGCATATCGTTGCAAATACGCGTCGCAAAGGTTTTCGTATTCCTTTTCAATTACAGGAAGATGTTCGTTCCGTATCTGCAAATCTTCAATTTCCGTAACCACGGGTTCCATAGAAATAGAATCTACGCCTTGGTCCGCAATAAAGAGTACGTCCTTTGCAAAATCGAGGTTTTTCGCCGTAAACGTGCCACGGACGTAATAACTCTTATCCCCGCGCAAGGAGATGAAATTTTTAATTTTGTCGATAATCAAATCGAACGTGCCTTTGCCGTTGACGGATTTACGAATGGCGTCATGCACTTCTTTTCGCCCGTCCAGCGAAAGTACGACGTTTTCCATTTCTTCGTTGAAAAACCGAACGACTTCGTCGTTTAATAAGAGGGCGTTGGTCGTCGTTGTAAACAGGAATTTTTTCCCTGCCTTTGCGCCCGCCTCTTTGGCGTAATATACCGTCCGTTTCAATACGTCGAAATTCATCAGCGGTTCACCGCCGAAAAAGTCCATCTCCAACACTTTTCTGTTGCCGCTGTTTGCGATTAGAAAATCTACCGCCGCCTTTGCCGTTTCAAAAGACATACTCTCGCGGCGCGAATGGTACGCTCCTTCATCAGCAAAACAATACCGACAACGGAAATTGCAATCGTGGCAGATATGGATACAAAGCGCCTTGATTTCGTTGCTCTTCATAGGATACGTTTTTACTTCGTCTTTAAAGAGCAATCCCTGGTCTTTCAACCCCTCCACGTCCGAAAGGATTTCTTTAATCTGATCGTCGGTGATATAGGTGATATCGACGGCCTGTCCTTCCTCTTTCGCTTTTAAATAATCGGCGGTGGGTTTGTCGCATTCGTGCAAAGCGCCACTGCCTACGTCGTAAATATAATTTTTTTCTCTATAACTAAATACGTGTATCATAAGTTTGCCTTAAACTTGATTTTTGCCTACTCGGTTAAAAACGGCGTACTTTTCCAAATACGCCGTTTTTGCGATTTCTCTTTTCTGCCTTGCTTTATGTACGTAAAATTTTTTACGCAAGTCAAGTGCCAAGCGGAAAAAATTATTTGCGTTCGATTTTTTCTTCGCGCGTAATTCTTTCGCAGGATTGGTTGCCTACCGTACAGCTCGTTTTACAAGCGGACTGACAGGTGCTTCTACATTCGCCGCAACCGGTTACTTTCTTATCTGCGGGTTTCGCAATCGTTTTAATCATATAGCGACCTCCTGTATGATTTTCAAAATTTGAGTATATCTATTATAATACACTTTTTATAAAATTGCAAGCGGTTTATCGTATTTTTTCGAGTTTTCCCGTCCCGTCTTTTAATTTTTTATATTGACGGCAATAATTCCGCCCAACGCGCCTGCGAATACCGACAGGAACAATTCGAGAAAAATCAGCCATGACAGCGAAAAATCTCCGCCCAGCACCGAAAACAGCAGATAGGAAAGCGCAGCGAACAGCAAGCCGATAACGCCGCCTTTTAACCAACCTTTTTCACCGCGAACGAACGCAAGCGTTCCCACAACGATAGAAATCACCTTTATCGTTTGTCCTATTGGATAAATCACTTTATCGGGCATCGGCACTGCGCCAAGCAAGCCCGCAAACGCCAACACGGATAAAAAAGAACAGGCAAGCGACGCCCCCACCCCTTTCGCTATCGTAAAAAACACGCTACCGTACGTATTTTCAGTTTCCATAAAAAACCACCTCCGCATTATTGTATGCGAAGGCGTTTTGATTTTAGAATATTTTTCATCACCGTTTTAGAAGATTATTCTTCGTCTTTCTTTTCTTCTTGGGGGTTTTCTTCGGCGGTTTCTTCTTTTACAGCAGGTTTTTCTTCCTTTTTCACCGTTGCGTCCGTTTGATAAACGGCTTGTTTATCGAATTTAATATACGATTTACCGCTTTTTTCCGTACCCGTTTCCAAAACGAACGTGTTATCGTCGGGGCAAACCTCTACGACGATACCGCAAATGCCGCCAATCGTCTTTACTTTGTTACCAGGTTGGATTGCGTCCAACATATTTTTGGTTTCTTCCTGTCTTTTCTTTTGTGAACGTCTGTTAAAAATCATAAAAGCAATCATCACAAGGAACAATACACCCAAAAGAATGTAGGATTTCCAAGGGCTTTCCGCTTTGGGGGACGATTCTACTGCGCTTAACAACTGAAACAACATAATTTATTTTCTCCTTTTACGATAGAAAGCGTGAAAACGCACCTATCCTTTTGTTCATAGTATTATGATAGCCTTTTTTTTCCTTTTTTGCAAGCGATTTGTCATTCTTTTTTTGATTTTTTTATTTTTCACCGTTTTTTCATAAAAGAATTGGACGTTTCAAAGACATAAAAACAGGAGCAAATTTACATTCAACGCAACCCTGCCCCTGTCGTTTTCATATTTTGAGTTTCTCTTACCACTTGCCCTCGCCGCCGTATTTTTTATAAAATTCTTGGGCGTATTCTCTGACGTAACCGCCCAAAATCGCGTTTCTTAACCCTTTCATCAGACGGTGCAAAAACGTAATGTTGTGCAAACTGAGGAGCATTGCCCCGTACATTTCTCCCGTATTTATCAAATGGCGCAAATACGCTTTTGTATAATTTTTACAACAATAACAATCACATTCTTCGTCCAAAGGCGAAAAATCCTCCTTGAATTTTCCGTTGCGAACAACCACCCTACCGCGCGAGGTGATTGCCGTGCCGTTGCGCGCAATACGCGTCGCCAACACGCAATCGAACATATCGATTCCGCGCAGCGTTCCCTCTATTAGACAATCGGGCGAGCCGACCCCCATTAAATACCGCGGAACGTCCGTCGGCAGTTGGGGTTGCAAATATTCCAGCAATTCGTACATAATCGGCTTAGGTTCACCTACCGAAAGTCCCCCAATGGCGATCCCGTGTTTTACAAACGGAAGGGTACGGCGCAAGCTCTCGCCCCGTAAATCTTTATACATATTGCCTTGAACGATAGGAAATAGGGCTTGATTTTGTTTCTCGTGAAACTTGTAACACCGTTCCAGCCACGCGGCGGTACGTTTCATTGCCGCCTCTGCCTGCGCGTGATTATAACCGTACTCACTACATTCGTCAAACGCCATAATAATATCCGCGCCGAGGTTTTGTTCCACTTGCATTGCCTTTTCGGGGGTAAAAAAGTGCTTACTACCGTCAATATTGGAAGAAAATTCTACGCCTTCGTCGGTGATTTTATTCAGTTTCCCCAAAGAAAACACCTGAAACCCACCGCTGTCGGTTAAAATCGGACGATCCCAATTCATAAATTTGTGCAATCCGCCCGCCTTTTTTACTATCTCGTCGCCGGGACGCATATACAAATGATAGGTGTTAGACAATATTATCTGCGAACCTGCCTCTTTCAAATCGCGAGGAAACACCCCTTTCACCGTCGCTTGCGTGCCAACGGGCATATATACGGGCGTTTCAATATCCCCATGCGGCGTGTGCAAAATCCCTGCGCGCGCCCCCGTGTCGGGGTCAGTTTTTATAACTTCAAATGAAAAAAATTCGTTGTTCAAGTGCGTTTCGTCCTTTCATATTTGCGTTCTTTATTCGCATTGATTATATCATATCCAAAAACAAAAAGCAACGATTTTTTCGCTTTTCCCTCACCCTTTTATCCAAAAAACGAATTTCTCTTATAAAAACGATTGACATCTTTTAAAATAAGGTATACAATATATGGCATAATACTTATTTTTTAGGAGATAAAATTATGAAAAAATTCCTTGCAACATTGCTCGCGGCTGTGGCTGTCCTCGGCGCATTTGGTTTCGCTTCTTGTGGCGATAAGAAAACCGATTCCAATAAAGTAAAATTGATTGACGTTTCTCTTTCTTCCGAATCTTACGGTGTTGCCGTTAATAAAAACGACGCTTCCTTGTTGACGACGGTAAACAACGTTCTTGCGGAAAACGCAACGGCAATTAGCGCAATGATTGCTACGTATGAAAGCAAAAATTACGAAGACGACGTACCTACGGATAACAGTTACGTAGAGGGCGTAGTTACTTACCAAGATACGATGAATAACGACGATTCGTATTTAGTTTTGGCTACTGACGC
Organism: Clostridia bacterium; assembly: GCA_017463425.1. GTDB lineage: Bacteria > Bacillota > Clostridia > Christensenellales > Borkfalkiaceae > Scatosoma. The sequence continues at coordinate 41,201 of JAFTPE010000014.1, read as the reverse complement.
GCCCTTTGCGCCTTGGGAATATCGCGTAGGCGAAAATTGGGGCGGTATCGATATTGAAATCGGTAAAATGATTGCCACCGAATTAGGAAAAACCTTGGCAGTAAAACAAACTGCTTTCGATACGATTTGTATGGCTGTTAACAACGGGGACGCAGACATTGGTTTGGCAGGACTTACGATTACGCCTGCTCGTCAAAACACCGTTACCTTCTCCACCCCCTATTATAACGAGGCTTATCAAGTAATCGTCGTAAAAGAAAACGATACGAGATTCGACGATTGTAAAACGACTGCTGATATCGAAGCGAAATTGGCAGAATTGGCAAACGGAACGAAAGTAGGCAGCCAAACGGGTACGACGGGCGCAAAGTATATCAGCGGTGATATTAACGACCCCGACGGATTCGGTTTTGCCGGTTACGCAAACCTTACTTTAAAACCCTACGAAACGCACGCAGACGCAGTACGCGATATGGTGAATGGACAAGTATCTCTTTGTATCGTAGATAATCTCGTTGCGGCGCAAATCGTTGCGCAAATCAACGCAGCGGCTTAAAATTTGTTGAACAAGAGGGTCGCATGATAAATTGGAATTATTTATGGGAAAGTTTTGTAAATCAAATGTTCCGTTTGGGTGGCTATAAAACCGTTTTGGAAGGATTGCAAAACACTTTAATCATTGCGCTCGGCGGTTTTGTTATTGGATTACTATTAGGTATTCTTCTCGCCGTAATGCAACTGTTGCCTGATAATAAAGCGACGTCTATTCTGAAAAACGCGTCAAAATTATACGTGGGTCTCTTTCGAGGGACCCCTCTTGTTGTACAACTGCTTGTGGGTTGGTACGTTATCAAACCCATTTTAGGTATTACACAAGCCAGCGCGTTGTTATGGGGATTGGTAATCTTCGGATTAAATTCGGGTGCGTATATGTCCGAAATTATTCGAGGCGGTATTTTATCCGTAGACAAAGGTCAAATGGAAGCTGGGCGTTCGTTGGGTTTTAATTACGCGCAAACTATGCTCAAAATTATAATGCCACAAGCCATTAAAAATTGTTTGCCCTCTATCGGTAACGAATTGATTGCAATCATCAAAGAAACCTCCGTTGCAGGCTTTGTCAGCGTTACCGATTTACAAGTTGCGTTTAAATTACAAAATACGGTGTACAATCCCATTATATGTTATTTGGCGCTTGCCGTGGTATATATTATCTTGGTTTTAATCTTTACCGTATTGATTAAAACAATGGAAAAGAGGTTAATGAAAAATGAGAGATAATACCATAAAAAACGCAACGCAAAAAACGATTATTTCCGTTAAAAATTTACACAAATCTTTTGGAAAATTAAACGTTTTACGCGGCGTGGATATCGATATAAACAAAGGCGACGTCGTTGCCGTAATCGGCCCGTCCGGTTGCGGAAAATCTACTTTTTTACGCTGTTTAAACCTTTTGGAAACCCCGACAACAGGCTCTATTTTGTTGGACGATACGTATATTTTTAAAAACGAACGGGCATATTTAAAACAGCAAATGAAAGATTTGTTGGCTCTCAAAAAAGCCAACGCGTTCGACGAAAACGCAAAAGAACAATACGAGCAACTGAAAACTCGGTTTGACGAGCTGAAAAAGGAAGAAAAACAAATCGACAAGGCGGCGGCGAAAAACATCAATCTGCACAGACAAAAAATCGGAATGGTGTTTCAACAATTCAATCTTTTTCCGCATTTGACGGTGATGAAAAACATTACCCTAGCTCCGATAAAATTAAAAGGCGTTCCCAAAGAAATCGCGGAAGAAAAAGCCTTACAACTGTTGAAAAAAATTGGTTTGGAGGACAAAGCGAACGCCTATCCCTCCACCCTTTCGGGCGGTCAGAAACAGCGTATTGCCATCGTTCGCGCGCTGGCTATGGAACCCGACGTAATGTTGTTTGACGAACCCACGTCCGCGCTCGACCCCGAAATGGTGGGCGAAGTGTTGAACGTTATGACAGAGCTTGCCAACGAGGGCATGACCATGGTCGTGGTAACGCACGAAATGGGCTTTGCAAAAGAAGTTGCCTCGCGCGTCATCTTCATTGACGAGGGCGTTATCAAGGAAGAAAATTCCCCTGAGGAATTTTTCACAAACCCAAAAAACGAGCGTTTGAAAGATTTTTTATCAAAGGTTTTATAATATGTTGTTTAATTATCACACGCATACGACGCGGTGCAATCACGCCGTAGGGGCGGATCGCGAGTACGTGGAAAACGCCGTCAAAAACGGCGTAAAAACGTTGGGGTTTTCCGACCACGCACCCTACGTTTTTCCTGAAAACAAGCCGTATTCCACTTTCCGTATGGCGGTGGAAAAACGCGACGAATACGTTGCCTCTATCCGCGCCTTGGCAAAAGAATACGAAAAGGATATTCGTATTCTATGCGGTTTTGAGCTGGAATATTATCCCGCTTGGCACGATCAAGAAACGGCTTTTTTAAAGGAAGTAAATCCCGATTATTTGATTTTGGGTCAACATCTTTTGGGCAATGAAGAACGGGTGGTGCATACGAAAACGGAATATAGACCCGACAAAGTGTTATCCTCGTACGTTACCCAAACGTTGGAGGGATTGAAAACGGGTGATTTTTTATATTTGGCTCATCCCGATATTGCAGGATATCTATTTTCGGAAACCGCCGTTTCGCGTGAATATTTGCGATTGTGTGAAGGAGCAAAAGCCTTGCATATTCCCTTAGAAATCAACCTGCTTGGGATACGTTCTAAACGGCAATATCCAAATAGAACGTTATTTAAAATAGCAGCGGAAGTCGGCAACGAAGTGATTATCGGTTGCGACGCGCACGAACCACAACACGTTGGAGATTTGATTTCTGAAAAAATCGCGTTGGAAATGGTGAATGAATTGGGTTTACGTTTAATTGATAAACCATTGATTTGAATAATTTAAAAACAAAAAAGAGTTTGGATTTTAAAAAATCCAAACTCTTTTTTATATACCTGTCGTTTTCCTATTCCAATTCAAACGCGCCCGTATACAGCTGATAATACGTACCACGTTGCGCAATCAACTGTTCGTGCGTGCCACGTTCGATAATTTTCCCGTGGTCAAGCACCATAATCGCATTGGAATTTCTAACGGTGGACAATCTGTGCGCGATTACGAACACCGTTCTGTCTATCATCAACTTATCCATACCGTCCTGCACCAAAGCCTCGGTACGCGTATCAATAGACGACGTTGCCTCGTCCAAAATCATTACGGGAGGGTCGGCAACCGCCGCGCGCGCAATCGACAGCAACTGACGCTGTCCCTGAGAAAGATTCGCCCCGTTATTGGCAAGCAATGTGTTATAGCCCTCGGGCAAACGGGAAATAAAATCGTCCGCGTTGGCAAGTTTAGCCGCCTCAATACATTCTTCGTCCGTTGCGTCCAAACGCCCGTAACGAATATTGTCCATAACCGTACCCGTGAACAGGTTTACGTCCTGCAACACGACGCCAAGCGAACGGCGCAAATCGTTTTTACAAATTTTATTTACGTTAATGCCGTCGTAACGAATTTTTCCGTCCGCAATATCATAAAACCGATTGATAAGGTTGGTAATCGTGGTTTTGCCTGCGCCCGTCGCGCCAACGAACGCAATTTTTTGACCGGGTTTTGCGTACAACGAAACGTCGGAAAGTACTTGTTTTTCTTCCACGTATCCAAAATCTACGCTATCCAGAACCACTTCGCCTTTCAGCTGCGTATACGTCGTCGTTCCGTCTGCTTTATGGTAATGTTTCCAAGCCCAAAGCCCCGTGCGTTCGTCCGTTTCAACGAGTTCGCCACTTTCGTTTATTTTTGCGTTGACAAGGGTTACGTATCCGTCGTCTTTCTCAGGTTCTTCGTCCATAAGCGTAAATACGCGGCTTGCTCCTGCCAAACCCATGGCTATCATAGAAATTTGTTGGGACATTTGGTTGACGATTTGCGTAAAGTTTCTCGACATACCCAAAAACGCAATAATTTTACCGATTGTAATAATTTGAATACCGCTTACGATACTGCTAATGGCTACGTTGGGGATTTTCAAGGTCAAAAACAAACCGCCGCATATCGCCAACAATACGTACGTAAAATTGCCGATATTCCCCAAAATCGGGCCGAGAATATTCCCAAAACGGTGCGCCCGTTCGCTGTCTTTGAACAGCTGGGTATTGAGTTTGTCAAAGTCCTCTTTCGCCCGTTCCTCGTGCGTGAACACTTTGACAACCTTTTGACCTTTCATCATCTCCTCAACAAACCCCTCCTCTTTCGCGAGCGAGGTTTGTTGCGAAACCATATATTTCGCGCTGTTTCCGCCTATTTTCTTCACGACGAAAGTCATGGCGAACGTACAAACGAACATAACCAACGACAGCCATACGCTGTACCAAAGCATCAAGGAAATGGAAATCAGCAAAGTTAAACTACTGCTCAGTAGTGTAGGCAAGCTCTGTCCAATCAACTGACGGGTTGCGTCGGTGTCGTTTGTATACGCGCTCATAATTTCGCCGTGCGCGTGCGTATCGAAATATTTGATAGGCAACGTTTGCATTTTCGCAAACATATCTCTACGGAGATGATACAACATACCCTGCGTTACGGTTGCCATAATCCGATTATAGAAAAATCCTGCGACGATAACGATTCCGTACGCCACCGCCATTGCAAGAATCAATCCAATCAATTTCCCTTGCACCGCGCCAAGTCCTGCGGAAATGCCCGGCGTAATCACCTCGTCTATCAACGATTGCATAAACACCGAGGAAACAAGGCTGCCAAACGAATTGAATAAAATGCAAACGAATACCAAAATCATTTGCCATTTATAATATTTAAACACCGTTTTGATAAGGCGAGGCAGCGTGCCTTTTTTGATTGCGCCTTTCGGCACGGGCATACCGCGCCCACGCATAGGGCGAACGGGACGGGGTTTTTGTTCGTATTTCTTTTCTTCGGACATTATTTATCCCCTCCTTCTTCGCTTTCTGCCGACTCGTCGGCTTTGCTCTTAGTTTGCGCCTCGTACGTTTCACGGTAGACGTCGCTGGTTTTTATGAGTGTATCGTGCGTGCCGCAAGCAACGATTTTACCGCCGTCCAATACGACGATTTTATCTGCGTGTTCAATGGACGAAATACGTTGCGCAATAATGATTTTCGTGGTGTTGGGGATTTCTTTCGCAAACGCCTGACGAATCATTGCGTCTGTACGCGTATCAACCGCCGACGTCGAATCGTCCAAAATCAACACTTTGGGTTTTCTAAGCAAGGCGCGCGCGATACAAAGGCGTTGTTTTTGACCGCCCGATACGTTCGTTCCGCCCTGTTCGATATACGTGTCGTATCCGTCGGGGAACGAATTTATAAATTCGTCTGCTTGCGCCAATTTACAAACCCGAACCAATTCTTCGTCGCTCGCGGTTTCGTCCCCCCAACGAAGATTTTCTTTTATCGTACCAGAAAACAATACGTTCTTTTGCAACACGACGGCAACTTCTTTTCTGAGCGCGTCCAAATCGTATTCTTTCACGTTTACACCACCGACGTATACGTTCCCCTCCGTGCAATCGTACAAACGGGGAATGAGCTGTACAAACGTGGTTTTAGACGAACCTGTACCGCCCAAAACACCTACGGTTTCGCCCGATTTTATATCCAGAGTGATATTGGATAAGGCGTAATTGTTGGCAGTTTCCGAATATTTGAAATTGACGTTTTCAAATCGAATAGAACCGTCTTTCACTTCTTTGACCGCATTTTCGGGGGTAGTTAAATCGGATTCTTGCGTCAATACTTCGCCAATACGGCGCGCCGATTCAAAGGACATAGTTATCATAACGAACACCATTGAAAACATCATGCAACAGGATAAAATTTGCACCCCGTAAGTAATCAAGGCGGAAAGGTTGCTGGTGGCAAACGCGCCCGTAGGCAACACACCGCCGTTCGCTTCTGACGTTGTGATAATCTGTCTTGCACCCAAATACGCAATCAGTACCGCCGCCACGTTGATAAACAAGGTCATCATAGGATTGTTCAACGCCAAAATTTTCTCTGCGCGGGTAAAATCGTTGCGAACTTCGCCCGCCGCTTTTTCAAACTTTTCCGTTTCGTGCTTTTCTCGAACGAAGGATTTCACGACGCGAATACCGCCTACGTTTTCTTGAACGGAATTGTTTAACGCGTCGTATTTTTTGAAAATACGACGGAAAAATGGCATTACGAACCGCATAATCAAAATGATGCAACCGCCCACGAGAGGCACGATTGCCAAGAATATCCAAGCCAATCGCGCGTTGATGGTAAAGCTCATAATAATAGCGAAAATGAATTGTAACGGCACGCGGATTGCGATACGCAAACACATTTGATACGATTGTTGCACGTTGGTTACGTCCGTGGTCAAACGTGTAACGAGCGAGGACGTGGAAAATTTATCCACGTTGGCAAAAGAAAATTTTTGCACTTTATAAAACAAATCGTGTCTAAGATTGGCTGCAAAACCGCAACTTGCCGTGGCAGCAAACTGACCTGCCAATACACCGCTGGTCAAAGACACGGTGGCAAGCAACAATAAAATCAGCCCGTACTTTAAGATATGTTGCATTGCGCCCGTCTGCGCCAATACGTTTTCGTTTATCATTCTTGCCATAAAAAACGGAATCAGACATTCGCAAAACGCCTCTATCGTCATAAAGAGGGGCGTGATTAAAGACGGCTTTTTATATTGCCGAACGCTTTTTAGCAAGGTTTTTACTGTATTTACCACTCGATTACCTCCAATGCACTTTTTTCTCACGCGCGCGTGCGTTGCGCCCGAACGTTATATAATATGCGAACGATATTATTATATTTTTTATCGAAAATAAAGTCAATCATTTCAAAGAAAAAATTTGTCGTTTCACAAAATTTTCACGGCGCAACTTATCGCCGCACCGTGAAAATCTTTTGTTTCACACAATTCTATCCCTTCACTACTCTCTATCCTAAGCCAAGGAATGTAATTTCTATTCTTCTTTCTGCCATACCACAGGGGTAATGGCATCCGCATCATAATGCCACCAATTACCGTCGTAAGCCGTACCGTCCATATTCAACGCAGGCTCGCTCTGGTTGTAATAATATAACGTTGCCTCGTTTAAACAATCATTTCCATTATAATAATCAGAAACAGCGATTTCATTCCAACTTTCTTGCGTGCCTTTATAATATACCTTTTCCAGCTTTTCACATTTCCAAAATGCCCAATCATCAACTTTCGTAACACTAGCAGGAATAATAACACTTTTCAATGCGGAACACTCTTGAAATACCGAATCTCCCAATTCTGTAACCCCTTCAGGAATCAAAACTTCCGTCATTGCCGCACAGTTTCTAAATGTACCGTTTGCTATATATTTCGTTCCTTCCTTTACGATACATTTCCCGTTCAAATATATGTTAGCAACAATCAAATATTTCCCTATATACAACAAATTATTTTCCCAATTATTTTCATTGTTATAATATCCTGTATTAGCAAATGCCTGCCATCCGATTTCTTTTAAATTTTCACTTAACGTTATATTTATTAATTTTCGACAATCTCTAAACGCCGAACTACCTATACTTGTTACGCTGTTCGGAATCTCTATACTTTCTAAACTGTTACAATTTGAAAAAGCTGCGACGCCTATGCTTGTTACACTGTTAGGTATCACTATGCTATCTACCCCACTATGCAGAAAAGCATAATTCCCTATACTTGTTACACTGTTCGGGATTACCATGCTTTTTAATCTAGAACAATTTTCAAACGCATAATTCCCTATACTCGTTACCCCATTAGCAAGAAGAACCTTTTTTATATATCCACAATTTTTAAATGCGAGATTTGGAATCGTAATCGCATCCGTAATGATTACTTCTTTTAAAGACTGCGGCACACCCTTATTATAACCATAGCGAGAATCAGTAGTACCTGTTCCGAATATATATCCGAAAATGTCATTGTCTTTCATGGAATCTTCAAAAGAAGTCCTGCTCGCTCCCACAAACGGAAGTGTCATACTTTCCAAATTCTCACAGTTCTGAAAAACCGAATAAATATGCGTTACATTTTTACCGATAATAACATTTGTTAAGTTGCTACAATTATAAAATGCGTTATAGAAAATATGTGTTACATCATTTCCAATCTCTATGTTCCGTAAAGACGTGCAGCCAAAAAACGCATAACGTTTTATCTCCGTTATTCCATTTGGCACGACAATAGAAGTTACCAATTGATTATCTTCATACAATGCTCCCCCACAATTCAAGGGATTCGCCATATAGTCTTCGAATTGAATTTCATACCAATTTTTAACATCTTCAATATATACCTCTTTTAAAGAAGTACAATCTTTAAATGCTTGTTCAGCAATCTTTCTTACATTATTCCCTATTACGACTTTTTGCAAATTCGTACAACCCGAAAACGCACCGCCGCCAATTTCCGTTGTCCCTTCGCCTATTACAACGCTCGTTAAATTTTTAGAATCAAAAAATGCACCTGAAGAAATATATTCTACGCTATCACCGATAATAACGCTCGTTAAATTGCTATTTCGGAATATATCAAAAACAGAAAGAATAGGTTTGCCATTGTATGTATCGATTACTATATCCGTATCCGTACACGTACCTATGCCCGTTAAATAATATCCTTGTTCGCTTTCTATCCAAGAAAACTCTAATCCCTCGCTTGTTTTTAGTGTATCTTCGCAAACCGTACACTTTTTATTTTCATATATATGCGCAGCCAGCCCACCATACTTTTCGCCACAACGAGTACACGTAGCTTGCAATTCACAAGTTGCCGTACCACCCGTATGCCCCAAAACATCACCGTATTCTTCTTGACAACCCGTACACACCGCTTTGGTTGTACAAGTTGCTGTCCCTCCCGTATGTTCAAGTTCCTCAATTATTTCTGTATACCTATCATTACAACTGCAAGTATACGTCATCACACCCTCCGTACAAGTCGCCGAAGTCGTTTCCTCTGCTGTATAAACGTGTAGATGCAATAAAGAAGAGTCAACAGGTGTTTGCGTATTCACAGAACTACTATTTAACCCTTCATCCGAACTGCTTGATATATTTGAACTATTATCAGATGTCGAACTATCCACGCTATTTAAACTCGACTCAATTAAATTCGACGAATCACCACTCACTCTACTGCTATCTGTTGTACTCAACGCATTGTCGTTGCTATTTTGATCCAACGAACTACTACTGATAATTCCATTTAAATTTTCTTCCGTATCTCCTAAGCATGCGCTCAATGTCGTTATACCGTAGGCAATCGTTAAAATCGATAACAACGCTAATAAAAATCTTTTCAATTTTTTCATAATTTTGTCTCCAATAAGAATAGACGATATTGAATTTATTATATCATCTTTTATTTTTAATGTCAATAATTTTTTAAAATCAAAAACATCACACTCTTCTGTTTTTACAGTTTTCTGTCCGATTTACAAGTGAAATACAAAATCTGATAACGTTTAGAAAGGTCTTTGACGAACTTTTTCGCGCGTTCCGTCTTTTTGTCGTCCAAATTTGCAAACGGGTCGTCTAACACAAGAGGCGGTTGTTCTTTGGTAAACAACGTTTCAATCAAGGCGATACGGGTACAAAAATCCGTCAATTCCCTTTCGCCTGTGCTGTAATACTCCACCCCGTGTGTTTTGCCTTGCGTTTCGATTTGCGCCGCGCCGTCGGCGGTAAAATGCAATCCGCTTGCCGATACGCCCATACTTTCCAAATGCTTTTTACAATTTTTCTCCACGGGAGAAAGATAGCGCGTCGCCATATTTTCTTGCGCGCGGAGCAAGAATTTTTTCGCGCTCTGCACCACGAACAAACGTCTTTCCAATCGTTGTTTTTCTTCCGATAAACGCTTTTCCTCCACGTTAAATTCGTTGATATCGCACTTCAAAGCGTAATTTTCAACCAATGCCGAAAGGCGCGCCCATTCGGAATACAGCGTTTCCTTTCTTCGTTCCCATTGGGATTTTTCCGTACGCAACGCATCCAAGTTGCCCGTAGGATACTGCGCCGTTTCTTCGCCGTCTAAAAGGGTTTGTAATTCGGTTTCCAACGTTTTCAAACGCTGCTGATTGTCTGCATTTTCTTGCATCACGCGAGAATACAAAACAATTTTTTCTTGCAAAACGGATAACGACGCGCGATAATCGTATTGACCAGAAAATCCGAAATTTTTCAAAAATTCGACGATAGCTTTTTCTAGCCCTTCCGCGCGACGTGTTTTTTCTTCCAATATCGCGCCGTATTGTTCCTTGATTGTGTCAAGGTCGGGCGGAAATTGTTTTAGGCGTTTTTGCAAAAATGCGATTTCCGCCTCCGTTTGCGTATATTCGATTGCAAACGTATCATCCAATTCGTCTGCCGTATTGTTTGTTTTTTTACGGTTCTTTCTAGCTCCGTTCACGTATTTTGGCAACACTTGAATAAACGTCCATAGCAACCCCAACGCGCCCAACCCCAACAAAAAATAACCGATCGTCGGATTGGATTCCGCTTGCGTTGCGCCGTATATTATCGCAAACAAACCTACGAACAACCAGAGAAACGAGCCTCGTTTTTTACCCCCCTCTTTTTTCGTCGGCTTTTCATTTGTAGGCGTACCTGCCCCCTCCGTTTTGTCGTTTTTATTCAAAATTTTGCCGTAAGACGACATTGTTTTTTTGCACGCGACAAGTTGCGCAGACGAGCCGTCCCGTTCTTTGATTTTGGTTTCGATTTCCCTCAGTTTAACCTCTACTTTTGCGTTTTCTTCCTTCAAAGCGTAAAATTCTGAAACGGCAGTTTGCAAACCTTTGATATTTACTGTTTTCGGGTCGATTTCTCCAAAAAAACGACCAAATTCGTCCAAAGCGACGCGATTGCGAACGGCTTGTTCTTGCACTTCGTTGTAAACGCCCCGTTTCGCCGCCCATTCGTTGTTTTTTGCAATCTTCTCAATCACCGACGACAACGCTTTGATTTTTTCATTACATTCCGACAATTCCGTTGTACGTTTTTGCAATTCGTATTCCGCTTGTTTCTTTGCCTCGGCGAATTTTGCGCACTCTGCCTTTTGTCTGGATATTTCCAATAACTTGTCGTCCAATTCGTCCAACTTTCCCTTTGACGGACGACGTTTCGCGCGAAGAGCGCGCTCTGCCGTTTCCAACCTCTCAATCGCGCGCGCTGCGCCATTTTCATCTGCGCCGCCGCTGCTCAGCAAAGCCAGCAAACGGTTTTTCATATCGCTCGGCAATCCGTCCGTTTTTATTTCGCCTTGGGGAATATATACGCAACGGCGGAAACTCTCACCGTCCATTCCGAACAACACCTCGCCTATCCGTTCGGCTTTGTCGCCAAAATCGTAACAGAGCATATTGTTTTGGTCGTAAACTTTCACGATATCCGCAGCGGGCGTTTTCCCAAAAACCCGCTCGATTCGATACGTTTTCCCGTACGCTGTAAACGTAAGCGTACCGCCAAAGGCTTGGCTTTGCCACGGTTCGTATTTTGCGCGCTCGTTGGTTTCAATAGATTTTGTTCTACCGCCGTCCATACCGTAAAACATACATTTTAAAAAATCCGCAAGCGTAGTTTTGCCCCAACCGTTGTCCTCTTTCACCACGATTACGTCGTTTGAGAGGTCGAACGAACGATTGACGAATTTGCCAAACCCTGCGATATAACAAGACAGCAGTTTCATAAATCAATCTCCTCCCCTGCCAACGCTTTCAAGCCTACGTCGATAATTTCAGAGCGAATTTCTTCGTTCATCTCGTACCTGCCCACCTCTCTTACAAATTCTCCCCGTTCGGAAAGGTCGTTTAAAAACGCCGCGTAATCGATAAAAACGCGCGATTCGTCCGATATTTTTGCAAAGAAAAAGTTTTCGCAGAGGCGATGGGAGAGCAAAGGCAAATCTTTTTTCAACCCTGCCGTATGTTGACCGACGAGTATCAACCGAACGACGTTTTCACGTTTGACGTTTTGTACTGCCGAAAACGCCGTCCGTTCGACGTCGTAATACGTATTACACGCGGAAATATCCACGCGGATTTCGATAAGTTCGCGCTTTGAAAAAGAAAGAAAAGTTTCGCTTTCCAATTTCCCGTCCGCAACGTTCAAAAGGAAGAAACCCTTTTTTCCACATTCGTCAAAGCCTCGCCCCTCCAAACAACCGCAATAGCGGTACGTTCCGCGAGAATCCAAACGCTCCGCCGTCAACGTCGGGATATGAATATGCCCCAACGCCAAATAATCGATATGGTTATTTTGCAAACGGCGCAAGGAAATCGTTTCCGTATTTTTGCGTTCGCCTTGGCTGATATCACCGTGTAAAACGACGATATTAAAACGGTCTTTTTTTAAAGACAATTCTTTATATTTGCCTTCGTCCAAATATTTGCTATCCAGCCCCGTAATCGTAACGTTTTCGGGTAAATCGTAACTTTTCCAACCGTGATTTTGAGAAAATAAATACAAATTTTCAGGCAAAGCCTCAGAATACGAAAATTCGTCGTCGTGATTGCCCGATACGTAAAAAAAGCAGGCAGGCTTTGCCTCGGCAATCATAGAAAACACTTCTTTTTTCAAAGACGTAGTGGGGGTATTTTCGTCGAACAAATCCCCCGCAATCAACACCGCCGCCACACCTTGCGCTTTTGCATACGCGCAAAGCCGACGAAAGCCGTCTATAATCTCTTCTTTTCTAAGGCGCGCCTTTTCGGGTGGCAGATTTCTCATTGCCGAACCCAAATGCACGTCGCCTGTGTGTATGATCTTCATAACTCCCTCTTTTTTTCTTTTTCGCCTTTTATTATACCATAAATCCATAGGCTTGTAAATACTTATTTAAAAATTTTTCGACAAAAAAATTCCGCGCGCCGTTTTTATCCGACTGCGGAATTTTTCATTTTTCTTTTTTACGCCTTGGATATCCTCAATCCGTTTTCGTCTGCCTCTACCAAGAGTTTATCCCCCGAAATAAAATCGCCCGAAAGTATGCTCTTTGCCAGCATCGTTTCTAAGGTATGTTGGATAAACCGTTTTAACGGTCTTGCGCCGTATACGGGGTCGTAACCCTGTTCAATAATATATTCCACCGCGCTTTCGGCAACCTCCAAACCAAGTTGTTTTTCTTCCAAACGTTTGACAAGTTCTTTGGATAACAACCGCACGATTTGACCGATTTCCTGTTTTGTCAACGGTTTGAAAAATACAATTTCATCCAAACGGTTTAAAAATTCAGGTCTAAACGAGGCTTTTAATAGACGATTCACCTCGTCTTTTGCCTCCTCTGATATCTCGCCGTCGTATTCAATTCCGTCAAGAATCGCCGTCGAACCCAGGTTAGACGTGAGAATGACGACGGTGTTTTTAAAATCCACCGTTCTGCCTTGCCCATCCGTAATCCGCCCGTCGTCAAGCACCTGCAACAATACGTTGAACACGTCTGGATGCGCCTTTTCCACTTCGTCAAACAAAATTACCGAATACGGACGTCTTCGCACCGCCTCCGTCAACTGTCCGCCCTCGTCGTAACCAACGTATCCAGGGGGCGCGCCGATAAGCCTCGACACCGAATATTTTTCCATATATTCGCTCATATCGATACGAATCATATTTTTTTCTTCGTCAAACAAAGCGCGAGCCAACGTTTTGGCAAGTTCGGTTTTTCCCACGCCCGTCGGTCCTAAAAACAGGAACGAACCGATTGGACGATTGGGGTCGGCTATCCCCGCGCGAGAACGTAAAATTGCGTCCGCCACCGCCTGCACCGCCTCGTCTTGTCCGATTACGCGCCCATGCAACGTTTCGTCCAAACGCAACAATTTATCCCGTTCACCCTCCATCAATTTGGCAACGGGTACGCCCGTCCAACGCACAACGATTCGGGCAATTTCTTCTTCCGTAATGCGATCACGCAACAATGAATTGCCCGCTGAACGCATACCTGCCCCCGTCGTTTCTTGTTTTTCGTGTTCTTCCAACTGCTTTTTGAGTTCGGGGATTTTTCCGTATTGCAATTTTGACGCAGTTTCCAAATCGTACTCTCTTTGCGCCTTTTCCAATTTCGCGTTTGCGTTTTCCAGCTCCTCGCGCAATTTTTGCACTCTGCCAATCGAGTCTTTCTCGTCGTCCCATTTCGCTTTCATTTCGGCGTATTGCTCGCGCAGCGAAACGAGTTCTTTTTCTATTTCGTCTAAATGCGATTTTGACAGAGAATCGGTTTCTTTTTTCAAGGCGTTTTCTTCAATTTCGAGCTGCATAATTTTACGAGAAATTTCGTCCATTTCCGACGGCATGGATTGCATTTCCGTTTTTATCATAGCGCACGCCTCGTCCACGAGGTCAATCGCTTTATCCGGCAAAAATCTGTCCGTGATATACCGATTAGAGAGCGTTGCCGCCGCGATCAAGGCGTTGTCCTGTATTTTTACACCGTGATACACCTCGTAACGTTCTTTTAAACCGCGCAAAATGGAAATGGTGTCCTCCACCGTCGGCTCTCCAACCAAAACAGGTTGAAAACGCCGTTCCAAAGCAGGGTCTTTTTCGATATATTTGCGATATTCGTCCAACGTCGTCGCTCCAATACAATGCAATTCCCCTCTTGCCAGCATAGGTTTCAACAGATTTCCCGCGTCCATTGCGCCGTCCGTTTTCCCTGCGCCTACAATCGTATGCAACTCGTCAATAAACAGAATGATACCGCCCTCGCTCTTTTTCACCTCCGATAATACAGCCTTTAACCGTTCTTCAAACTCCCCTCGAAATTTTGCGCCTGCTATTAACGCGCCGATATCGAGAGAAAACACCTTGCGGTCTTTCAGCGAATCCGGCACGTCGCCACGCATAATTCGGATCGCCAATCCCTCGGCAATCGCCGTTTTCCCAACGCCTGCCTCCCCAATCAATACGGGATTGTTTTTCGTTTTTCTCGACAAAATCCGTACGACGTTACGAATTTCTTCATCACGCCCAATGACAGGGTCTATCTTCTGCGCGCGCGCCTTTTCCACCAAATCCGTTCCATATTTGTTCAACACGTCGTACGTGTCTTCGGGATTTTCGTTTTGCACACTGCGATTGCCTCGCACCGCAGCCAAAGCCTGCATAAACGCGTTTTGTTCCACACCGTACGTTTTCAACAGCTCCGCTATCGTTTTATCCGCTTTTTCCATCAAACCATAAAAAAGATGTTCGACGGATAAAAACGAATCCCCCATTTTTTTCGCTTGGGTTTCCCCCGCCTCTATCGCGCTTGCAAGCGCGGAAGATACGTACGCCTCCCCACCGCGCACTTTGGGTAATTTTTCTATTTTTTCCTGCGCCGATTTCGCGATTTGTTCCACGTCCTTTTGCATACGTTGCAACAGTTGCGGAATCAATCCGCCTTCCGCCAAAACAAGCGCGTAAAAAAGATGTACTTGCCCGATTTCTTGATTGCCGTACTCACGAGCGACGGACTGCGCTTTTTCCAGCGCCGCCACCGATTTTTCCGTAAACTTACGCATATCCATATAAAACACACTCCTTTTCGTTTCTTTTCAATATATTTTTAAACAAAAAGCAGACGTTTTAAACATAGCCTTAAAACTTTTCGTAAAAACTTTTTTAAAGGCATAAAAAAACGAACGGTGTCGTTACACCGCCCGAAAAAATTTTGTCAAATAGGACATTCAACGCATACCTGCCCCCTATATTTTAAAAAATCTGTTTACAACAACGTTTCAAACAGACGGAACAACGAATCCAACACCCGTCCTATAAATCCACGTTTTATAGGGGTATCGTTTCTCAACGTAGCAAGGGCAAACGTTTCTTCACAATCTTGTTTTAAATCCTCCACCGCTTTGCAATCGGAAAAATACAACGCATTTTCAAAGTGCAAATACAAACTGCGATAATCAAAATTAATCGTCCCCACCACCGCGTATCTGCCGTCGCAAAGCACGCTTTTGGCGTGAATAAATCCAGGCGTATATTCATATATTTTAACGCCTGCCTTGATTAAAATATCGTAATTGGCGCGCGTAATGCGATAAATCAGCTTTTTATCGGGAATACCAGGGGTTACGATTCGCACGTCGACCCCACGCGTTGCCGCAGAAATCAGCGCAGAACGCATAAAATCGTCCAACACGAGATACGGTGTGAAAATATACACGTATTTTTCCGCGCAACCAATCATATCCATATATACGGATTCGCCCGTGCTGATTTTATCCAACGGCGAATCGTCGTAAGGTTGGATACGGCTGATGAACGCTTGGTTTGGCTGCTCGGTCAAGGGTGTCAAAAATTTTTTAATATCTTCTTTGTCCTTTCTAAATGCATTCCACATATAGAAAAACATCTGCGTAAAGGAATTCACGGCGTTACCCGTAATTTTCACGCCCGTATCTTTCCAATACCCAAACCGTTGCTTTTCGGCAATATATTCGTCTGCCAGATTAATGCCGCCCGTAAACGCAACTTTGCCGTCTATAACAAGAATTTTCCTATGATCTCGATTGTTCATTCGCACAGCAAAAAGCGGTACGACGTTGTTAAAAGTCATACAACGTATATTTTCATGCAAGGATTCGAGATATCTATCGTATTTTGGAGGCAACGTCATCATGCATCCAAAATCGTCGTAAATAATGCGTATCTGCACCCCTTGCATTGCCTTTTCTAACAAAATTTCTAAAATGGAATTCCACATCTTCCCGTGGGCAATAATGAAATATTCGACGAGAATAAATTTTTCCGCTTTTTTCAATTCGTCTAGCATCACGGGGAACATATCTTCACCGCTTTTATAATACGAAACTTCTCCGTCTTTGTACACGGGATAATCGTTGTATACGTCCAAATAATAACTGACCGCCTCACCGCGATTTTGGGGCGCAAAAGGCGTCCTTTCTCCGTAAAATTCGGCAACGGATTTTTTATTTTCTTTCTTTGCAATCCCCACTTTATTCCGCATTTTTCTCGTAGGTCGCCCTTCTCCGTACAAAAGATAGAACGGCACGCCGAACACAGGCAATAAAACGATTAACAGCACCCAATTCATTTTTGTAGACGGTCTTTCGTTTTTATTCACGATATACAGCACGAAAAACAACTCTAAAATCGCCAACAGTATTTGCAGCGACAATCCAAGCCTAGAATTGTACACAAGCAAAGAAAACAGTATGGCAAACCCAACCAACTGCGACAACGCTAATATTAAAAATATGAAAAACCGATTGTATAAAAACAATTTATAACTTCTGTCGTTTGCAACCGTTCTTTCTACCCATTTCTTTTTTCTTTCGCTTAGTTTTTGCATACTACTTTATTTCCTTATTATATAATATAGCGCAAAACAAAACAAATACTGTTTACATTATTGTAGCAATTTTTCCCAAAATTGTCAAACACTTGGATATCTTTGCTGATAGTATACCTTATTTTTATTATAATTTTGTAAAAAATACGTTAAATTTCAATAAATTTTCCCCTTTAAATCATTTTTGAAAAATTTTTTTAATTTTTTTTAAAAAACTGTTGACAAATATATATTTTTATGATATATTATAAACAGTTAATAAAACTTAGTCCTAATAAGACTAAAAATCAATAAGAAAAAAAGAGGTAGAAATTATGAAGAAATTTGAATGTAGCGTATGCCATCACGTAGTAGAAGCGGACGTAGCCCCCGAAGTTTGCCCCGTATGCAAACAAGCTGGTAAATTTGAGGCGAAACCTTCTTTGAAAGGCAGCAAGACGGAAGCAAACCTTGCAACGGCATTTGCAGGCGAATCGCAAGCAAGAAATAAATACACCTATTTTGCAAGCAAGGCAAGAAAGGAAGGATTTGTTCAAATTGCGGCTATTTTTGAAGAAACGGCAAAGAACGAACAAGAACACGCAAAAATTTGGTTTAAATTGTTGAACGGCGGTGAAATTTCCTCTACGGCGGAAAATTTGCAAGCGGCTGCAGACGGTGAAAATTACGAATGGACGGATATGTACGCAGGCTTTGCAAAAGAAGCGCGCGAAGAAGGTTTTGACGAAATCGCAGCTTTGTTTGAAGGTGTTGCTGCCATTGAAAAAGAACACGAAGAAAGATATAAGAAATTGCTTGCAAACGTGAAAGGCGATTTGGTATTCTCCAAAGAAGGCGACGCTGTATGGCAATGTTCTAACTGCGGCCATATCGTAGTTGGTAAAAAAGCGCCCGACGTATGCCCTATCTGCGCGCATCCTCAGGCTTATTTCCAAGTAAGAGCAGAAAATTATTAATCAACTGCTTAAACGTATAGAGTTTCCCCTAATAACGTAAATGTTTATCCCCGACGGATTGTCCGTCGGGGATTGTTCGTTGTATTTAAATATTCTTTTCTACAAAGCTCTCTAATGCCGCTTGCGGTACAAAACCGAGGTTGTTGTCCACGGGTTTACCGTTTTTAAAGGCGATTATATTCGGAATGGACGAAATGCCGTATTTTACAGCCGCATCCTCCGCCTCGTCCACGTCGATTTTGACAAATACCGCTTTATCCGCATATCCGTTCGACACTTCTTCAAAGACGGGCGCTAACATTCTGCAAGGTCCGCACCACGTCGCCCAGAAATCACAAAACACCGTTTTGTCCGTAGTTGCCAACAATTCTTCCAATTCTTTTCCGTTGATATGTTTTACCATATTTTTTTCCTCCTTTGCTTTAGTTTTCGTTATTTATTAAAAAAATACTCTACCGCGTTCGCAAAAGCCACTTTTTCACTTTCACCCGTAGCCATACTTTTTACGTTCATTACACCCTCGGACAATTCGTTTCCGCCAATGACCGCAACAAATTTCGCGCCCAGCTTGTCTGCGTATTTAAACTGCGCTTTCACCGAACGATCCATATGGTCGATTTCCGCTATGATACCCGCCAATCTCAGCTTTGTTGCCACCTCAAAGGCTTTTTGACGACATTCCGCATCCATTCCAGCCAAATACACCGTCGGCACAGCAGGGTCGGGGATTTTCACGCCCGTTTGTTCCATTACAATCAGCAACCGTTCGATTCCTGCGGCAAAGCCGACTGCTGGCATAGGATTTCCACCCAACTCTTCAATCAAGCCGTCGTATCTGCCCCCTGCGCACACCGTGCCTTGCGCGCCGATTGAAGTGGACACAAATTCAAACACGCTGCGCGTGTAGTAATCCAACCCGCGCACGATACGAGGGTCAATTTCGTATTGTATACCTGCCAAATCCAAGTACGCGCGAAGTTCGGTAAAATGCGCGTTGCAATCCTCGCAAAGATAATCGATAATCGACGGCGCGGACGCATTGATTTTTTTACAAGTTTCTTCCTTGCAATCCAAAAGTCGCAAGGGATTTTTTTCAAAACGGTTTTTACAATCGTAGCAAAGTTCGTTTAAATGAGGAGCAAAGAAATCTTTCAACGCCTTATTATACGCCGCGCGGCATTGTTTGCAACCAATCGAATTGATAAACAATTTGACGTTCAAGCCCAATGCTTTGAGCAAACTATCGGCAAGCATAATCGTTTCCGCATCCGTCTGCGCGCCCTTTGCGCCAAATATTTCCACGCCGAATTGGTGAAATTCGCGAAGTCTACCTGCCTGCGGACGTTCGTAACGGAACGCAGGGGTAATATAATATAATTTTGCAGGCAACACACCGTTTGCCAAACCGTTTTCAATAAACGAACGCACCGCGCCTGCCGTACCTTCAGGCTTTAACGTAATCGAACGATCGCCTTTGTCTTTAAAGGTGTACATTTCTTTGGTTACGATATCCGTCGTATCGCCCACACCGCGCAGAAACAACTCGGTATGTTCAAAGGTGGGGGTACGGATTTCTTTTAACTGAAAACGTTTTGCAATATCTCTGGCAACGCCCTCTACGTATTGCCATTTATACGAATCGTTGGGCAAAACGTCTTTCGTGCCTTTGGGAATGTTCATCATAATTTTTCTTTCCTAAACAGTATATTTTTTCTTGGTCGTATTTTACAATACGTATTTTTTCAAGTTACGGTCGCCCGTTAATTTTTGCAAATGCTCGTCTACGTATTTGCTGTCAATATGCAACGTAAACATAGGATAATCGCCGCCTGCGTTAAAGGAAATGTCCTCTAACAGATATTCCATAACGGTATGCAATCTACGCGCGCCGATATCTTCGGACGTAAGATTGAGTTCTACGGACACCTCGGCTATCCTTTCAATCGCGCCTTTGTCAAATTGTAAATCAATATTGTCTACGCCCAACAATTTGCCGTATTGGAACGTCAACGAATTTTCCGTTTCCGTTAAAATACGAACAAAATCTTCCTTTGTCAAACTCTGCAATTCAACGGACACGGGGAAACGACCTTGTAATTCGGGAATCAAATCCTCAATCGCCGCCACGTGAAAAGCGCCTGCCGCGATAAAGAGAATGAAATCCGTCTTAATCGGCCCGTATTTGGTTACCACCGTACTGCCCTCGACGATAGGTAAAATATCCCGTTGCACACCCTCGCGCGATACGTCCGCGCCGCTACGATTGCCCTTGCCTGCAATCTTGTCGATTTCGTCGATAAACACAATTCCGTCGTTTTCCGCGCGATACACCGCCTCCGATTTAATCGCGTCCTCGTCCACGAGTTTTTCCGATTCTTCGCTAAGCGCGATTTGGAAAGCCTCTTTCACGGTGAAACGGCGTTTCTTTTTCTTTTGTTGGAACATATCGCCGAAAATACTTCCAATGGAAATCGCCGCGCCGCCAGGCACCAATTCCATAGGCTGAGGCGCATCCACCACTTCCATTTCAATCGTGAAATTGTCGTACTGACCTTTGCGAAGTCCGTCCAAAAGGTTCGCCTCAAACACTTCTTTCGCCGTGTCGCCCTTTTCGTCCTTTTTCGCCTCTGCCAAAGCGCGCACCAACCGACGTTCCGCCGCTAACGTTGCCTTGGCTTTTACTTCTTCTTCCTTTTCTGCTTTTACCAATCGATACGCACATTCCGCCAAATCGCGAATCATACCCTCGACGTCCTTGCCTACGTATCCAACTTCCGTATATTTCGTCGCCTCAACCTTGACAAAAGGCGCTTTTACGAGCTTTGCAAGCCGTCTTGCAATCTCCGTTTTTCCTACGCCTGTCGGACCTTTCATAATAATATTTTTCGGCGTAATTTCTTCACGGATTTCAGGCGGAAGTTGCGCGCGGCGGTATCTGTTTCTAAGCGCAATCGCCACCGCTTTTTTCGCCTCGTCCTGCCCGATAATATATTTGTCTAATCTGTTGACGATTTGTTTGGGGGATAAATCCATATCTTATTTTTCCTCCTTTTTCGTGCGTTTCTTCACCGTCTTTTGGGTCGGGTTTTCTTCATTTACGGTGGGCATGTCTGCGTTCACCGTCGTTTGCCCCACCGTTTCCAGGCGAATGTTATCGTTTGTAAATACACAAATTTCCGATGCAATTTTCAACGCTTTTTCCGCAATCGTCGGCGCGTCGTAATCGGTTTCTTTATACAATGCGCGCGCTGCCGCCAACGCGTAATTGCCACCGCTGCCTATCGCGCAAACGCCCTCGTCAGGTTCGATTACTTCGCCCGTACCCGACAAAATCAGCAACGTATTTTCATCCGCCGTAATCATCATTGCGTCTAATTTTCTACCCACTTTGTCGCTACGCCAAAGTTCGGCAAGTTCAACAGCCGAACGCATTAAATTTCCGCCGAATTTATTCAGCATACCTTCAAAACGTTCGGTGAGCGCAAACGCGTCCGTAACCGATCCCGCAAAACCCAAAATGACTTTACCGCCAAAAATACGTCTTACTTTAATCGCCGTATTTTTAAAAATGACCGATTCGCCCATCGTCACCTGTCCATCGCCGGCAATCGCCGTAACGCCGTTTCTTTTTACAGCGCAAATGGTCGTTCCTCTAAATTCCATATTCGTTTTCTCCTATTCTCTACGGTTTTTATCTACCTTTCAACCTGTTCTTTGATTGCAGCCAAAGCCCTTTCTGCCAAAGCGCGATAGCGTTCTTTTTTATCCCGAATCCTTACAAGCATAGGGGCTAAAATTCCAAAATTCGCATTCATTGGCTGAAAATCTTTCGTGGGGGTGGAAATATGCGTTTCCAACGCGCCGCACACGGTGTCGCCCGTAAAAACGTGGGCGGGTCGGTTTAAAATTTCGTCCGCGATATGGATTGCCCCCAACAAACCGCTTGCCGCGCTCTCGACATATCCTTCTACTCCCGTAATTTGACCTGCAAAAAACAGTTTCCTATTATTCTTAAACGAAAAATCACGATTTAAAACGTCGGGCGATTGAATATACGTATTTCTGTGCATCACGCCATAACGTAAATATTCCGCGTTTTTCAAGGCAGGTATCATAGAAAACACCCGTTTTTGTTCGGGAAATTTCAGATTGGTTTGAAATCCGACAAGGTTGTACGTCGTACCCGATTCGTTTTCTTTTCTAAGCTGTAATACGGCGTACGGGCGTTTCCCGTCCTCGTCGAACAGCCCCACCGGTTTCAACGTGCCGAACCGCAACGTATCTCTGCCTCGCGACGCCATCACTTCCACGGGCATACACCCCTCGAAAATCTCGCCTCTTTCAAATTCGTGCAATTCCACGCGTTCGGCTTTTAACAACTCGTCAACGAACGCGTAATATTCCTCTTTCGTCATAGGGCAGTTGATATAATCGCCCGTACCTTTCCCGTATCTATCGCCCGTGAACGCGCAACTCATATCCACGCTTTCCGCCGACACAATCGGCGCGGACGCGTCGTAAAAATGCAAGCCGCCGCCCGTCAATTTCAAAATTTCTTCGCTCAAACGTTCCGAAGTCAACGGTCCTGTGGCAATAATCACATACCTGCCCCCTTCGTTTTGCGTTTCGGGAATGGTTTTTACTTCTTCCCTTTCTAACGTCAAATTGGGACAATTTTTTAATTTTTCGGTTATATACCCTGAAAATTTATCTCTATCTACTGCCAAAGCCGCGCCGGCAGGCACGCGCGTCTTGTCCGCCGCCTCAATCACTAACGAACCAAGCATACGCATTTCCTCTTTCAACAACCCGCAAGCGTTTGCGTAAACGTCGTTGCTTTTTAAGGAATTGGAACACACCAACTCGCCGTAATGTTCGCTCTCGTGGGCAGGGGTAAATTTTTTCGGTTTCATTTCAACGAGCGTCGTTTTAATGCCGTGGCTCGCCAAATAATACGCCGCCTCGCTGCCAGCCAGCCCCCCGCCGACGACGATTACTTCCGCTTGATTTTTCATACCATTCTCTTTTCTTCTTGTATTTATGCGGTTATTCTTCTATGCCCTCGGGGAAATACCCAATGTTTTCCTCCTCGTCATAACCGAAGTATTTCGGTTCGTCCATCAAAGGGGGTGGCGTAAAATCGTCCGCCATTGCAATTTCTCCTTTCGCCTTGGAAGGTTTTTTCCCGTCGGCATTTTCCGTTTTGATTTTATACGAACAGTCTTTATTGTTACATTTCACAACCCCACGCGCGGTAGAAACCAACGCGCCGCCGCATTCGGGGCATTTCTCTCCCGTCGGAACGTCCCAACTCATAAATTTGCAATCGGGATACCCCAAACAGCTGTAATACACTTTGCCTTTTTTGGATTTTCTCACCGTCATAGCCGCGCCACATTCGGGACATTTCCCTGCCAATTTGGGTTGTTCGTCGGTGGGCATAGACATTGTCGATTTACAGTCGGGATAGCTGGGACAAGCCAAAAACCGCCCAAATTTACCGCTTTTTACCACCATATTTTCACCGCATTTCGGGCAACGCACCGCGGAGATTTCTTCCTTGCTCTCGCTGATGATATTTTGACATTCGGGATAGTTGGAACAAGCGAGATATTTACCGAATTTTCCCATTTTACGAATCATCAAATGTCCGCATTTCACACATTCGACGTTGGTTTGTTCGTCCCCGTACGTGGACGCCTCGCGTAAATTTTTTTCAAACCCAGGATAAAATTCTCCGATAACCGAACGCCAATTCAAATCGCCTTCTTCAATATCGTCGAGTTTGTTTTCCATACCTGCCGTAAACCCAACGTCCATAACGTCCACGAAACATCTTACCAGCATATCCACTACGTCGTAAGCAATGGGGGTAGGCGTCATATATTTCCCGTCTTTTTTGACGTATTTTTGCATCAATTTGGAAATAATCGTCGCGTACGTGGACGGTCTGCCGATTCCTTTTTCTTCCATAGTTTTTACCAAAGACGCGTCCGTATATCTAAGGGGCGGTTTGGTGAATTTTTGTTCCTTTTGCATCGTAACGAGGTCAAGAATATCCCCCTCGTTTAAATCGGGCAATAACTTTGCCGAACTGATTTCGTCGTCGTCCTCTTTCTTGGCGTTGTTTACGTCCTGATACACAGCGGTAAACCCTGCAAACAACAACACTTTACCGCTGGATTTGAACACGTAACCGCTATTGTCAATTTCCATTTGCATACTGTTGTATTTCGCCTCTGCCATCTGCGAAGCCAAAAACCGTTCGTAAACGAGTTTGTATAAGGCGTAATGTTTTTTATCCAACAATTTTTTCGCTTTTTCCGGAGTCATCTCCAAATCGATAGGCCGCACCGCCTCGTGCGCGTCCTGCGCGCCTTTTTTCGACGCGTAATAATTGGGCTTTTCAGGCGCGTATTCTTCGCCGTAAACCGCGCGAATACGGGCAAGAGCCGCCTCTTGCGCCTCTTTGGAAACGCGAACGGAGTCGGTACGCATATACGTAATAAACGCGATATGGTCGCCGTTTTCCGTTTCGATACCCTCGTAAAGATGTTGCGCAAGCGTCATAGTTTCAGGCGAAGTAAACCCAAGTTTCGTTGACGCGTCCTGTTGCATAGAACTCGTCGTAAAAGGCGCAGGCGCGTGAGATTTCGCAATCGTTTTCTTTACTTTTGAAACGACGAATTTCCCTTGCGCTATCGCCGCAAGCACCTGTTCGGTTTCTTCCGCGGACGCAGGTTTATATTTTCGCGTACCTTTCTTTTCCAACAACGCTTTAAAAGGCGAATGTTTTTTCGGCTGGTCTTGCAATTCTGCGGTCAAATTCCAATATTCTTCGGGCTTGAACGCCGTAATTTCACGTTCCCGTTCCACTATCAAACGGAGCGCAACCGACTGCACTCGCCCACCCGAAAGCGTGCGCTTGCCGTTGCCGTTTTTGTCCTCGATTTTATGATTTAACAGGGTAGAGAGTTTGTATCCTACCAATCTATCCAATACGCGGCGCGCCTGTTGCGCGTCTATGAGGCTGTAATTGATTTGACGGGGCGTTTTCAACGCCGCCTCAATGGCGCGCGCGGAAACTTCGTTAAATTCGATACGGTTCTCTCCCGTTTCATCTAAGCCAAGCACCGTTTGTAAATGCCACGCAATCGCCTCCCCCTCACGGTCAGGGTCGGTTGCAAGATAGACGCGGTCTGCTTTTTTCGTCGCGTCCGTCAAACGGCGGATAATATCCTCTTTCCCTTCGGAATTGACGTATTTCGGCTCGAAATTGTTCTTCACGTCTACGCCAAGCGTATGCACGGGCAAATCGCGGATATGCCCTGCCGAAGCGTCTACACGATACTTGCCTTTGAGGTATTTGGAGATGGTTTTCGCCTTGGAAGGCGACTCTACGATAATTAAATCCATTCTGTATTCCTTAAAAAATATTTTTTATTCACTTTACGTTTTATAAAACGGGCGCGTACCGATTGCCGCCCACGGCGACGATTCGACCTTTCACTTCCAACGCTGACAGCACCGCGCGCGCCTTATACGCAGGCACACCCGATTTTGCCGACAATTCGCTAATATGACTCTCGCCCAATTCTTTCAAAGCCACGTACAATTTTGTTTCGTCGTCGCTTAGTGCCACCTTAGATTTTTTCTCTATCAAGTGTATACCAAACCGCCCTAAAATGTCAACCGAATTTTCCGTTAAAAATCCGCCTTTTTTTATCAAATCGTTACAACCCTCGCCTGCCGCCGTGTTCGGGGCGTACGGAATCGCAAAAACGGGCTTGTTTTGTTCAAAAGCGTATTGCGCCGTAATCAACGCACCGCTTTTCTTCCCTGCGCTCAGTACCAACACGCCCTCGCCAAGCGTGGACAGTAAACGGTTTCTCTGCTGATACGAAAACGAACGCACGGGCGTATCAAACGGGTGAGGCGAAAGCAACAACCCCGTATAGGCTACGCGTTCGAGCAAACCAAAATTTCCTTGCGGTAATTGGGAAAAACCGCCTGCCAACACGCAGATAATTTTTCCGCTTCCTTGCAACGCGCCCTCTATAGCGGCGGTATCCCCTCCGTCTGCGACCCCCGTTACCAACGTAAACGCCTCGGATAAATCTTCACAAATCTTTTCACCGAGTTTCGCAGCCGCAACAGGCGTTCTGCGCGACCCGACCACCGTAAATTTACGCGTTTTTAACAGTTCTGCTTTCCCTATGCAATACAGCGTTTGGGGCGCGTACGAACAAGATAAAAATTCACTAGGGTACAGAAAATGTTCGCGCGTGATTTCGCATATTTTGTTTTTCAAACTTTCCGTATGCAAGCGTTTGCTCCTTTTTATACGTTTTTCACGATTAAATATGCCAACAACGCGATTTGCCAAACGATTCCCGTTATATTTACCGCGTGAAAATACCAATGTTTGGTTTTATGCCTCATTGATTGCATTGCAAAATATCCACCGATTGCGCCGCCGAAAAAGGACGCGCAAAGCAACGTTTTTTCGCTGATACGCCAACGCTGTTTTTTCGCTTTGCGTTTATCGATTGCGTACAGTAAAAAGGTACACACGGACGCCACGATTAAATATACGACGTATATGGGTAAAATCATAACTTTCTCGCCTTTTAAATATCCTCGGATATCTCCGCCCCGTACGTCCTATAAGAAATCGCCTCGTAAAGATGTTCGGGCGTGATGGTTTCCGACAGTTCCAAATCCGCTATCGTCCGCGCCACTTTTAATATCCTCGACCTCGCGCGCGCCGACAAATGCAAACTCTCAAACGCCTCGCGCAACACGTTTTCACATTCCTTGTCCAATTTACAATATTCGCGCGTTTCCTTTTCGCCCATTTCCGCGTTCGTGTTCACGTTGCCTTCTTGAAAACGTTCGCGTTGAATCTTTCTCGCCCTATCCGCGCGCGCTTTGACTGCCGCGCTGCTCTCTTCCATTGCCTCGGAAACCAGAGCGTCATATTCTACGCCGTCCACTTCCACTTGGATATCGATACGGTCAAGCAACGGCCCTGAAATCCTCGCGCGATATTTTCGGATATCGTTGGGCGTACAGGTGCAACGGCGTTTTTTACTGCCGTAATGTCCGCAAGGACAGGGATTCATACTAGCGCATAGCATAAACGACGCAGGATACGTAACCGTACCGCCCGAACGGGAAATGGTAATTACGCCGTCCTCCAAAGGCTGGCGCAACGCCTCTAAACTCGAACGTTTGTATTCGGGCAGTTCGTCCAAAAACAGAACGCCGCCGTGCGCAAGACTGATTTCGCCTGGATGCACGGTCTTGTTCCCACCGCCGCAAAGCGACACCGTGGTTGCCGTGTGGTGAGGGCTGCGAAACGGGCGTTGTTCTACAATCCCCGCCTCGCCCAACGTTCCTGCCACCGAATGAATTTTCGTAATTTCCAACGCCTCGTCAAAGCTCATATCGGGCATCACCGACGGAATTGACCGCGCAAGCATTGTTTTTCCGCTACCGGGAGGGCCGACGAATAAAATGTTATGACCGCCTGCCACCGCCACTTCTAAGGCGCGTTTGGCTATTTCCTGTCCTTTGACAAAGGATAAATCGTACGAAGTTTTCGCATTGCGGTTTTCCGCGCAAAATTCCGTCGTTTGTGTTGCAGACAACGGCGAAAGCCCTGAAAAATGGTCTACCACTTCCCGCAAAGTTTTTGCCGCGTACACCTCCACGCCGTGGATATACCCCGCCTCTTTTTCATTTTCTTTGGGGATAACGAATTTTGTAAATCCTTTATCTCGCGCGGAGATAATCGACGGCAACACGCCTGTTACGGGGCGCAAATCGCCGTTTAACGCCAATTCGCCGAGGAAAATCACGCTGTCTACGTTTGCCACCAATTCGCCGTATGCAATCAACAAACTGATTGCCACGGGCAAATCAAACGCCGAACCTTCCTTTTTCACGTATGCAGGCGCAAGATTGATCGTAACCCTGTGTGCAGGAAAATCAAGCGCGCTGTTTTTGACGGCGCTTTTCACCCGTTCTTTCGATTCTTTCACCGCCGCGTCGGGCAATCCCACCATTTCATACGAGGGCAAGCCTTTGGATACGTCTGCCTCCACCGTTACGGCTACGCCGTCCAAACCCGATAAGGCATAACTTTGCACCCTTGCAATCACGCGCCTTTCCTCCTTTGCGTTGTATTTTTACTTCCTTATTATATAGATGATTCTATTGTACCCTAAACGAACGAAAAAGTAAACCGAATTTTATATATTTTTTTACGGAAAACGGAATTTTGATGACAAAAATTGTTTTGACGATTAAATTTTTTACTACGGAATAACCTTGACTTTTCCAAAAGGCAAAAAATAAACCCGCCGTTGACTTTGGGCGAGTTTACTTCTCCGAATTTGTATTCGATTTTTTTAAATTCTTTCCTTAACTTTTGCTGCTTTACCCGTCAAACCGCGCAGATAATACAACTTCGCTCTTCTAACTTTACCCTTCTTAACAACCGTGATATGCGCGATTTTGGGGGAATGAAGAGGATACACTTTTTCTACGCCTACGCCGTAAGAAATGTGGCGTACGGTGAAAGTTTCGGAAATGCCGCCGTTTTTCTTAGCGATAACGACGCCCTCGAAATTTTGAACTCTTTCCTTGTTACCTTCGATAATTCTGTAACCGACCTTAACCGTGTCGCCTACTTGGAATTCAGGAACTTCGGATTTCATACTTTCAGCGTTGATGGCTTCAATAATTCCTTTCATGTAAGACTTTACCTCCGTTATTTACGAAACGTTCATAACCCGCTGCGTGATTCCTCATCACGCCCAAAAAAAGGCAGCGGAACGCTCGAAGTCAGCAATTATTATATACAATTTTTTTATCTTTGGCAAGCGTTTTTATATTATTTTTTGAAAAAATTTAATATTTTATTACGTATTATACTACACGAAAAACCTATATCGTTGCAAATAGATACACGTAATACGCCGCAAACAACGCAAGCATACAAACGCCTTGCCAACGTTTTACCTTATTCCCTTTCATATAACCAAACGCCGCCAACAGCACCGCCGCAAACAACGCAAGCAAACCGTCCACCCAGAAAGAGGGAGCGAATTGCAAAGGCAAAATGACTGCCGATAACCCAACGGTACGCAAAATATTAAAGACGTTACTACCGACGATATCCCCGACTGCAATATCCGTTTCGCCCTTTTTTGCCGCAATCACACAAGTAACGAGTTCCGGCAACGAAGTCCCAATTGCCACAATCGTCAAACCAATAATTTTTTCAGGTACGCCAAGTTTCTCCGCAATCGTAGTCGCTCCCGGAATTACCCCGTACAACGCGCCTACAACCACCAACGCCAATCCTACTAACGTAATCGTGAGTAAGAACCAGATATGCTCTTTCATGTTTTCGTACCAAACGCCAAACTTAGTCGAAACCTCTCTCCCTTCCCCTTCTTCAAAAACGGCAATCGTGTGAGAAGTGTCAATTCCCTTAAATTCTGTTTGTTTTTTGCTTTCGCGAATGGCGTACAGTATCAAAAAAATCATATACGCCAGGGACAAAAGAAACATAATCCAACCGTCCAAACGTCCGATAACGTTGTCAAAACCGCCAAGCAACAAAATCAAAATACTCGCGCCCAACAACACGGGAAAATCAATCCGTAAAGTATTTTTCTGCACGGCAAGCGGACAAATAACAGCCGCAATCCCTAAAATCAATAAAATATTCGTAATATTGCTCCCGATTACGTTCCCGACGGCAATATCTGCGCTCCCTTGAGCCGAAGAAATAATCGAAGTTGCCAATTCAGGCGCGCTAGTACCAAAAGAAACGATTGTTAAACCGATAATCAACTGCGGTACGCGCAATTTTTCCGCAATTCCCGCCGCTCCGTCAACAAACCAATCCGCGCCCTTTACCAACGCCACGAAACCAAAAGCCAACAGCACGATTGCCACAAATACGTCCATACTTCACTCCTTTCTATCCAAAAAATCGTTTTTACTATAGTCTTTGCATATTATACCACCATATAAACGATTTGTCAATCTTATATTTCTCCCTTTTGCTTGACAAAAAAATTTTTTCCTCCTATAATAAAGAAAAAAACTATTGCGCATAAGGAGCGTACATTATGCTTGATTTTTTTATCAAACTTTTTATTAAAAACAAGGACGATATCACCTCTCCCAACACCCGTTCGGCGTATCAATCGTTGGCAGGCATTACGGGGATTGTCGTCAACGTCTTGTTGTTTATCGGGAAATTGGTCGTTGGGCTTATATCTGCCTCAGTAGCGATTATTGCGGACGCGTTTAACAACATTTCGGACGCAGGTTCGTCCGTGATTGCATTGATCGGATTTCGATTATCCACAAAGCCCGTTGATAAAGAACACCCTTTAGGACACGGTCGATTAGAATATATATCTGGGTTTATCGTGGATATGTTAATCGTGTTGGTGGGATTTGAATTGCTCACCTCGTCGATTGAAAAAATCATAACGCCGTCTTTGCCGAACGTAGGCAATATTACCCTCGTTTTGTTGGCTGTGGCGATTCTTGTCAAAGTATGGTTGTTTTTCTTCTACCAAAAGGTGGGCAAAGCCATTCAATCGTCGCCTATAAAAGCCGCTGCATCTGATTCCCTCACCGACTGTATCGCCACCACTTTGGTTTTAATTTCTGCGCTTTGCGCTCGGTTTTGGGGCATTGCGATTGACGGCTGGGCAGGGATTTTGGTTGCCGCATTTATCCTGTATACAGGCGTGAAAGCCGCAAAAGAAACGATCGATTTGTTGCTCGGCTCTCCCCCCGACCCGCAATTTATTAAGGACATTTACGAATTCACGAAAGAATATCCGCGCGTTGTCGGGATTCACGACGTTATGGTGCACGATTACGGTCCTGGCAGACAAATCGTGTCTTTCCACGCGGAAGTCCCGTCTGATTCCGATATCAATATCGCGCACGAAGAAGTGGATTCTTTAGAACGGGATATGCACGCAAAATTTGGTTGTATCGTAACCGTTCACCTCGACCCGATTGTCGTCAACGACCCTTTGGTGAATGAACTTCGCGCTTTGGCAGACGAATCGGCAAAAGCGGTGAACCCTCAATTTTCCATTCATGATTTCCGTATGACGAAAGGCGAAACCAACGTGAATTTGATTTTTGATTTGGTGCTACCTGCCGATTGCAAAATGGCGACGGAGGAGGCAGAAAACGCCGTTGCCGATAAAATCCGCGAACGGCGCGCAAACTGTTTTTGCGTTATCCGCGCCGAACACCCTTTCGTGTGATTGTTGATTGTTGAAAAATTGAACAGAAATCATTATACGCAAACCCCGACCTTTTTCCACAAGGTCGGGGTTTTTGAGTAAACTATTCTTACTCTTTTATTTGTTTTAATAATATTTACTTACTTTATGTGTTGCACTTACACGCCAAGTAGGCGTTGCTACAAATCCTTTGTCCCAATTGATATAATTAGCCCATTCTACTGTAATTTTGTAGGTTTTATTAGGTTTAAGTTTAATTTTTTTTGTTTTTCCCGTCAAATATTCTGTAGCTGTATGCTTTCCGTCCGTAGAACGAACAGTTATTTTCCAAGTGGCATATGCAGAATTTGTATTTCCTGTCCACAAATAATTCCAAGCCTGTACTTTTCCTTTACTTTGCGTTAATGTAATTGATTCTGAACCTAATTGCCACCAATTTGCTTTTGTTACAACTGTAATAATCCTTGTTGCCGTACCTTTACTATTTGTTGCCGCAGAAGCCTCTATAGGTTGAGGCGCAACAGCAAACCAACTAACAAGCATAGCAAAAGCTGCCATAACTACTGCTAAAAAAGATTTTTTTACTTTTACCATATTTTTTCTCCTATACGTTTTCTTTTTAATGCGGAATAGTCGCATTATTTTTTATTTGACATCTTGTGAATGTCATTTTTAGTATTTTAACATACTATAATATAATTTGTCAAGCACTAAATGTCAAATTTTAAAAAAAGAGAGAAAATAATGTTTAAAAACAAAGCAGAAAACGGAAGAAACAATATTTGCGGTGAAAAGATTTATATTTTAAGGAAAAATGCAAAGCCGAAAATGTCGCAACGAATTTTGGCGGAAAAATGTCAACTGTTAGGTTTGGATATAGATAAAAACGCTGTGCAACGTATCGAATGTGGCAAACGTTTCGTAACGGATATTGAATTGTCGTGCTTTTGTCAAATTTTCAAAGTAGATTATAACGAGCTTTTAAATTGAAACCGATTTTTGTATACAAAAACGCCCCTTTTAGGGACGTTCATTTTTTATCTTCGCTTTTTCGTTTAACGAATGAAATTTGTCATAATTTTGCGTTCGCGTTCAGGGGCAAGTCCTGCCTCTTTGCCAAGGGAAATGCACTTCAACAAATACGCCATATTGTTGCCAAGCATACGCATTGTCTGCAATCCTTCCTCGTCTTGCGCCGCCTCTTCCGCTGTGTTGCCGTGAATTTCATTCCAATAATTCGAGCCAACGACAAACATATTATTGATGGTGAAATATTTGTTGATAACGTCAAACGTCGTGCTTGCGCCGGCCCTGCGACAGCTGACTACCGCCGCCGCGGGTTTATACGCCAACTTTTTACCACCGCTATAAAACACTCTATCCATAAAGCTAACCAACGCGCCTGCAGCCGACGCGTAATACACAGGCGATCCGAACACGTAGCCGTCAAATTCCCCCGCTTTTTCCACGAATGCGTTCACACAATCGTCCACCACGCATTTGCCCACTTTTTTACAAGCCCAACAACCTTTACAACCCGTAACCGAATTCTGCCCAATCCAAAAAATTTCCGTTTCCACGCCGTTTGCATTGAGAGCCTTCGCCACTTCGCTAAGGGCGGTGTACGTACAACCTTTTTCGTGTCCGCTACCGTTGACAAGTAATACTTTCATTTTATTTTCTCCTATATGTTTTTTATTTTTTATATATCAAATTTTAATTGTTCGATTTCGCCTTCAAGCATTGACAAACATTGTCTAAATGCCGTAGGCAAAGACACGCGTTCTGCTATCTCGTCTATCGTATAGGCATCAAACGGCGCGTGTTCCGTCTTTATCCAAACGCAGAGGATATCCCAACGAATATGCGTAAATATATGCCTGTATTTTCGACGATTTATTTCCGTAAACTCGTACATGCCCCACTCGTTTAATACGTTTTCGGGCGTTTCGTCGTTTTCGATTACGTGAGAGGGAAATTCGTTCATGCCCTTCAAAACACCCTCGTCGCGACGGCGAATACAAAAACCCTGCGGCGTTTGAATTAGGAAGAAATAGACGTTTTCTTGACGTTTTTCCTTTTTGGGCGGCATGACGGGATATTGCTCCTGCGTGCCGTTTTGATACGCCCGACACAGCCCGTTTAACGGACAATTTTTACAATCGGGGGATTGCGGTTTGCAAACCAACGCGCCCAATTCAAACAAACTCTGGGTAAAATCCGAACAATCTTTGGGCGACTGCGGATACACCGCCGATAATTGAGTTTCTAAATATTTTCGATAAGCGGGGTCGGAAATCCTCGTAGGATTTTCCTCCAACCTCGCCGCAACGCGAAACACGTTGCCGTCTACCGCCGCCACTCTCTGCCCGTAAGCAATGGAGGAAATCGCGCCTGCCGTATAACTGCCGATCCCTGGCAAAGATTTCAATTCCTCAAAAGACGTAGGCAATTCGCCCCCGTAATAAGACAAAACGAGTTTTGCTGCCTTTTGCATATTGCGTACACGGCTGTAATACCCCAACCCTTCCCACAATTTCAGCAATTTTTCTTCCTCGCACGCCGCCAAATCCGCAACGTTGGGCAAAACAGACATAAACCGCGTGTAATATTCTTTTACTGCCTCTACTCGGGTTTGTTGCAACATAATCTCGGATACCCACACCGCGTATGCCGTAGGGTTTTGCCGCCAAGGAAGTTGACGTTTGTTTTCCCTATACCACGAAAGCAAGGGGGCAGGTATGCGTTGAAATGAAAATTTATCCGTTTTTTTCATATTTTACTGTTTAACCTTATTTTTATGTAAGGCAATGAATTTTACTACGCGAAACGGTCAAGACCGTACCCTACTATCCAACAGGTACAAGGCGTACGTAACTGAGGACAGGTTGTCCTTTTGCGAATAAGATGCCGCGCTATACTTCGTTTTACCCACGGGGAACGGCGTTTAAAAATATCACACTCTCCACCACCGACGGCGAATCGGGAAAATTCATAGGCGTCGGTTGCGATAAAGACGCGTCGTCGTTGACGTACGTTACGTCCGCTTTCCCCTCTTCGCGCGTAGACACAAGGCAATTCCCGATCCCTACGAACGTACCGGGATAACCGCTGAAAATGCTCTTCATCAAATCCACGCCGCTTACAATTTCTACGTCCTCTTTACGGGAAACGAGTTCTAAAAATTCGCGATATTCTTCCAAATCGTTGTTTTTATTGCAATCGGACAAATCTTCCAACCCGTCCAACACAACGATAAGATGAGGATATCCTGCGCCCGTCGTACGCATTTGAAACAATTCTTTCAAAGTTTCTTTCGCGCTTTCCAAATCGGATTTTTCACGAATATACGGAATGGTTGCATCGATATTTTTCAAACGCAAAATTTCGCTGTATTCCAAGCGCGGAGAAAGCACGAAAAATTCTGCCTCGTCCTTTTCGTAAAGACAGGACAACGATATCAACATCCGCCGAATAAACACGCTGCGTTTTACACCCGTTACGCAAGTATGGCGAAACATTTTAGGGCCGCTTTGTTTATGCGACAACACTAAGCCCCCAGCAACGTCCGTACCCAACGGCACGCCTTTTTGTAACACTTCGACTCCGCCGAGTTCTTTTGCCGAATTAAACAGTGTTGAAATAAATTCTTCCGAACGCATTCGTATACTCCTTTTCTCCCCACGCCGTAAAATCCATTGATTTTTTTGCGTTTCGTTTGATTTCCTTTTCTATTGTACTACGAAACGAAAAAAAAGTCAACAAAACGAAAGAAAGATAAAGAAAAGACGCGCGGCAAACAGCTCAAACGCGTCTTATTTTTTGAAAAATTTTTATTCCGTTAATTGTATTGAACGAAATATTGGTCGTTGTCATAATTAATGGACACGTCCATCTCCGTTCCGTCGCGGATAATCCTAAGCGTTACCACGT
Source organism: Clostridia bacterium (assembly GCA_017463425.1). Taxonomy (GTDB): domain Bacteria; phylum Bacillota; class Clostridia; order Christensenellales; family Borkfalkiaceae; genus Scatosoma. Next base: position 5,609 of record JAFTPE010000014.1, on the reverse strand, counting down.
CCCCTTTGCGAACGGTCAACAGCAAATCGTTTAATTGGAAACGGCGAGTCAATTGGGTAGTTTTCCCGTTCACCGTCATAGATACGAACACGTCAAAATACCGCAATTTGTTATACGCAGCAGCCGTTTCCTGAATAACGGTGGTGGACGGTTTGTCCTCATCATAATACACTTGGAAGGTTTCTTTTTTGGAAAGCACACCGTTTTCGTACACCGATTCCGAGGCTGTCGTAGCCACCATTACCCCCAACATAGCGCGCTTTAATACGCCACCGTTTTCAAGAATGTTTTCGTAGAGATATTTCACCTGCGTAATCGGCAAAGCGTACGCAACGTTATCCACACCGCTTTCAATGCTCTTTGCGTTGGTAATACCAATCAGTTCGCCTTTCGTATTAAACAATCCGCCGCCCGAATTGCCCGAATTGATCGCCGTATCCGTACGCATAACACGATAATCTACGCTCCGACTTGAGCCGTCCGTTGCGCTCATCGTGATATATTCGGAATCCACGGAAATCAAACCGCTGGTTACGGAAATCCCCGCGCCGTCAGGATTACCGATTGCAAACACTTTTTCCCCGACTTCTACTAAATCGGAATTCCCCATTTTTGCCTCGGTAAAATTGCCTTTTTTAATCTGTTCGCTACCCTCTACTTTTAAAATGGCAATATCGTAATCCATTGCGCCGCCGACGTACGTGGCTTTCATTCCGTCGCCGTTTTCGTCCTTACCCGTATGCGAGGAAAACGCGTTATACGCGCCGTAAGTATATAAATAAATAGAATCGGAAATGCCCGTTTTCGTATCGCTGTCGTTGTCGTAAATCACGTGATAATTCGTGATAATATACGCATTTCCCGCCTCTTTATTCAAATCGACGATAACGCCGCTACCTGCCGCGGCATACGTTTCCGTTTCTTCTTTTGGCGTAAACAAAGGCCAACCGCTGTCGGTAACCGTGGTTTTCGTGAAACCGCAATAAATGCTGACGACGGACATCATATTTTCGGAAATTTGCGTCGTATCGTTATCCTCCTGTACTTCCGCGCTAAAATATTCTTTTAAAAATTCGAGAAACGTACCCGTATAGCCGTGCTTTTGCGCCGCCTCGTATACTTCTTCTATATCCAAATCCGCGCCGTCTTTGCCGTTGCTGCCTTTCAAACTGTTCAGCCATTCTTGTTCCGTGCCTTGAAACCCTGCCTGTACGGCGATATCGTACGCGTTTATTACGTCTTTTTCTTCTTTCCGACAAGCGTCGATTCCTACGGCTACCAGCACGAAAGCGCCTGCTCCCATCAATAATGCGCCCGTTACTGCAAGGACGTTTTTAATCGTTTTATTCATCACTCTGACTCCTTAGAACTTTTATTTCGTTCAAATTAGTTATTCACGCTTATTATTTTTATTATACGCTTTATTTTTGTTGATTTTTTTTGGATTTGTTGAAAATTAGGTGATATTTTACAATCCTTCCAATTCGTCCAACGTCAACGCAAACGACGGAATAAAATTTTCAAAGAAATATTCCACTTCGGGCAGATTTCTGCCACGCAAATCCTCTTCAATGCTCTTTTTCGCTTTTGTAAATTCTGAATTCCCAGAACGGAGTTCTTCCAAACATTTGATATACGCCGCAAGACGGTCCGCCGCCTTTACCAAACGGTATTCCACGCTGTCCTCGTCCGCTAAAACGTAGGGCGAGAGCGAGCCTTGCAATTCTTTCGGTAACGTACCGACGATTTTTTCGCAAGCGCTTTTTTCCAATTCTTTATAAGCGCCTTGAATACTGCGATTGTAATATTTGATAGGCGTAGGCAAATCGCCCGTCATCACTTCGCTGGTTTCGTGGTACATAGCGTACAACACCGTTTTCAAAACGTCAGCGTTGCCACCGTATACTTCGTTGTGAATACTGACCAAGGCGTGGGCGAGTATCGCCACCGATTGGGAATGTTCCATAATGTTTTCTTCCCGAACCGAACGCATCAGTTGCCAGCGTTTGATATATTTCATTCTGTCCATATAGGCGTAAAAATCGTAACGCATATTTTTTTCCTCTTTTTAGGTTTTTCCTTTCAAACGTTTGACAAATACGTTTTTTTATTTTATAATGATACTACAAATTAACGTATCCGTCGTGGGTGCCTGTAAAAGGCTGAGATTATACCATTTGAATCGGCAGGGTAATACCTGAGCGAGAGATTGAGAACCGTTTTTATCGTTTAAACCGCAATTTTCTCTTTGCGTTTTAAGTACGTGAAAAACTTTTACGCCCACGTTTCATACCTTTATAATGGAAAAGGTTTCCGAGGGCGATGTTTTTTAAAAGCGCGTACGGCGGACACAAGGAGGTTTTTTTATGTTTCTTTTTAACCTGCTCGAAGTATCCGAGCAAACCACCAACGTCGTCAAATGGATTTCCATTGTCGGCGTCGTCCTCGTCCTTGCGCTGATCGCGCTGATTGGGTTTTTGAAAAACGGAAAACGCTTTGATTCCAAACGAATCGCCTTTGCCGGCATCTGCGTTTCTATGTCTTTCACACTCGCCGTAATCAAGATCAGCCCCGTACAATACGGCGGTTCTATCACCCTTGCTTCGTTCGTACCCATTTTAATTTATGCGTACGTTTACGGCGTGGGCGACGGATTGCTCGTCGGGCTTGTCCACGGATTACTCAATTTTATCGAAGACCCGTATATCCTTACCCCCGCGACCTTTTTGTTCGATTACCTGCTCGCGTTTATGAGCGTCGGCGTTATGGGCGTTTTTGGAAAATTCAAACGCAAAGAAAAAGGCTGTTTGCCCGTTGTCTTGGGCGCAGTCAGCGTATTTTCTCTGCGGTTTGTATCCCACCTTTTGTCTGGTATGATTTTCTTCACTCAGGACTCCGTTTGGGTAAGTTTCCCCGCTTGGGCAATGAACAACGCTTTCATATATTCGTTTATTTATCAATGTATCTATATCCCCGCAGACGCGCTGATTGCCATTTTGGCGTTGATTGCATTGTGTAAAACGGGGGTTTTGGACGTTCTTTCGCAAATGATGCGTGAAAAAAATGGAACGCTTAAAAACAATCAATAAACCGCCATTTCGTCAAATTTGGCTTTGTTGATTATCAATTTTTTATCGTCGAGGTCTACCTTGACAACAACACCGTTGACGGCAGGAAAGAGTATGTTCTTTCCTGCCTTTTCTATCGTATAAATATCCGAAGAAAGATTGGTTACGTCTTTTACAACGCCCAAAAATTCGCCCTCTTCCGTTTCACACGAAAGCCCGATAATGTCCACGATATAATATTGTCCTTCTTCCAAAGCGGGCGCGTCGTCGCGATCCCCTTCCAATTTTTTGCCGCGAAACAATTCCGCTGCGTTTCTATCGGGAATACCGCGAAGCCCCATATACGCCGCGCCGTCCGTACCAACACGGAAAGAAAGAATTTTATACGGCGTATCGTCGATATACACCGTACCAAAAGCCTTTACGTCTTCGGGAAAATCCGTAAACGTTTTCACTTTTAATTCGCCGCGAATCCCTTGCGGTTTTAAAACCTCGCCAATTACCAAACGATTCATAAAAACTCCTCTATTTTTCTCGCCTATATGATTTAAAAAACACGTTCAACGCATACCTGCCCTGCCCATTTTTTGTATAAGGCGAAAAAAAGGCTTTGAAAAAAAGCCTTTTTTACCAAAAGCAAAAACCTGATTGCTTTATAAATCTTCGTAAAGAAACCGCGTTTTTAATTATGCGTTTTCCGTATCAACGTCCACGACGTCGCCGTTCTTTTCCTTGATTTCAATCACGTATCTTTTGCTGCTTGCAGGAGTAGCCGCGCGAACGATTGTACGCATTGCCTTTGCAATTTTGCCCTGCTTACCAATCACTTTGCCCATATCCGAGGGCGCAAGCACGACGGAAACCTCGATCACGCGTTCTTTTTCAATCACTTCGTATTCGACGTTTTCTTTATCTTCCGCAAACTGTTCGACAATGTATTTAATTAAATCCAGCATATACAATGCCCTCCCGTTTTACTTTGATTCAATCGGCTAAGAATTATTTATCCGATTTCTTACCTTTGGTTTTCGAGGGGCTGAGTTTTTCGCTCTTTTCGATTGCGCCTACTTTTACAAGCAAGTTTTTAACCGTTTCGGTGGGTTGAACGCCCTTTGCAAGCCAAGCCTTTGCCTTGTCGTTGTCAATCGTCAATTCAACGGGATCGCAGGTGGGTCTGTAATGACCAACACATTCGATATATTCGCCCGTTGCAGCCTTTCTGCTGTCAACAACAACTACACGATAGATAGGGTTTTTCTTGTCGCCCATTCTCAAAAGTCTCATTTTTACCATAATAATACCTCCATAGTATCTTAAAAAATTTTTTTCTTTTATTTTTACGGCTTGCGCCATTTTTTTCTTGTGTATATTTAAGAGATTTGTTATCTTTATCAATTCCGATAAATCGCGGAATGGTCAAGACCATTCCCTACGTTACATTGCTATATCAAACTTATCGCAATCTTTATTATGCAAAACGGTCAAGTTCGTCCCCTACGGCATATCAATTAACTTTGTAGGGAAAAGTCCTGACTTTTCCGAGAGAAAGATACAGCAAGATTGAAAACGCAAGTTCGACAAAGTATTGCGACGTATACACGTTCTTTTATTAAAAGGGTAAGCGGAATTTGCCTTTGTTCCCCTTTAACTGTTTCATAAGGAGCTTTGTCTGTTCAAACTGTTTCAACAGTTGATTGACCTCTTGCACCGTCGTACCCGACCCTGTCGCAATACGGCGTTTTCTTTTGCTGTCGATAATCGACGGATTGTCGCGTTCCTGTTGGGTCATAGAAAGAATGATGGCTTTCGTGTGTTCCATTCGTTTCTCGTCAATATCACCGTCTTTTATTTTCCCTGCCGCGCCAGGCAACATAGAAATCATAGCCTGCGCGCCGCCCATCTTTTTCATCATAGAAAATTGTTCGAGATAGTCGTTGAGCGTAAAGCTGTTCGCCAACATTTTTTTCTGCATTTTTTTGGCGTCTTCTTCCGTGATTGCCTGTTGCGCTTTTTCTATCAACGACAATACGTCGCCCATTCCCAAAATCCGCGACGCCATACGTTCTGGATAAAACGGTTCGAGGTCGGTCAACTTTTCGCCTACGCCGATAAATTTGATAGGCTTGCCCGTTACCGCCTTTATGGAAAGACATGCGCCGCCACGAGTATCGCCGTCCAATTTCGTCAAAATAACGCCCGTTACGTCCAACCTTGCGTTAAACGTTTCCGCAACGTTCACCGCCTCTTGCCCCGTCATTGCGTCTACGATCAGCAACGTTTCCGTAACGTCCACTTCCTTTTTGATGTTTTCCAATTCCTGCATCAAAGTATCGTCTATTTGCAAACGCCCTGCCGTATTCAAAATAACGGTATCATAATTTTTTATTCGCGCGTATTCAATCGCTTCTTTCGCCGTTTTCACGGGATTTTGCGTGCCTTTTTCAAACACTTCCACCTGCGCGTTTTTCCCAACGACCTGCAACTGCGTAATCGCCGCAGGCCGATAAATATCCCCTGCAACGAGAATAGGATTTTTACCTT
>JAFTPE010000013.1 GCA_017463425.1 Clostridia bacterium | reverse complement strand
CCTGACAGAAAAGGCAGTACTCTTGCAAAGGCGGTTATTACAGTATTATCTCAGTTACCGAAAGGCGCGGTAAAAACAATTACTTGCGACCGAGGCTCGGAGTTTGCAAATTGGCGAGAAATAGAAAGCGCATTGAATTGCCAAATGTATTTTGCCGATCCGTACTGTGCTTGGCAAAAAGGAACGAACGAGAACTTAAACGGGCTTTTGAGAGAATTTTATCCCAAAGGGCACAATCTTTCTCGCGTTTCCCCGAAAACGCTCGAAAAAAATCTGGCGTTAATTAACGCCAGACCGAAAAAGGTATTAAATTTCCAAAAACCTCAAGATTTATTTGAACTTTTTCTTAAAAAGTGTTGCACTTAGTTTGACAAATCACCTACTTTAAAGATATTGAAAAACTTACATCTCCCAACTGCCCAACCAATTAGAGAACGACAAATAAATTTCGTTCATTTCTGCCATCAATTCGTCGCCGAGCGTCAACGTATACACATAATCTTCTTTATCAAACTTTTCGACGTATTGATAGGTATACGTATAATTTCCGTTCTCCAACTCTCCCAGCGCCTTTTCCGCCAGAGCCTTGGCTTTTTCCACGTTTTCCACCAAATCTTCAAACGCCGTTTCATCTACCGATTTGATTTTTGCGATAATATCGTCGAAATACCCCTCTTTATACCCGTAATTGTATTGCTTTTTATCTGTTTTTATCAAATACAACGCGTCCGACGGATATAAATAATAACCTTTTACAAGTTCTCCGTTTTCATTCGTATAAGAATTGATAAAATACGTATTCCAAGCGCAAAGGAATTTTACGTAATCGTACATAGCGTACACGTCGCTGATTACGTCCGATTCTGCTATTTTTTGCCAAAGCGCCAAATCCGCCGACAAATCTTCCGAACGCACAACGGTATACGTCGCGTCTACGATTTTATAATTGAATTGATACCCAAACTTATCGGTAAAGGGTTCGTCCTCCGATTCGGCGACCTCCAACGTACCCACCACTTTAATCGCCTGCGTAGTGTAAGAAAACGATTCGCCTTTTTTCGGATAAACTTCCATAGTGTTGGAAAGTTGCGAGGTGTTTGGCACACAGAACGGACAGCTTTGATAGGGCAAATTCATTAAAAACATAAACGAACCGTCCACGGGCGAACTGGTCGCCATATAACCGCTGATGGTTACGATTTTTCCATCCAACGTTTTTAAATATTCGTATCCAGACGCCGATTTAAAACTTAGTTTCGTTGCCTCGTCTGCCGAAGGAATATTTTCTTTTTTATCGCAAGCTATAAAAGAAAAACAAAAAACCATCAAACCCAAAACTATAGATATAATTTTACAAATTCTTTTCATACCCTCCTCCTTACTCTCCAATACCGTCTTTTTTCGACATGCAGAACGTCCAAATAAAGGTAGGGATTACACTCAATAAAAATACGCCCAGCAATATGACGATTTCTAAAGGATATACAGCGGCAATATTCAAAACGACGCCCATAGACGCTACGTAATCATTCATTAGCAATAAACAAACCTTAGATAACGCGAACGCAAATCCCGTGGACACAAATCCGATTATTCCGTTTTGAATAATATACAATAGATTGATTTTTTTCATACTAATTCCAATCAAACGCATCAACGAAATTTCCTTTGCCGAATGATAAGTGTTGAGCAGCGTAATGATAGAAATAATCATAATATTCATCAACATAATCACGCCGCAAAGCACGAAAACGATATATTTCGTGTCGTCCGCCTCGTCTAAAACGTCGCGCACGATTTCCATAGGCTCGATTGCCTGCAACGTATACGAATCACCGTCCTCCGTCGTTACGATTTTTCCGTCGTATTCGCTGACGAGTTGCATTGCGTAAACGGGATTTTTCGCGTTAATCAACACAGCGCAAACCGTTCCCTGCATATGTTCGTGTTCTTCTTCGCCCACGTGTTCTTCTTCGTGCTGTCCGCCGTGTTCGTGCATTTCCCACAGCGTACGCAGCTGCGTAAACACAATATTATCATAAGCGGAATGGCTTTCCTCCAAAATCCCTACGACGGTAATCCCTTGCGCGTGCAATTCGCTGCTATTCACCGAATGTCCCGTACGGATTACGTCGCCGACGTTCAAATGGTTATACTTCGCAATATTATACCCTACAACCGCTTGCATCGTGGTCGAATCGTCGAAAAGCGCCCCTTTATCAACCGTCTTTCCATTCAAAAACGCCGTCGTTGTTCCCACCACACCATAGCCGTTATAATTATCCGCCATCGCAAACGGAATCACCGAATTTACTTTCGTACCGTCTTTCATTAAATCTATTACGACGGAATAGGGAATCGTACCAAGCGGCTCTTCCGTGAAATACATACTGTTCATAGCAAGCTGTGTTTTACTGCCCGACGGACCAACGATTACCGAATAATACCCCGCATTTTTCGTTATTCCGTCATTCACTTGATTGGCTACGTTATAGGCAAGCACCGCAATCCCTGCAGAAATCACGATAGACAATGCTATCAAGATATTTTGAACGAATTTTATCGCCATATTTTTTAAAGCAAAACGCAACATTTATTTCACCTCCTCACCGTACAAATCGCGACGTCCGTCGGTCATTTCATTCATATCAATCACCTCGTCAAAATATTTTGCAAGGCGTTCGTCGTGCGTTACCGCAATCAACGTTTTGCCTTGGGAAATTTCAACGAGTTCTTTTATCACTTGTTCTCCAATAGCAAAATTTAAATTGCCCGTAGGCTCGTCCGCGAGAATGATATCGGGCTTTTTGACAAGCGCTCGAACGATAGCGACGCGCTGTTTTTGTCCACCCGAAAGGTGTTTGATTTTACTGTTCTTTTTTTCTTCTATACCAAGATTTTTCAACAGTTGTACTGCATTAGACGTATCCACGTTTTCCAGACGTAAAATATTGATATTGTCCATAACGGTCATATCGTTCAACAGTTTAAAATCCTGAAAAATATACCCGATATTTTGTATACGGAATTTATCACGTTCTCGTTGGCTTTGTTTCGACGTTTCTACCCCGTCGATAACAATCGAGCCTTTCGTGGGCGTTAAAATACCTGCAATCATATTTAAAAGCGTGGATTTTCCACATCCCGACGCGCCAAGGAGCATATAGGATTTCCCCGTTTCAAAAGTCATATCCTTATACTCGATTGCCGTTTCGTTTTGAAATTGTTTCATTATGTTTTTTATTTCAATCATACGAATACTCCTTTTTCCTAATTTTTGTAACGAAAAAACGAGCCTCCTTAAAAAAGACTTTCAACCCTTTAGAATGCTCGTTAAAAAAAGATAAGCGGATTTACACAACGCAAAACTCGTCTGTTTTATAACAAACGCCGCCTATCGTATTTATTTTCTATTAATCTGTTAATTTCACCTTTAAAGCTATCAAAGAAAAACCGTTTTGCGTTTTTTCCTTTTTATAAATCTGCAACAGCGTTTTACCCACAGTTGCAACCGTCAACAACGATATGATAACGCGCAAAAAAACGATTTTCAACGTTTTCCGTAGCGTCTGCATATGCAAACAATCCGCGCAAAGCGTTTCTGCGCAAACGTGTTTTTCCGCTCTTGCTTTTTCCAAAGAAATCTGTTGCAATTCGATAAAATCGCAAGTGTTACAACAAGATGATTGACATGCGCCGTGCGTTTCTATCGTATCCGACAAAACCTGCTCTTCAAAGGCAAGCTCGGCGCAATAATCGCAACTCGTTTGATGGTCGCAATGCGTTTTAAACTCGGCGCGAACGAATAAAACCGAAAACAGCGTTAAGAAAAACAATAAAAACGCCGTCAAAACAAACAATTGTTTTCTTGTTGATTTCATAATCCGCGCCTCCTTAGTAGAATAAAAATATTATATCACGAACAGCGTAAAAAAGCAAGTATTTCACGTGATAATCACGTGATAAAAATTTTCACGCCAAGTTGACACCCTGACGTGAAAATCTTTTTATTCATTGCAATATTTATAAACGATTGCCTGCATTTCGTCCAAACGCTTTATCATATCGTGCGCAAGCACCAAATGACAGCGGGCGCGAACCAAATTTTGATCGGGATAATGAATTTTAAAATATTTATCGCCGTCAAGATAATCGGTCAAAAAGCGCATACCGCATTCCACAGTCATTGCTACCGCGCCCAAAGCAAGCGTATCTTTTTCCGCCTGCGTCATTGTTTTCCCAAGAGTCGAAACAAAGCCACGGGTAAACGCCTCGTATTTTTCCATATCCAACGCTACGCTCTCCAAATCCTGTTCATCCTCCTCTCCCGTCGAGGCGGAAATGCGGATAGCGTCGCCGAAATCGAATGCAACAAGCCCCGGCATCACCGTATCCAAATCGATTACGGACAGATGCTGTAAAGTTTTCGCGTCAAACAAAACGTTGCTGATTTTCGTATCGTTGTGCGTTACGCGCAACGGCAATACACCCTCTCGTTGCAATCGATACATTTTCGTAGCAATGTCTTCTACGTCAAGATACCCCTTAATCTCCTCTTGCGTTTCGCTTACGCGATTTGCCGCATTGTTTGCAATTGCCGCACGGAAAGTTTCATACCGTTTCACCGTATTATGGAAATGCGGAATTACGATATGCAATTTTTCTACGGGAAAATCGGAAAGATATTCTTGAAATTGTCCAAACGCCTTGCCTGATTCTTCAATTACTTTTAAATTGTCCGTCTTTAAAAAGGACACCGAATCGTCGATATAACGACAGCAACGCCAAAAACTGTTATCAGGCGTATACGTATAATACTCGCCTTCACCCGTCGTTGAATAATGCAACACGTTCCGTTTTGCCGTCGCCTGTTTTTGTTTGATTTTCGCGCGGATAAATTCGGTAACAGTCGAAATATTTTCCATCACTTGTACGGGGTTTTTAAACACGTACGTGTTCACTTTCTGTAAAATATAGTCTTTCATCTCCCCGTTCCGAAAAAAGAACACCCGATACGTCGTGTTGATATGTCCGCTGTTGATAATTTCATACGAACGGTATTCGCCTTTCAGCCCAAACACCTCGCACACCGATTTGATTTCCGTTTCTTCGTTCGTTTCAAAACGCTCCATTTTTTTAACCCTTATCTTGAAATATATTTTCCGCTTTTTTGCTCATTTTTTCAATAAAAAATCCAACGGACGATTTTTTCGATTGTTATCATTCGTTTATTCTATCAATCTATATTATATCATTTTTTAGTTCCGTCGTCAAGTTTTCGGGCAACGTTTCGCGATTTTTTGTTTATTTTTTAACTTTTTAGCTTACTTGTATAAAGTTTTTAAGATTACAAATACTTTTTTTATGATAAAAAACAGCCTTAGCCATACAATCAAGCGCAACACAATTCTACTTCTTTGCGCCTCTTTATTTTCCGCTTGTCAAAACGGTTTTGAACTATCTTCCAACGATATGCTTTCTTCCTTTGAGGAGTGGTCATCTATCTCCAACACTCCACTCCCCGATTGTTCCGAAGATATGTTTCCGCCCGTTTTGCCTTCCGTTGAGGAGAATCCCGACGTATGGAATACCGAGAATATTGACGTTTCTTATATTGATCCCACAAAAAAACTTATTTCGTTCACTTTTGACGACTCACCGTCAAAAACGCTCGAAAATATATTTGCCGTATTCGCCTCTTTCAACGAAACACATCCCGAAAACAAAGCAACCGCCACCGTCTTTTTTAACAGTTATCTATTTGATTCGTCCACGTTGCACCTTTTACAAACCGCTTGCGCTTTGGGGTTTGAATTGGGCAATCACACACACTCTCATCAAGACCTTACCGCCCTTGACGAATTTGTTTTAAAAGAAGAAATTGATAAAACGGATACGGCACTAAAAAAAGCCGACGGAAAAGAGCGACACCTCTTACGCGCGCCTTACGGAAAAACCAACGAATTTGTAACTCAACGCGTACCTGCCCCTTTGATAAGTTGGTCCATCGACACTTTGGATTGGACGAAAAGGTGTGCAGACGATATCTATAACGAGGTGTATTTCAACCGTTTTGACGGTGCAATCGTGCTGATGCATGACGGATACGACAACACCATTGAGGCTTTGAAACGACTTTTGCCCGATTTGACTGCAGACGGATATCAGATCGTCAGTGTTTCCGCTCTTGCGAAAGCTCACGACGTACTTTTAAAAAAGGGAAACGTATACGTTCGGGCAAGAAAGTCAAAAAATAAGCCTACCGTGTACGCGTTGAAATAAAAAAAACGGAGAAGAACTCTCTTTTCCGTCTTTTACTCTTTCTTTTCTTTTAAAATTTTTCTTCAACGTACATTCGGAAAAATTTCGAGCAATCTTCCATCCAACGTCCGATTCTATCCAACCCCTCTCCCCCATGGTTGATTTCAAAACTTCCCGTGGACAAGCCGTGTACTCCGCGAGGATACATATGCAATTCGTATTCAATCCCATTTTTATCTAACGCCATTGCGTAACGGAGCGCGTTGTCTGCAGGAACGGCTTTATCGCTTACCGTCGCCCAAATAAAGGCAGGCGGGGTTTGCTCATTCACTGCTTGGTCGAGATTGAGCGTTTTCAACAATTCCTCTTTCGCTTCTTCCGAATATCCGTTCAATAAATTATCATACGAGCCTTGATGACCGTGAATTTGAGAAATAACGGGATAACAAAGCCCCACAGCCGTAGGCTTACAATCGATTTCTCTGCCCCATTTCGTCGCAACGTTTTGATGTTCTACGGCAAGATTTGCCGTTAAATGCCCACCTGCGGAAAATCCAACGGCGAAAACTTCGTTTGGATTGACGTTCATTTCTTCCGCGTGCTTTTTCACGTAATCCACCGCCGCGCTAAGTTCAAACAACTGCTCGGGATACCGCCCGTCAGGCGCGCAAACGTATTTGAAAATAAAGGCTTGAAATCCGTACTTTAAAAACTCAAAGGCAATAGGTTCAGCCTCGCGCTTGCTACACATACCGTATCCGCCACCGGGTACGACAATCAACGCAGGGCGTTTCCAATCCGTATTCACATCCCAAGGATTTTCCGCCAAAATACATTCCAACGTTCCGCCTTGCAAACCGTATTCTTTTCCCAAATCCACCGTATATGCTTTCATAAATTTCTCTCCTTTCTATCAAATCAATCAAAAAATTCGTGATAAATCGCCTGAATACAGGTGTTGCAATCTTCGTTTTCCACCCCAACGATAATATTCAGTTCGCTAGAGCCTTGGTCGATCATATTCACGTTTACGCCTGCCTCGCTAAGCGCTTTGAACAAACGCGCCGACGTACCCACGTTTTTCGCCATACCATGCCCTACTGTCGCAACCAACGCAATGTTTTCGTGCGTATAAATCTTATCCGGTTTGACCGCCTCTTTCATTTCTTCTATCAATACCGCCAGCTGTCCGTCTTTGAGATATTCGTTGTCAATTACGAGCGACATCGTATCAATCCCCGAAGGCAAATGCTCAAACGAAATGCCGTGTTTTACGATAACGGACAACACCTTTTCCACAAAACCGATTTCACCGTTCATCAAGGATTTTTCAAGGGTAATGATACTAAAACCTTTCTTGCCTGCCACGCCTGTAACAACGGTATCGCCGCCGTCGTCCGTCCAATCTTTCACTATGTACGTGCCAGGATCTTCAGGACGGAACGTATTACAGATACGAATGGGAATGCCTGCGCTTCTTACAGGGAAAATCGATTCGCTGTGCAAAACGTTTGCGCCCATATAAGAAAGTTCGCGCAGTTCTTGATACGTCAATTTAACGATACATTTCGGCGAAGATACGATACGGGGATCACAAGCGTAAAACCCGCTGACGTCCGTCCAATTTTCATACAACGACGCCATCACCGAACGCGCCACGATAGACCCGGAAATATCTCCGCCGCCGCGTGAAAACGTCTTTACTTTGCCCTCTGCGCTCAGCCCGTAAAATCCAGGAATCACGGCGCGAGGATATTTTTTCAATACTTCTGCGCCTAAAGCAAACGTTTCTTCACTCAAAGCCCCGTCCTTAGTAAAACGCACAAATTCGGTTGCGTCCACAAACGGCACGTTTAAAACCGCCGCCATAATTTTGGCAGCCAAATATTCCCCTCGAGAAGCGCAATAATCGCGCCCTGCGCCCGAAAGAATTTCTTTTCTCACCACGTCCAGGCTTTCCTGTACGCCTAAATTTCTGCCAATTTCCGTTTCGATATTCAAAAAACGAACGCTGATCTTTTCAAACGTTTCCTGAAACGCTTTCTCATCACCCGACTCGTACGCGTCCGAACAAGCGTACAGCAAATCGGTAACTTTTATATCTCCGCCAAACCGTTTACCGGGCGCAGAAACCACAACGTAACGACGTTGTTCGTCCGCCTCGATAATTTTTGCAGCCGCTAAAATGATGTTTCCGTCTGCCATAGACGTACCACCAAATTTACAAACCTTGATACCCATAAAAACTCCTTTTTCGGCAAAGTCTTTCTTTTGCCGCGTAATAACTTCTCTATTCTCCCTCTATTTATATCCGTATTAAATATTCAATAAAACGACCACGATAACCGCCAATAAGAGGGAAATCGCTTTAATCCAAAATTTAGAAACAAACACGTTTTTTAAAAATCTTGTAAATTTCATTTATTGCCTCCAATATTGCGTTTTCTATCCACCAACGGCATCTCTTGCCAATAATACGCTTTTAATGCGTCCGTTAACATATCGTAATCGGCATATCTGGTTACCGAACCTTGCCGCACGATAGAAATAATCCCCGTTTCTTCCGAAACGATTAAGGAAATCACGTTCGCCACTTCGGTAATACCAATCCCCGCGCGGTGGCGTGTGCCGTATTCTTTGGGATAGCTGGTTTTTTGCGTCAAGGGCAAGAAACAACCCGCCGCTTGAATTTTATGCGAATTGATAACCATTGCCCCGTCGTGCAAAGGCGCTTTGGGAAAGAAAATCCCTTCAATCAACTGCGTAGAAATTTCCGCGTCAATGGTAACGCCGCTTTGTAACACTTGCTTGGGCAAACTGCCTTTTGAGAGAACAATCAACGCCCCAACATTGTTTTTCGACATATTTTGTAACGCCTTTATGATGTTTGCAATACAGCGTTCGGTGTCCGCCTGCGAACGAACTTCGCCGCCCCCGCCTTGCAACAATTTTTCCGCCAAATTCTCCTTGGATTTGTGTACGTCCCAAAGACTCTTTTTAACTTCTACGTTAAACAAAATCAGCATAAAAGCCGAAATCAAAATGACGTAAAAAAGGAAGAACCCTTTCGACATCAAGTTTTCATCAAAAATTCGCATTGCGCCACCCACGAGCGTCAACAACCAATACAACAACATCAATTTAGTCGCGTCGTTGTCGCGCAACACTTTGGACACAAAAAATATCAAGGCGAAAAACAAAACAATTTCCACGGCAAAAATCACTTGAAAATCGTTGAAAAATCCAAGGATTCCATTCCAAATGTTTTCAAAATTTGCCGTCGCCGCCAATACATTCATTCCCATACGTTCCTCCGTCAATTCTTTTATCTATATCCAACTTTAAACACGAAAAACAATTTTATTCTTTCTAATTCATTATATAAAATCTACGCCGAAAAATAAAGCGTTTTCTAAAGGTTTTTGTTAGATTTTTACGATTTTTGAAAAAATAATTTCGCCGTAACCGACTTTAACGCCGACGCAGGCGTCAATACGCCACATTTTATACCGCAGACTGCGTCATAAACCTCGTTATAAAGTCGTAATATTTCTTTTGTCCCCAATTTTGCAGCCTGTTCGCGATTCTTTTTCACCGCATATTCTTTCATTCCTAGCGCCACAGCCACTTCTTTGTCGTTTCCTTGCGTTACCGCCACGTCGTATAAACCGCGAAAATACGAGGTCAGCGACGAAAGCAACAGCGTTTCGTTAAACCCGCGAGTCAACAAATCCGCTTGAATTTTCATATACGCGGAATAATTTTTTCTGGACAACGCGTTTGCCAATTCGTAAATTTTATATTCAGAATCAGGATACACCAAATTATCCACGATTTCGTCGGTCAAACGCTCTATGTTTGCAGCCTGGCAATACGTCAACAGTTTTTCCGTTTCTTTTGAGATACGCGACATATCAAAAGCGCAATACGTCGCCAATTTACCGCAAGTAATACCGTCAGCATACACTCCTTCACGTTTGCACGTAAGATAAATCCATTTTTTAATCGTTTCTTCATCCGAACGGGAACAATCCACGTACGTTACGTTCGGCTTTTTCGCGAGCGCCGCCGTTCCCGTTTTTCCTTTTGCAGAGTTGATAATCAACAAAATCCCGTCTTTAGGAGGATTGTCAAATAACGGCTTTAAATATTGTTCAAAATCCTTTTCCGTGGGATAAAATTCCGATACGCGCACCACCCGTTTTTCGCTGACAAAAGGGAACGCATTCACAGAAGAAATCAGTCCTTTTAATTTATCGCCCTTTAACCCTGCGCCGTCAAACGCCGAATAATCCAACGTCGGTTCTTGTAAAAACCGAGTTTTAATCAGCGTTTCGCCCTTTTCGAGAAAATACGTTTCCTCTCCCTCAAAAAGATAAATCGGTTGCGCGCCGTTTTCGTCGGTAAATTTTTTAAAATCCACGTATTTCACTCTCCGCGCCTCCTCTTTTTTCTTTTATGAAAGGTTAACCATTTATCATTATACCATATTATCCGTAAAAAAGCAACAAAATTGCATTTGCTATTTCGCTCCGTATTCTCTCTTTCTCCTTTGCTTATTTATACGTTCAACGCGTACATGGTTATGCCAAACGCCACAAAACAAACCAAAACGAGAAAATATTTTTCTTTTCTTCGTACGTTCCATTTATCCGAAAGGAACAACCCTCCACCGTAATAACATATCATACTTCCGCCCGATATCCTTATCCCCGTCAATGCAAACGCAGAAAAATCCACAGCGTGAAATACGAGCGTCAAAGACGACCACACGACGGACGGCAAGTATAACAAAACGGAAGAAAACGCCGTTGGCAACAAACAGGCGCACGCCACGAACAGCAACAATACTGAAAACCCTACGCTTATAAACGGCACGAATATACAATTTAAAATTAGGCTTGCGCCCGACAAATACCCAAACGCCCGTAATAAAATCGGCGCGGTTGCAACCTGAGCTGCTAAACTTGCGGAAAGAAAAGAAATCGTCGAACGCAACGCCCTCTGCGGAATGGTAAGCGGCGAAGTGTCGCCTTTCCTTTTCGGATTTGGACGAGCCTTCCCCTCTTTTTGAAAGAGTTTTACAATCGCCCCACTCAACATTTGCAACGCCTTTGCAAACGGACGAGTAAGAAACGCCAATCCCAAACAAGCCGCAAAGGATAATTGAAACCCTATTTCAAACAGCGACGTCGGCGCAACAAGCAAAATCAGCACCGCCGCCAAACCGATTCGTTCTAAAAAATCCGAAGTCGTACCTATCAATTTTGCGCCGTACATCACCAAACAAATAACCGTAGCCCTTAGCGCAGATGACGAAAATCCGCACACGCCGCTGTAAAATATCAACTTTGCCGCAGTCAATAAAAATCGTAATATTTTTGAAGTGTTTTTCAAATTCGTCTTATTGATAATCAGCATACAAAACGCAAAAAGCGAGCCGATATGCAACCCCGAAACGGCAAATACGTGCGCCACGCCGCCTACGCGAACGTTCTCCAACAATCCACCCTCTATTCCCGAAACGTCGCCGAGCAACGTCGCATAGCTGATTGCAGCGGATTCCTCGCTCATGCCTGCGTATAAAACGGTTTTCATTCGTTCTTTTACTTCAAGAAATACATCTATTTTATGTCCCACGACGACACATTTTTCTATTTCTGTCAGCTGATAAACAACGTTTTCTTTGATATCCGTTGCGCGAAACCCTCGTTCGTTTGTCAACGCAACGTCCGTCTGCGCCCGCCCCTCTAATAAAAGTTTGTCTGAAAGGCGTACGTTTTTACAAAACGAGGCAGGCAGGTACGCGTTGAGTTTTCCTTTGGTCGATTTTTCGCCGATACTCAAATCGGTTAAAACAACCCTCACCGTAGAACCAAACTCGTTTTTCTCTACCACTCGACCAATCACGGTGGTATACGAATCCATTCTTTCAACGTTGGTAAACGAGCTACACTTTACAAGAAATATACTTTGTCCCAAAAGGAAGACTATCGCCAACGCCAAAATCGAAAGCGCAGTTTTTTCCATACGACTACGTGTTCGAGCAAAGAAAAACGGAAGAATTGCAAACGGCAACAAACCCAACGCCCACAGCGAAGAAATCCCCTCTATTACGCGTTTATAGGCAAACACAATACCAAGACATAGAAAAATCGCCGCAAAAAACACGGGACGAAAGTTAAACAACTTATCCGTCGTTTCTTCTGATTCCCAAAGTTTTTTCGCAACGATTTTCATAAGTTTTTCTCTTTGTTATTTGAACGTCAACGCTTTACGCCAACGAAATTCTATCGGACACCGAACGCACGAACAAGCCTTTTTCTTCACCCAACGACACACAGTCGTTGACGTACGCCACAAATTTTTCCGTGGGCTTTGTTACGCGCAACACGGACGCAACGATAATTTGAGCCTCTTCCATATACAACGCCACTTTATCTTCCAACGCGCCACGAACGATTGCAATAATTTCATACGGTGTGAAATCCGTTTCCGATTTTCTCAACGGTTCGCCCGTTTCCACACGATATCTCTCGCACGCAACCATTTTATCCGTCTTGCGATAGAACGCCGTACCAAAAATTCGTTCATATTTAAAACCACACAGTGCAATCAACGCTTGCATACGGTTTTCCACTTTTCCGCCGTATTTCAAAATCCCCAAACTCGTCAAACATCTGCGGACGAGGAAATCGAACGAAATCGGTTCTTCCGCCGCGACGATTGCCTTTAACCGCGCGATAATTTCTTTATCGTTTTCGCCCGACGTGATATACGTCGCATTTTCAAAACGTTCGTCTAAAACCGCCGTTTTATACGCTTTCTTAGAGCGGTTAAGCTCCGTTCCGCCACGTTTTTCCGCGCCCGTCAATTTATCCAACAAATCTTTTATCTTTTTAATTTCCCGTTTGGGATTGTTATAATAATTGACTGTAAACAAGCGCACCACGTTCCAATTATTACGTTTCAACGTCTGAATCTGCAAAATATTTCTATCCTTGACGGAGAACGTATTGGGGGTATCGCACATAATCGCTAAAATAAAACGATTTCTGTTTCGAGGATCGATTACGGCAACGTCAATTTTAAAGCCCGAAACGCCCACGTCGTAACGACATTCGTATCCGTACGACGACAATTCTTCCGCGATATATTTTCCAAGTCCCGGTTTCTTCGTAATCAAATTGCTTGAAGAAATCGCAAGGTTTGTTCTGCCTTTTTGCGCAAAATCCAAAAACGCCTTTAACCCCGCAACCCCTTTTGAATTGGTTTTGGATACGTCAATCATTGCCCCCGTCATAGACGAGAACACCACCATTTCCTCTCTTGCGCGTGATACGGCAACGTTCAAACGCCGCCAACCGCCCACTTGGTTTAAAGGCCCGAAATTCAAGGAAATTCTGCCCATTCTGTCAGGCCCGTAACATACCGAGAACAAAATCACGTCGCGTTCGTCCCCTTGCACGTTTTCAAGGTTTTTCACAAACAACGGTTCTTCCCTGTCATACGCCGCGCTTTCCAATCGCCTTTCCACAATCGCCTGCGACAGCCGTTTTTCGATATATTCTTTTTGCACCGAACTAAACGTTACGATACCCATACTCGATTTATTGAGTTTATCATCAGCAAGCCGACGAAGCACTTCTTCCACCAACGCGTCGCCTTCCGCCTTATTCTTCTTGGTAAACCCTCTATCGTATACGCCGTCCTCCACCAATACGAATTTGACTTTGCTTGCCAAAGCGTCGGGCGAGGGGAACGTACACAGACGGTTTTCATAGTACATAATATTGGAAAATGCAATCAAACTCTCGTGTTTGCTTCTATAATGCCACGTCAAATGCCGTTGAGGCATATTGATAGCAAGACAATCGTCCAAAACGCTCTCCATATCCTCGTTTTCCAAATTTTCTTCGTCCACGTAGTTGGTATTGAAGAACGTAGTCGGCGGCAACTGTTTCGGGTCGCCAACCACGATAGCCGCTTTCCCTCGCGCCAACGAACAAATAGCCTCCGCCGTCGGGATTTGGGACGCCTCGTCGAAAATAACCATATCAAACAATCCGTTTTCCGCTTGCAGATATTGAGAAACCGTAATCGGGCTCATCAACATACAGGGCGCAATCGTTTTAATCAGTTCGGGAATTTCTTCAAATAATTTTCTCAATCCCATACCGCGCAAATTCGATTTCGCCAAGCGTTGGAAATTCGCCAATTCCAAACTAAGCCTACCTTCCGTACCGACAGTAGGAAGATTGGAAATCAACTTCGCGCGAATCGCCTCTTTCGTGATTTTTGAAAATTCTTCCATTGTCAAACGCAAACTTTCTGATTTTTCCTCAGATACAGCCGCGGAAAACCTCGCCAATACAGGGTCAAGCGGAATATTCGTCTGCAAGAAATTTTTATAGATATTTTTTTCAAAACTGTCTATGATGTTTTCGCCTGTAACCGCGCCGTTTTCCAACGCGTCGGTAATAAACGTCAACCCCGATTCATCCAACGCTTGCGCCGTCTTTTTATACATACACCAAGACGCCAGCATATCAATATTTTCAATCAACGCGCCAGCTTTTGCCGTGTACGAATCCAAAATTTCTTCTTCAGGAACTTTCCGTCTGTCCGCGTTCACCGTTTGCAAAAAGCTCTCCTCCGCCACACGGAAACTGTCAATCGAACGAGTAAGGCCCTGCAATACGGGCGAAGAATAACCGCTCGCCGCGCGCACACACATACTGTTAAAACTGTCCGCGTTGTATTCCATAAATACGGAGGCGCACAACTCGTGCAGACGATACAAATCTTTCAAGAAATTTTTCCGCGCGTCAAAGAAATCCACTCGCCCGAATGCGAGCGTGAAATATTGCGACAAATTGGTATTGCTTTTAATCCGCGCCATCGCCTCATGGATTTCAAACAATGTTTCCAGAATTTGTAACGTTTCCTCACGTTCCAAAGGCTTTATCGCCGTTTTATTCAACTTTTTGACGATAACGTTTACCGTCTTATTCGTTTCATAATCCGTTCTGCCTTTATCCAACCATTCCCCAAGTTCTTTGTATTCTTTGGGTATATCCACTAACTTTTTGCATACGGAAAAATATTTTTCCAGGCAAGCGTCCAAACGGCGATTCGCATTGAAAAACGCGTAAAATTCTTCTTCATTTTCCTTATAATATTTATTCAATACGCCGCTTTCCAACGTCTTGGCTATATCGTAAAGTGCAGACAATTTTTTCCGCGTAAGCGTACTGATTTTTTGCCGATACAAATCCAAAAACAAAGCGACGTAATTTTTCAAATGCTTGATTTCCGCAATCACTACTTCCGACGAACAGTACACCAAATCGCGCACAGCCAAACTGTATTCGGTCAAATTCACGTTTGCAAACGGTGAATTGTACACGCCGCCACATTCTTTTGCTGCCGCAGCCGCCTGCACCATCACACGCTCGTAGACTTCAATTTTTTCTTTCGTCAAGCCGTCATAAAACGTACTTTCAATATTCATAATATCAGGCGCGTTTTTATTTTTCAAACAAATCAACAACGCCTCGTAAATCGACACTCCTAATCTGCGTTTCTTATGTAACGCAACCAAGGGCTCGCCCACTTCCTCTTTTAATTTTGCAATAACTTCGGATTTTTCATGTAACGACACGTTTTCTTGTCCGCCAGCAAGCGCAAGCGTCGTCGTCAATTTTTGCAAAACGTCCGTTTTGTTCGCTTTGTTGGAATGAAGTTCCAAACAAAATTCCCCAATGCCTATGCCGTCCAATCTCTTTTTTACGACGGACAAAGCGGCTTGTTTTTCCGCTACGAACAATACGCGCTTCCCTTCGTAGAGCGCGTTGGCTATCATATTGGTAATCGTCTGGGATTTCCCTGTTCCCGGAGGACCGTGCAAAACAAAACTCTTGCCCGTTTGCGACATAGCGATTGCGCCCCATTGCGACGCGTCCGCAAGCAACGGCGTCAACGTCGTTTCAGGCAACGACTCGTCCTCTTTAGGAATCCCGTCCACGCCGCCGCCTACTAAAACAGAATTGTCAAGCAACGCCTGAATAATTTTATTTTTGGAAAATTCGCCGATATTTTGCCGTAAATCGTTCCACATTTGATACCGTGCGAACGAAAAGGCAGCAAGATACGCGTCGTCAAACACTTCCCAACCTTTCATTCCCACTACTTCCATACGCACCATAGCCAGGATTTCCGAAATTTTCAAGCCCTGTATCGCGCCTGCAAGCCCACGGATATCAATATTAAATTCTTGTTTTAAAAATTCGAGAAGGGTCGAATTGACGGACAAATCCTCATCCGTAATCGCCACGGAAAATCCGTTGCCACCCTTGCTCTTTTTTAATTGCACGGGCTGTAAAACGAGTGGCGCATACCTTTCTTTTCCGTCCTCTTTGGAATACCATTTTAAAAAACCAAGCGCAAGATACAAAATTTTCGTACCCGATTCCTCGTCCGCCTCTTTGTTCTTCTTTATCAAACGCGTTACCGTTTCCGTAAGGAGTTTTTCTTCAAAATACGTACGCAATATACCCGAGCGATTTTCCAATAAAATCAGCTCTTTCATACGTTTCATTTCCGAACTTGAACCAAAATGAACGTTGCGTTTTGCAATTTCCAAGACGTCGTTCGTCGCTGCGCCAAGCGGCATTTCCCCTTTTTCCATCAATACGTCCAACGTATCGTCTGCGGATACGGAAACGAGATGCACCACCGATTTCGTAGGCGAAAAATGCAACAATGCGTTTTTCATAGACAAGTCTAACAAGCGGCGTTCCCATTGCTTGTCCTTGGTTTGTTCGTTATCTAAACTGAGTTTTTGCGTAGAGCGCAATTCTTTCGGCGCGCTGTCAGGTGCGCTGTCCTCTTCCGATAAAATTTCAAACCCCTTTACGTTTTTTGCGCGCAACGGTAACGGCATCACGTGCGAAATGCGACAACGGTGAATATCCACACACCGTTCGTAATAATTGCCCGTTTCCAATTTTTGTTTAAAATGCGCCTCCGACGTAGAATACGCGGCGTTCTTATCTGAAAACAAATCTTCAATATCAAAACAACTGAGGTTGTTAATTCCGTCCGAAATATACGCGCTTATCCGTTGCATATCGTCCGTCGTCGTATCGATAAAACAACTGTCATACAACCACACGCCACAAGAAACTTCCCTTTCTCCAAACAGAATTACCGAATGTAATCCCAAACTCTCCAAACAACCGCAGACAAACAGAGCCATTTCCAAAGACGTTGCTTTACGCTGGGATAAAATTTTTACGCCAGCGCCTGCCTCGACGGGTTTGGTGATATCGCAATCGGTTTTCGTTATTGAAAAACGACGCAATCCTGCATACAACGCCGCAATTATCCTACGAACGGCGTTTTTATCGTTGCCTGCGTATCCGCCAAGCTCGCAAGGCGTGTTCCATTTTTTTAACTGCGCGTCGATTTCCGATTGCATTTTGATACAATCCGCCAAGCGAGGACGAACGAACGCGGCGAGTTGTTCCACGTCGCCCTCCACGCCCTGCCAATAATCGAAAGGCAACGCCGTAACGGTGAATTCAAGCGCGCAAACGATTGTTTTTTCCTTTTTCAAGACGACGTTTATTTTTTCCTCTTTCACCGTTTCCAAGTCTGCGAAATACACGGGAGAAAGAAGATTTCCCGCATCCACTTCCACAACGCTTTCAAAGGGAATTTCCGCCAACGTTTTGTTGCAATTTATCAACATTCCGTTGTCGTTATAAATACTCAACGTCAAATCGTTTACCGATTCTTCCCCCGTATTTTTTATCTGTAAAGAGGAAAACAACGGTTTCCTCGCAAAATAATCCACATACGATACGACCCGTGAAATTTCCCCTTGCAATGAAACGATTTCTTCCAATTTTTTCGCCTTGATTGCCATACGTTTCTCCCATACCTCCGCGATAAAACCCTGCCTGAAACAAGGCTTATTCTTTCTCCTTTCTATTATACACGCAAACGACAAAAAAATCAACCCCCACGGCAGAAAAAATCCGTCGTGAGGGAAAACTTTTTTCTATCTTTCGTCTTTTTCTTTTTTGCTTTGACGAATTTTATCAAATATACCGCTTAATCCTCCAAATATTGCGAAACCGTATACGAGAGTTTGTCTAAAATTTCTTCCAATTCCCCAAACAGCATACACCCTGCCGCACGTCCGTGTCCGCCGCCACCAAACGTTCCTGCCACCTTGTTTACGTCTGCGTACGTTTTTGAACGCAACGAAATTTTATATTGACCTTGTTTTACTTCCATTACAGAGGCTGCAATCTCCACCGTGTCTACGTTTAACGGAAAATCCACAAATCCCTCCGTCATACCGTTGTCCGCGCCACATTCTTCCATCGCCTTTCGCGTTATCACAATCACCGCAAATCTATCGTCGAAATAATAACGAATACCGCTCATCGTCCTTGCGTACAACGCCGCACGTTGTTTGGGTTGTTTTTTAAATAGATTGTAATGATAATAGCGTATATCTGCGCCTGCCGCCACCAATTTTGCGCCCAAAGAAAGCGTTTCCTCCGTTACGTCGTCGTGCGAGAAATTTCCCGAATCCGTCAACAAACCCATCAGCAAGTATTCCGCCATTTTTTTATCAATAGGCGCACCCAGGTATTCGATGAGTTTTGCCATATTCATACAATTTGCCGAACATTCACGCACGTGATTGTATTTTGCAAAACAAGTGTTGGAAACGTGATGGTCTACGTTAATCGTATCTATTTTTTTACGCCGCGTTTGTAAAAACAAATCGGATAACGCCCCCAAACGCTGTTCGTCGCTGCAATCGACGGTAATCAAAAGGTCAAATTCCCCCTCGGGCGTTTTTTTCACTTTTTCTATTCCCTCTACAAAGGCAAGATTGGAGGGAATATCCGATTCAACGCATACCTGATACGGTGTTTTTAAAAATTCCAATGCGCGCGACAACGCCAACGCGCTGCCAAAAGCGTCGCCGTCAGGGCGCATATGTGTAAAAATTACTACGTTTTGCGCCTGTAATATTCTCTCCGCTATTTTTTCTAAACTGCAATTCATTTTTTGTCTTCCTTTTCAAAAGTAGTAAATGCGTTGCATTGCTGCAACGCATTTTTTAATCAATCGTCTTCGGTAGGGTCGGGCGTTTCGGGCGTAGAATACGTAATGCTTTTAAACAATTCGTCCATTTTTGCACCGTAAACCATACTTCCGTCCATACGGAACGTCAGCATAGGCACTGTTCGCGTATGCATCACCCTTGCCAATTCATGACGGATAAACCCTGCGTTTTCCTGCAAAATTTCAAACGAACGCTTGGTTTCTTCCTCTTTTCCGCCGTAAATACTCACGTAGATAATCGCCGTTTTCAAATCAGGCGCAACATCCGCTTCCGTAACGGATATCAACCCTTTAAGTTCGATTTCTCTATCCTTTAAACGACGAATAATCGCGCTGACTTCTTTTTGATATTCGCCGTTTAATCTTGACGTTCTCGACACTTTCATTACGCTTTAATCTCCTCCGTAACGTAACATTCGATAATATCCCCTACGCGGATTGCGTCAAATCCATCGATAGCGCAACCACATTCGTAACCGTAATTGACTTCTTTTACGTCGTCTTTGAAACGTTTCAACTGCTTTACGCCGCCTTCGCAAATCATGATATCTTCACGATAAATACGCAACTTGCCACCACGAATAATTTTACCGTCCGTTACATAACAACCTGCAATCGTACCAACGCCCGTAATGTTAAACGTCTGACGAACTTCACATTTACCTGTAAGCACTTCTTTGAGTTTGGGCGCAAGCATACCTTTAAGAGCCGCCTCCATATCGTCCAACAATTCGTATATAATACGATAACTTCTTACGTCTACCTTGGATTGTTCGGCAAGTTTCTTTGCCTTGGTGTCAGGACGAACGTTAAACCCAATAATGATTGCATTCGCGCTGTCTGCCAACATCACGTCGCCCTCGTTGATTGCGCCTGCCGCAGAATGAATGACTTTTACACGCACTTCTTCGTTCGTCAATTTTTCCAACGACTGTTTCACAGCCTCTACGCTACCTTGCACGTCGCCTTTGACGATAAGATTGAGGTTTTTAATCTTACCTTCCTCCACTTGCGCAAAGACGTCGTCCAAAGTAACGCGGCTCTGTTCTTTAATCATGCTTTCGCGTTCTTTGTTCTTTCTTTCTTCTTGTACCTGTTTCATAAGCGACTGGTCTACCGCCATAATGCTGTCGCCTGCATTCGGTACGTCTTCCAAACCGAGAATGGACACAGCCATAGACGGACCTGCGCTCTTAACCGCTCTGCCTTTGTCGTCGAACATAGCGCGAACACGCCCCATCGTCGTACCCGACAAAATATTGTCGCCCGTTTTTAACGTACCCGTCTGGACGATAATGCTTGCAACAGGGCCTTTGCCCTTATCCAACTTCGCCTCAATAATCGTACCACGTGCTTGACGGTCGGGGTTGGCTTTGAGTTCTTGCATTTCCGCAATCAAGTTGACGGAATCAAGCAAATCGTCAATGCCCATACCCGTCTTTGCCGAAACGGGTACAATCATTGTGTCGCCGCCCCATTCTTCGGGTACGAGTTCGTGCTCAATCAATTGCTGTTTTACACGGTCAGGATTGATTTCGTGTTTATCCATCTTGTTCATAGCCACGATAATAGGCACGTTTGCCGCCTTTGCGTGGTTAATCGCCTCAATCGTTTGCGGCATAATACCGTCATCTGCGGCTACGACGAGAATAACGACGTCCGTTACTTTCGCGCCGCGCGCTCGCATTGCGGTAAACGCCGCGTGTCCGGGCGTGTCAATAAACGTAATTTGTTTGCCCTTCGCCGTTACCGTATACGCGCCAATGCTCTGCGTGATACCGCCTGCCTCGCCGCTCGTTACCGAAGTGGAACGAATCGCGTCGAGCAAAGACGTTTTACCGTGGTCAACGTGTCCCATTACCGTTACGACAGGCGCGCGTGTTACGAGCTTGCTTTCATCTTCCACAGCCGTCGTATCCATCAACACTTCTTCCGCCGTCTTTTCAGGTTTGTATTCCAAATCGATTCCCATATCCGCCGCCATCAACGCTGCGTTTTCATAATCGATAGAATCGTTGATTCCTTTCATAATGCCTTCTTTGAAAAGGCGTTTCGTGATTTCCACCGCGGAAACCCCCAACTTTTCAGACAACACTTTCAAAGGAATGTCTTGCGTCGTAACCACCGCGTGTTCAATCTTAATCGTAGGAATTTCTTGACGTTTTTGTTTTTTAGGCGAACGCACCTTTCTGTATCCGCTCTTATCCTCGTCAAAATCCTCTACGGTCATACCTTGTTGTTTAATCAAAGTACGTTTGGAAAGAGGTTTCTTTTCCGTATACGTCTTTTCAAACGTCTTTTTCTTCGCAGGCGCAGAGAACGATTTTGTATCTCTGCCTTGCGAGATAGGCGCAACCATCGGCGCGCTCGTCATAGGACGGGACGAACGGGGAGCACCGTTTGTAGGTCTGCCTCCGTTTACAGGTCTATCCCCCTGCGGACGCGCAGGTCTTGCGCCTTCCGTACGAGGACGATAAGTCGAAGGAGTAGACGCAGAAACGTCTACGCCGGGCTTTGCCACGTACACACCCTGTTCCTGTCCGTTTCTAAAATATCTGGGCGCGCGCGGCGCAGCAGACGCGGTGCGTTCTTCCGTTTTAGGTACAAACGTACGCGTTTCGCTCTTTACCGTCGGTTTGGATTCTTCTTTCTTGTCTACGGATTCTTCCTTCTTTTCCACGGGCGCTTCTACGGGATTTTCTTCCGCTTTCGTTTCCGCTTTTTCTTCCACGCCTTCTTCTACGGGCGTTTCCGTCTTTTTCTTTCTCGTCGTCTTTTTCGGCTTTTCTTCCGTAGGCGTTTCTTCCTTAACCTCTACAGGCGTTTCTTCCGCTTTCGTTTCCGCCTTTTTACGAGCCGTCTTTTTCTTCGCCTCTATTTCCTCAGCCTCTTTCTTTGCCGCCTCTGCCGCTTTTTTCGCTTCTTCTGCGGCAATCCGAGCCTCTTCTTCAGCTCTTGCAGCCGCTTCCGCAGCGTCGCGTTCTGCCTTTTCAGCCTCTAACGCGGAAAGTTTCTTTAAAATTTCCGAAAGGTTTTTTTCTGTGGAAGAAAGACGCTTTTGCAACCCTCCGAGTTGCTTATCGTCCAACAATCCCAAAACTTTTTCCACATTTTCGTATTTTTTTGCCATAGGTTCAGTCGTTCCCTCCAGAATATAATTTCAATTGCGGCGCGCCGTCAAGTTCTCTCATAATCGCCGACGCGAGATTTTTATCAGTTATCGCCACGGCTTTCACTCCCGCGCGATACAGCCATTCGCCCAAAACGTCCTTTTCCGCCACCAACAGCGGACAGGCGAATTTTTCTTTTGCTTTCAACAACTCTTTCAATGAATTTTGCCCAAGCGTTTCGTCGGCTATCAATAAAACAACGCCCTTTTTTTGTTTTTCTACGTTGTCTACACCAAACACGACTTTTCTCGCCTTGACACAAAACCCAAGATAGGTTTCTATCTTATTTTTCAAGAGCTTCCTCCTCCGTTTCCCTATACACGTCCAAGGAAACGTCCGCCGAAAAAGCCTTGTTTAACAATTTTTTACCCGTCAGTTTTTTCAAACATTCTTCGTTGCCGCATATATACGCGCCTCTACCGGGTGCTTTCCCCGTCGGATCGGCGGCAATCTCACCGTCCGCGTTTTTTACCACGCGCGTCATCTCTTGTTTGGGTTTCATCTCCCGACAAGCAATGCACATACGCATAGGTACGCTTTTTTTCTTCGGCATATTCAGCCTCCTCTTTCTCAGGCTTTCCCCCTAAAAATCGATTACGCTTCCGTTTCTTCCGCGCTTTCTACTTCGTCGATTTCTTCATTTTCTTCCGCTTCCATAGCCGCCAAAATTTCAGCCGCTTCGGGGGAAGATGCGCTCTTTACGTCGATTTTCCAGCCCGTCAACCGAGCCGCCAGACGAGCGTTTTGTCCGTCGCGACCAATCGCCAACGACAATTTTTCGTCAGGTACGATAGCCATCGCGCTACGTTCTCCTCTCGCCGTTACCGACAACACGGTTGCAGGCGACAACGCCTTATAAATAAACGCCAACGGGTCTTCATTCCAAAGAATAATATCAATTTTTTCTCCGCCGAGTTCTTCTACAACGGCGTTTACTCTTGCGCCGCGGTTGCCTACGCAAGCGCCCACAGCGTCTACGCGAGCGTCGTTGGATACAATCGCCATCTTCGTACGTTGACCTGCTTCACGCGAGATTTCTTTAATCTCAACGATACCCTGCGCAATTTCAGGCACTTGTTCTTCAAAGAGCTTTTTCACCAATCCTTGCGCCGTACGCGATACTACGATTTGCGAACTCTTACCGCTGTTCTTAACACGTTTTACAAATACCTTGATTCTGTCGCCTACTACGTATTTTTCAGTAGCAACTCTATCCTGAGGCGGCATTACGCCCTCGATTTTCTTATCGCCGAGTTCGATATACACGTTACGTTCGTCAATTTTGCGAATAACGCCTTCCATCAACTCGCCTTCCTTATCCGAAAATTCGGAAAAAGTATTATCGCGTTCGGTTTCGTGCAATTTTTGCAAAATAACCTGTTTTGCGGTCTGCGCAGCAATACGTCCGAAATCCTTGGGAATAAACGTTTTTACAATGGTATCGCCCACTTGATAATCGGGATTGAGTTCCTGCGCTTCTTCCAAAGAAATTTCCTTATCTTTATCTTCCACTTCTTCCACGACGTAGCGAGTTGCCTTAAATTCAATCGTACCTTTTTCCGCATTGAGCGAAACTTCAATTTCCGCGCCGCCGTCAAACTGTTTTTTATACGCGGACGCAAGCGCGTTTTCAAGCGTCGTAATAAACGCTTCTTCGCTGATCCCCTTTTCTCTTACCAAATCGGTAAGCGCCGCAAAAAACTCCTTGTTTTCCATAATTCTTAAATCTCCTGTTGATTTTTCGTGATTTTTTCTATTATAAATTTAATGCAATATTTTTTTACTCAAAATCGATTGCCCGACAAATTTTTGCAATCTTGGCTTTTTCCAATTTCAACGCCTCGCCGTTATCTTCCAAATATACGCAATTCTCGTCGTGTCCCTTTAAAATCGCCTCGAAAAATTTTTTCCCTTTCATTGGCGCGAACAGTTTGACCTCCACCTTTTGTTCCATACATTTTTGATAATCTCGGTCTGTTTTTAAAGGTCTATCCAAGCCTGGGCTGGACACGTTCAACGTATACGGCGCGCCAAACGTCGGGTCTACTTCGTCTAAAACGGGGTCAATCGCCCTATGGAATTTTTCACAGGTATTCAAATCCACGCCCGTTTCCGTATCGATATATACGGTAAGCGCAGGTTCTTTGCCTTGTTTGAATTCGATTTCCACAATTTCGATATCCAGCTGGGTCGCAATCGGCAACAACGCAGCCTCAATCTCCGCAATAGGTTTTGTTTTCATTTAATTTCCTCTACATAGCAAGATTGAGAGTGGCGCGCCACTCTCAATACTTCTACCGAACTATTAAGTATCCTTATTATACCACGATTCTTCGTGTTTTGCAAGTATTTTACAAGGCATTTTCAAAAAAGTTTTCCTTTTTCTTCCGTTTACGCTTTATAATATTCTTTTAACATACCTTTCAACACTTCAATTTGCTTTTGCATTTCTGCGCCTTTGTCCGTCTGTTTTACGAGAATACGTTTTTCAAACGCAATCAAACGGCGCACCTCTCCTTTCAAATCAGCGTAATGTTCCAACGCCTCCTCTTTGGAAAATTCGGGAGAATGGCAAACGAGATTCATTCCCTCCGAATTGCAAATCAGCGTATATCCGCCGATTCCCGTTTTTGTATGATACGCTTTGGAGAGCCCGCCGTCTATCGTAATATGACGGCAATTTCCACTCTCAGGCAATTCGCCGTCTTTCACTTTTACGGGCATATGTCCGTTGACAATCGTCGAATACTTTCCATTCAGCCCAAATTCTTTTAACACTTTCAAGCAAAATGCTTCATCTTTGACAAATTCGTAATACGGGTCTTTGTTTTCTTTTTCCTCTTGGTTTTCAAAATAGCGTTTGTACACGCACATCTTATCCCGTCCGTAAAAGGGCGATTTTTTACCGCACCAAAGATACCACATAAACTCGCGAGCGTATCTATCCCCGTTTGCCGCCGTCCGCACCAAAACGTCCAATCTATCCAACAAGGCTTTGCCCTTATACGGTTTATCTCCAATAATAACGCAGGAAAATTCGCCGCTTTTTTCCGTTGGAACACAACCGTGCAACAGTAAATTCCCGTTAAAAGTTTTGTACGCGCTCCCTCTTTTCAATAAAAAATCCACGTGCTCTTTCAAACGCTTGTTGCTTTCAAATTCCTCTTTCAAAATGTTTATCAATGCGCGTTCTTTTTTCGTGAGCGTAGACGAGGGATACAACACCCGATCGTCCATATCAAATTCAGGGTGTCGTTTTATCCACGCGTTTTCTAATTTTAATTGTATCACGGTGATGGCTTTGGTCATTTTTGCCAGCAACTCGTTCTTTTCAAAGTCCGTTTCCTCGCCATATACGTCGGAAATACGAAACGTTTCGCAAGGGTCGCCCACATATTCTTCCAACGCAAACATAACGAGGGGGCGAAGGTTGATGCCGTAATTTTCAATCACTTGCAAATTGCGATACGCGCAGTTGATGCGAATAAGATTGCAAACACAAGCCTCGTTTCCAAAATGCGCGCCCATCCACAGCACGTCGTGATTTCCCCATTCGATATCCAGCGAATGGTATTGACGCAATTTATCCATAATTTTATCCGCGCCGTTGCCTCTGTCGTAAATATCCCCTACGATATGCAAATGGTCAACGGCAAGGCGTTGAATCAGCAAGCACATTGCCACGATAAATTTGTCTGCGTTGCCAAGCGATATAATACCCGATATGATGTTTGCATAATATTCCGATTTCGTAATACTGTGATAGGGCATATTGATAAGTTCGTCCAATATATACTGGTATTCCCTCGGCATTGCCTTACGTACTTTTGAACGAGTGTATTTTGCCGCAACCAATTTACACACCTCAATCAACCGCCCAAGCGTAACGGCGTAAAACGAATCCAACTCTTCTTCGCTGTCCTTTATTTTTTCCAAACGTTTTTCGGGATAATAAATCAGCGTGGCGAGTTCGTTTTTTTCCTCCGTGGAAATACTATCGCCCAATGCCAAATCGATTTTCGTCCGAATAACGCCCGACGCATTGCGTAAAATATGTAAAAACGTTTCCGATTCCCCGTGTAAATCACTGAGAAAATGTTCTGTACCTTTTGGCAAATTGAGAATTGCGCCCAGGTTGATAATTTCCGTCATCACCGCTTGCGGTGTGGGAAATTCGCGTGAAAGTAAATCGTATACCTCTTTTTTCTCCATTCTTATCTCCGTTTTTTATCTCCTCTTAAAATCCTCTTATTCCAATTTTCCTTTCGCTTTTACGAGTTCGATAAACACCTTCGCCGTTACGCAAGCGTCGTCGAACGCGCGGTGATGATTAAACGTAAACCCGTAATAATCCGCCACCGAATTCAATTTATAATTGGGCAACAATCCACGTAAAACCTCTTGTGCCAACGTCAACGTATCGTATTGTTTTTTATCAAACATATATCCGTATTGTTCCCCGTAATAATGCACGAATCGATAATCAAACGTTACGTTGTGTCCTACTAAAAACGCGCCGTCAGTAAAGCGGAAAAAATCCGCCATCACTTTTTCCACGGGGGGCGCGCCAATCAAATCGGAATCGTGTATGCCCGTCAATTCCACAATTTCGGGAGAAAGCCGTTCTTTACACGCAACGAACGACGAGAATTTTTCCGTCATTTCTCCGTTGACGATTTTCACAGCCCCAATTTCAATAATTTTATCCATTCTGCCCATTGCAGGGTTGTTGTTTAATCCCGTCGTTTCCAAGTCGAATACGACGAACGTGTTCTTTTTCAAATCGTCGGGCTTGCTCAAATTGTCAAACAGCCCTGCCTGCGTATAATCCACGTACGGCTCGGGAAACACGGCGTGGTAGGCTTTGGGTACGGGCTTACCTTTTCGCGCCTCGGGCGTAAAATTTTCAGGCGGCGCGCCGTAATTAATTTTCGCCGCTTTGAACGATGTCGAGCCTTTAAATTCCTCGTTCGTCCCCGTCAAAACCACCCTATCGCCCACTTTTAATTCGCGCACCTTATCCACAGTGGCTTTTTTGGGAAAATAACTCGTCCGAACGGTCAACGTATCGTCGGTGATCGCCAACGAAAAACGGCTCTTTTGCACGTCCTCGCCCGTCTTTTCATTGTGTTTTACGTACGGAATTTCTTCAATATGCACAATTCTTCCGCACAGCGAAAACGTTCCGTCCGCGTTTTGACTGTCCGCCATATACACCGCATTTTTCAACGGCTCGTCTACACCGTCAATTTTGTCGTATCCGCATATCGGGAACGTACGTATCTCCGCAGGCGCGGTTTCGTCCGCTTGGGTTTCTGGAAGTTCGTCTAAAACGCTCTCGTCCCTCGTCTTTTCCACGATTCTCACGTTGCCGTAAAACGCACCGCAAAACACGCTCGACAAATACCTGCTTACCTCGTCCAATATTTTCCCCGACGTAAACAGAGTCTGTTCGCCCGCCGCGATATCGACGTAAAAATTCGCGCCGCTAGACAGCGTTTCCACCTCGATATTCTCCTCGTCCAAAAACGCCGACGCCGCCGGGAAATTTTTGCGAATATATTCGTAAATCCGATTTTTGAGCAAAGTTTTGTCCGGCACGCGTTTGACGATTTTCACCCTTGCCAAAAAAACGTCGGGCAAATAATTTTCACAAATTTTACAAGCCTCTTTTTCCTCCTCTTGCGTATACGTTTTGTCCGTAACGAGGAAAAACTCGGCAATGCGTTCCCTTTTCAAAACCGTGATTCCGCTGAGAATAGCGTTTTTTAATCCGTCGATTTCACGTATTTGTTCTAAAAATTGTTCCGTCTTATTCGCCATCTAACAACAACCTTATTTCCTTAAAAAACTCTTTTTCCGCTTCGCTTGCCACCACTTTTCGATACGCCTCGCCCTTTTTAAAAATCAAACACGAGCCAACCCCGCCCGCAATCCCAAGGTCAGCGTCCTTCGCCTCGCCCGGTCCGTTTACAACGCACCCCATAACGGCGATTTTCGCGCGCTTTTTATACGGTTTTACAAATTCTGCCACTTTGTTGGCAAGCGACATACTCTCCCAAGCGCAACGCCCACAGGTAGGGCATGAAACCACTTCTACAAATTCTTCGTCCAATCCGCAAGCGCGTAAAATCTGTTGCGCTGCGTATATTTCTTGCACAGGGTCGTCCGTCAAAGAAACACGAATGGTATCCCCGATTCCTTTCAACAGCAAACTGCCGATTCCAACCGCGCTCTTGACAATTCCCGATTCCGTTGTGCCTGCCTCCGTTACGCCAAGATGCAGAGGATAATCACACTTCTCTGACAACAGCGAATACGCCGACACCGTCAACGGCACGTCGGACGCTTTTACCGAAACCGCGATATCGTGCACCCCGAATTTTTCCAATATACGCGCGTTATACAGCGCGCTTTCCACCAAAGCATCCGCGCTCCGTCCGTATTTTTCAAGAAAGTTTTTTTCAATGCTCCCCGTGTTTGCGCCTACGCGTACGGGAATATGATGAGCCTTAATACAATCTGCCACCAACTTGATTTCCGTTTCACCGCCTATATTGCCGGGATTGATACGCACTTTATTTGCGCCGTTTTCAATCGCCATCACCGCAAGTTTGGGCGAAAAATGAATATCGGCAACGAGGGGTGTTTTTATCCTCGCCACCACGTTTTTAACCGCCTGCGCGTCCGCCTCGTCCGCAACCGCCACGCGTACGATTTCACAACCAGCGTTTTCAAGCGCGGTAATCTGCGCCACCGTCTTTTCCACGTCCGCTGTTTTCGTCGTCGTCATAGATTGTATTTTTACCCGTTCTCCTCCGCCGACTGCAACGTTTCCAACAAGGATTTTTTTCGTAGTTTTCATTTTCATTTCCTTTAATCGTTTTTCTTGTCTGATTTTTCGGATTTCATCATCTGTTTCAACTCCGACATAAACGACGACAAATCTTTAAACGAACGGTAAACGGACGCATAGCGTACATACGCCACTTCGTCCACCTTTTTCAACCTTTCCATCACCATTTCCCCAATGGTTTTGGTAGTAATTTCACTCTCCATACTGTTGTACACTTGCTTGGAAATATCGGCAACTATATCGTCGATTACGGACATAGGCACGGGGCGTTTTTCGCACGATTTTATAATCCCGTTGCGGATTTTTTCCGCGTTAAACGATTGCCGAGTTCCGTTGTTTTTAACAACCAAAACGGGCGTTACCTCTATCGTTTCATACGTGGTAAACCGTCTGCCGCAACCCGTACATTCTCTGCGCCGACGAATGGTTCTGTCGTCGTCCGCCGACCTCGAATCCACCACTTTGCTTTCCGTACAATCACAATACAAACATTTCATTTTTCGTCTAATCCTTTTTTTAACCGTATATCCTATACTTAATTTAATAATCTCGAATAATAATTGTGTGATTTAAATCCACAATGCCGTCAAATAAAGCCTCGGTTTCCCATACATTTTTTAATTTTAAAGAATAACGATATATAACATCTTCATCCTCTTCAACATTTTCACCAATATTCCAAAATTGCATTGCTTCAAACGTATCTTTTTCGGTATCATACCGATATAATGTATAAGTTCTCCCCATATAACCATAACTATCTTGTACAAACCAATAAACATATGTACCGCACGACGGCGATTCCTCAATCAATCTTCTTTCTTTTTCTTTCGCCAACCAATCCGAATATGTTTCACGGGTTGTCTTTTTTAATTCCCCTGTGTGCAAATTTAAAATATAATCCTTTTTTTCAACTTTATCTCGCCTTAATATCCCTCCACCAAAAACTATTTCCTCCGTAGAAAAATAAAGAGTCTCCTTATCCAATATTACAAAATCGGTAAAATCACAATTTGCATTCATATTACCAAAATCGTATATAAGAATCAATTCCATTGTTTTGTAATCAATACGATATAACTTACAATTATACCAAAGTTTAATCGATAAAGGTGTATCTTCCCACATTTTAAATTGTCCATTCTCAAAAGCGTAAATTGGACTAAATACTACATATTCTCTATATTCAGGTTCTCCTGTCATAATAAAGCAATCTTTTACAAAAAAATCCCCGACATTATTTGTTTCCAGTAATTCGAATACGCTTTGCTTTTCAATATCGTAGAAATAAAGTTTGCTCCAAGTTTTTTCTTCTTCTGCTTTAGTATATACCAAAAAGCCTTTTTTGCCGTCTTCCTCAACGTATTCAATATTTGACTCTACCTTATCTGATACCGTAAACATAACGGTATAATCTGTTTCTTCCCATTTGCGAAACAAAAAAGTTTTCGTAACATAATCAAATTTTATGAGATACTCCCCCACTTGTTTCAATTGATTTAAATACTCATGGATAGGTTCTACATTTCCATTATAATTTACCCTCAAAAAACTATTGTTTCCCATATTTAACACTGCAAAAGTTTCCGATAAGTTATAAATGTATTCAATCCCATAATTTTCCGAATCCCAATATATGATGTCCGTTGTTTTTTCTTTAATATCATAATATACAAAACAATCAACAGCATCACTTTCCTCTTCCTCCGACCGCAAAGATAAGCACATATAAATATTATCGTCTTTGTATGCAAAATCAATCGTTTCCTCAACATAATATTCTACATTATTTTTTACAAGAGTTTTCACCAAATATTCGTCAGCCTCTCCCGTCGTCTTACAACGAATATTTCCAGCATATATGTAATTTCCATCCCATTCTCCGTAACTTTTTGGAGCTATATCCGATATCTTACGGCAAGAAGTTATCCCAAAAAACAAGAAGGATGTGCATAAAATTATAACTATTCTCTTGAAAATTTTCATCTCTTTTCCTCCGCTATCATATCAAAATTTTTTCTTTTCTTAAATTCAACCCTCTTTTAATTCTTTTTCCCTTTTCTTTTACGGATTTCTTTCACTTCGTTTTCATACCCGTTTTCACCCGGCACGTAATAAATCTTATCTTTTAAAGAATCGGGCAAATACTGTTGTTCAACGTATCCGCCAAAGTTGTGCGGATATTTATATTGACGGCTGTTTGCCTTATCCTCTTTACTGCCGTAGGAATTGTCCTTTAAATACGGCGGCACGTTGTCGTCGCGCGTATTTCTTACGTCCTCGATTGCCGCATACATAGCGTTCACAACCGAATTGCTCTTTTCCGCCTCGCATACGTATATAATCGCCTCGGACAGCGGAATACGCGCCTCGGGATATCCTATTTTTTCCAGCGCGTACATTGCCGAAGTTGCAATTTGCAACGCCCTCGGATCAGCCATTCCTACGTCCTCTGCCGAATGTACCACCAAACGCCTCGCAATCAACATAGGGTCGCAACCGCCCTCAATCAAACGCATTGCGTAATACAACGCCGCGTTCGCGTCGCTCCCTCTAAGAGATTTGCAAAACGCGGATAAAAAATCGTAATACGAATCTTCGTTGTAGGATAACGCTTTTCTTTGAATGGATTGTTCCGCATCCGCAAGGGTGATATGCACCGTCCCTTCCGTATTCGGCTCGGTGGTCAACGCGGCGAGTTCCAAGGCGTTATACGCCGTCCGAAGATCTCCCCCAGCCGTCCGAGCAATATGTTCCAACGCAGCCTCGTCCGCCGTTACGTTTTGTTTGCCAAGCCCCTTATGCCTGCTCTTGATCGCCTTTTTCAGCGCGTCGATAATATCCTCGTTCGTCAAGTGCTTAAATTCAAACACCCGACAACGCGATACAATAGCAGGCGTCATTGCCGCATAGGGATTCTCCGTCGTCGAACCGATAAAAATAATCTTTCCCTGTTCGATGGCAGGGAGCAACGAATCGCTCTGCGTTTTATTAAAGCGATGACATTCGTCCAACAATAAATATGTGCGTTTGTTGTACAATTTCAAATTTTCACGCGCCGTTTCCACTGCTTTTTTTACGTCCGCAACCCCTGCGTTGACGGCGTTTAATTTGATAAATTCTCCGTTCGTCCGCAAAGCGATAATATTGGCAAGCGTGGTTTTCCCACACCCCGGCGGCCCCCAAAAAATACAACTGCCCAAACGGTCGGTTGCAATCGCGCGACGAAGCAGCGACCCGTCTGAAACGATATGCTTTTGCCCGATAAATTCGTCTAAGGAATTGGCGCGCATACGTTCGGCAAGCGGTTTCGCCGTTTCTTCATTTTTGTTAAAATCGAATAAATCCATACTTTTTATCCTACGCGTTTATTGCAAGGCTTTTTGAATCGCCTCGACGTTCGCCTCGCCGATTTCATAACCCTTTTGATATGCAAAATCAAAATGTTTAAACGAATATTGGCTCATACTTCCCAATTCTGGTTCTAACCAAAAATCGATAATATCCGCTTTTTCTTTATGTCTGCGGCGGGTACGGTAATTGTCCATAATATCAATGGTTTCCAACAATATCCCCAGCGTTCCAGGCATATCCTCTTTACATTCTCTCCACCCCAAAACGTCTACGGCAACCACTACGTCTGCGCCCATATTTTTCACTTGCTCAAAAGGTACTCGTTCCAAAATCCCGCCGTCGATTAAGCGCATACCGTTCTTTTCCGTCGGACAAAAAATAGACGGAATGGACGACGACGCCACCACCGCGTCCAAAAGACTGCCCTCGGAAAATTCAATCAATGATTGCGTAATCATATCCACCGCCACGCAATGAAAAGGAGTTTGCAAATCCGCAAAATCCAAATCCCCGATATAATGCGCTAAAATACGCCGCATTTTTTTCGTATCGAACAAGCCGCCACGTTTTCCCGTTGGCGCAATCAAATCAAACAATCGCAAACTGCAAACGGCTTTTCGCATCGTTTCAATCGATACCCCTGCCGAATATGCCGCGCCGACCACCGAACCCATAGAACAGCCCGTAACAAAATCGGGTTTTATCCCCGCGTCTTCCATCGCTTTCAAAAACCCCACGTGCGCAACGCCTCTCGCGCCCCCCGCGCCCAATGCAAACCCAAGTTTTTTAGGCATTTTTCTTTCTCCTTTCTTCCCTTTTCTCATCTCGTCCCCCTATTTTTTATGTAAAAGACCATACCATGTACGAGATGAACTTTATCTTATCAGTTTTGATTATATACGCCGATCAATTTACATTCCAAAGCAAACGCTTTGACCGCCGACAACATTTCTTGCGT